>USCC01000099.1 GCA_900553035.1 uncultured Rhodospirillaceae bacterium | reverse complement strand
ACCGTGCCGGACTGGCCTCGTACGTTCCGAGCACCTGAACGCTGGAAGATTCGCGGCTTAATTCCTCAAGGGCCTTCCGACCGACGGGCGAATACTGATCCATGGCCAGATCCACATAAAAAACGGGTTTTGAATGATGGCTTCCGGTCATGTAGGTTTCCAGCTTCGTCATGTTGATGCGGTGCTTCTGAAACACCTTCAGAGCCTCGACCAGCGCACCGGATTCATGACGCGTCTGGAAAACAAGAGTCGTAATCGACGGATGACGGATTTCCCCGGCGTCAAGCGGCGTTTTGCGCAGGAACAGGAAACGTGTTGTGTTGCTGGGATCATCCTCCACATTTTCCTTCAGGATTGTCATGCCGTACCGCACGGCGCCGGCAGGGGCCAGAACGGCGACATTGGGCACCGGATCCTGGGCCAGGTCGCGAGCCGCCCCGGCCGTATCCCAAGCTTCGCGCTGGCGGGCGTTCGGCAGGTTATGCAACAGGAATTTCTGGCACTGCGCCAATCCCTGCGTATGACTCCGGACTTCGGAAATGCGCGTAATGGCGCGGTTCAGCTCCTCTTCCGACGGCTTGCGGCGCTTCCATTCCAAAAGCTCCTCTTCCGTCAGGTTCTGGGGCGGCAGGCCCCGAACATATTTCGTCGGCATCATCAGGCAGTGATGAATCGGCAGGAAGTACTCGCCGATAATGTACAGCCCTGATTCCGGAAGAATGTTGTACACCTCCATCACGCGCCCAGCCGTCGAATTTTCGACCGGAATCACGGCGATATCCGCTTCACCGCTCAGGACGGACTGCATTGCATCCCCGAAGGAAAGACATCCCCGGTGGTCGGCATCCGGAAAACAGTGCTCGCATGTCATGGAGGAATAGCACCCGATCACTCCCTGATAGGTTACTTTCGTCATACTTGTCATCTCCCGAAAAAATCACGACCCTATCATATACATGATTTCATTTTTTCAACAACAGCTTTTCATTTTCAGGCTGATCCTGACGCGCTTCAATAACCTGCCGCCGGATAAGCCGCGTCCGGGAGAACAAATCCAGAAGCGTGTCTCCATCCTTTTTCCGGATAGCGCGCTGCAGAGCGGTCAAGTCTTCGGAAAAGCGCTGAAGCACCTCCAGAACCGCATCGGCATTATTCAGGAAAATGTCACGCCACATGACCGGATCCGAACCGGCGATACGCGTGAAATCGCGGAAGCCGCCGGCCGAAAACTTGATGACCTCTTCCTGTGTTTCCTCCTCCAAATCGGCTGCCGTGCCGACAATTGTGTACGCAATCAGATGCGGCAGATGCGACACCAGAGCCATGATTGTGTCGTGACGTTGCGGCGTCATTTCTTCCACATTCATGCCGGCCTCCTCCCAGACCCGGCGGACAAGCGCCACGGCTTCACTGTCCGTTTCCGCCGTCGGAGTAATGATGCACCACCGCCCTTCAAACAGCTCGGCAAACCCGTTGGACGGCCCTGATTTTTCCGTTCCGGCAACCGGATGAGCCGGCACGAAATGCACATCAGAAGGCAGGACAGGCGCAACAGCCTCAATCACTTTTGTCTTGACCGAACCAACATCTGTCACAAGGGCACCGGGTTTGAGAAAGGGCGCCATCTCTGCGGCCGCCGCGCCCATGGAACCGACGGGAAGACAGAGGAAAACCGCATCAGCATCCCGAACGGCATCCGCAATTCCGGCATGCATTTCATCCGCGATACCAAGTTCCAGAGCCATCCGCCGGTTTTCTTCCGAACGGGAAACCCCGGCAATTGTACCGACCATCCCTTTTTTCTTCAGGACGCGAGCCAGCGACGAACCAATCAGACCGACGCCGGCAAGAGCGGCTTTTTCAAAAAGCTTTGTCATATGGACTCCTTTTCATCTTTCGCCTATTATGAAGGGGAATGCCGCCGTTCGAAACGATTTTTTTAAGGAAAATGAAATGCAAGACGCTCTCGCCGACATGTTCTGGACTTATCTGCTTCAGGCTTTCCTGATTTTCGGCTCAGCGGCTTTCATCCTTGCCTTTCCCCTTCCCTTTTTCGCCCGGCGCTTTGACAAGTTCCTCCCCGCGGACCCGGGAACCGCGCTTGTACGCTCTTTCCATATCCCCCGTTTTGCAAAATCGGCGAATGAAAACCGCCGCGAACAAAGAAGGCAGTACTGGAAAAAACTGATTTCGGCCGGAATCAAATGGGGGCTTCTGGGCGTCGTGACAATCTGTTGCATCATTTTTTTCAACCTGCCCCTGGCGCTGTTTCTGTTCCTGTGGCTGTGTGCGCTTCTGGCCTGCATTGATGAAAAGATACACGTGCTGCCGGATGTTCTGACCATCCCGCTGATTCTCTCGGGTTTTCTGTTCGCGGCGCTCTCCTGGTTGGAAATTTCACCGCTGGCATCGGCCTGCGGTGCGGCGGGCGGCTTCCTTCTGCCGACTCTGACCTCGGCGCTGATGACGCCGATACGCCCGCGTTCAATGGGCGGCGGAGACTTCAAAATGCTGGCGGGAATCGGTGCATGGCTCGGCTTTACGGGACTGGCCGTGACCATCCTGCTTTCCTTCTTTTTCTTTGCCGCGATTGCGCTCGTCAAACGTAAAAAGGAAGGCCCCTACGGCGCGTCGCTCCTGCTGGCCGTCATCGCCACGTTGATTCTCCAGACGTTGCCCGCGTTCCGTTTTTTATTCGTCATCGTCTAATTCTTCAAAGACGGCGATTTTTTCAAAGACGAGAGGCTCATCCCCGTCGTCCCCCATGGGCACGGAGCCGTCCTCCGCATTGTCCAGCAAGTCATCCAGCCAGTTCTTTTTCTGCTCCAGCTCCTTTTCCGTTTCCGAAAGAGCCTTTTCAGCGCGGCGCAAGTTGTTTGTCGCAACCGCGGCCATCTTTCGCGCTCCCGTCTTGTCATAAACGGTCAGAGCATCAGAAAACACTTCGACGGCGCGGCGAAGCAGAGCCGGGTCGTTTTTCTTGTCGAACAGAAGGAACAGCGCCGATGCCAAATTGTTGCTGGCGCTGGCCCAGGCCATCGGGAACATGTCCCGGTTCAGGACGGCCAGCTCCTTTTCATACAGACCGATTGATTTTTCCAGCAGGGTTGTCTTTGCGCTGTGCGTTCCGAACAGCTGCATCGTCCGGGCCAGCCCGTTCATCGCGTCGGCCCATTTTTCCGTATTGACGGACGCCTTCAGAACCCCCAGCGCGTCCCGGTAAGCATTCATGGCCAGCGCGAAGTCATCGCCGCCCCCCGTGAACGCGGCAATTTTCTGACGCACATTTCCGATTCGGATTTTCAGATCCCCCCACGCTTCGGGCTGATGCACGGCGGAAACAGCCTCCACAGCCCGACTGAAAATATCCTCGGCTTTTTTCAGCGCCTGCACATCCTCTTTTTTTTCGCCCAGAATCTGATGTATCAGGCCGACCTGCCTGTTGACGAAGACGTATTCGGGCGCATAGGAGGGCATCAGAGCCAGAGCCTTTTCATACACCTCTGCCGCCCGGGCATGCGTATTCTCCTTCGGCCTGAAAAGGCCCGCGAGCGACAGCGCCGAGGCAAAACACGTCAGGTTTGCCGCCTGCTCTTCGGCACGCAGTCCGGGCATCGGCGCGGCTCCGAACACGGCGGCCTCGCTCAGAACGACCGGCAGGAACAGACGTAGCAACTGTTCATGCTCCAGACGCGTCGGCACAACCGCCGCCGCCGTGAATATTTTCAGAAGCGTCCGGTGCTCGGGCTTCATCTCAACCGGCAGGAAAAAGCGCATCCCCGGGCCGGCCGCATCTCCGGGGACAGGCGTTTTCACCGTGTGAAATTCCAGAATCCGGCCGGCATTATCCAAACGGGCGTACAGGCCGACGTCGGCCTCGTGCTGTTTCATCCACGACCGCATCTGAAGAGCCGCACGTCCGACATTTTCATCGCGCACCGCCGCGCCGACCGCCTTGACCTGCAGATTCGGAATCTGGCGCAGTGTTTCGTAAACGACATCCCGCAGACGTCCGTCATCGTCCCCCACAAAAGAAGCCAGAAGAACCGCCGGTCCGAACGATACCGGCTCTTCACGACTTTCCATCAGCCATTCCGTCAGCGGGGATTTCCGGATATCCGCCGGAAGGATGCGCGGTTTGACCGTCACAGGGGGCGAAGCAGGCTTTTCAACCTTGACCAAAGCCTTGGGAGACTTCTTTTCCTCCTCCTCATCCTCCATGCCGAACGACAGAGCGGATGAACGGCGGCGCCCGGATTTCGCCGGCGTCCCGCTTTCCTCTTCCTCCTCATCGTCCGCGCCGAAACTGCTGCCGAAATCAAAGGAAAAATCACCGTCCTCCTCCTCTTCTGCGGCGGCGCCGGCGTTTACGTTCTCTCCTTTGAACGAAGGCGACAGCTCGCCGGAACGCTGAAGCTGGGCAATGTATTCCTCTGCCGTCTGTTCGGCCAGGACAACATTCGTCGCCGCCCGCGCCGATGTGTCATAAGTCCCTTCCAGAACACTGTTCGCGCCTAAAACGTCGTCTTCGGACTTGCGTCCCAGAACGCGCGTCTGTCCGTTGATTTCATAAAACATTTCGACGCGCCCTTCCAGAATCGTATAGACGTGCCGGCAGGGTTCACCCTGCCTGAAGATAACGTCGCCGCTGGAAAAAGATATTTCTTTCTTTGGCATTCCGGCCTCTGTCGTGATAACAATAGGAAAACGCGTCCAGTTTAAAAGAGCTTAAAGGCAAATGCTATGAAAAAGACAGATTATCCCGTTATCCGAATGAAACAGGGGGCCGGGAGGCGCATTAAATCAGGCTCACCCTGGGCTTTTTCCAATGAAATCGACATGACCGAAGAAACCCGGAAGCTTGCGGGCGGAACCATGGTACGTCTGAACGACGCCCATTCGACCTTTCTGGGAATCGGAACGTTCAACCCGCACTCTCTGATCGCTTTCCGCAAGGTGGCGAACGACCCGGAAACCGTGATTGACCGCGCCTTTATCGCCCGCCGCCTGCGCGCGGCCGTGCCACTGCGTGACATGCTGATCAACTCGCCGTTTTACCGCCTGATTCATTCCGAAGCCGACGGTCTGCCCGGCCTGATCATTGACCGGTTCGACGAGATCATTGCGTGCCAGATCAACACGGCGGGCATGGATCGGCTGAAGGATGAAATCATCGCCGCCGTCGATGAAGTCCTGAATCCGTCGTGTCTTGTCCTTCGCGCGGAAAGTGCGTCCCGGACTCTTGAAGGGCTGGATCCCCTGTACGAAGTCGCCAAAGGCACACTTCCGGATATTGTGCCTGTGCGTGAAAACGGTATTACCTTTTTCGCCGACCTGAAGGAAGGCCAGAAAACAGGATGGTTTTACGACCAGCGCGATAACCGCGCGTTCGTCGGGCGGCTGGCCAAAGGCAAACGCGTCATTGACTTTTACACATATGCGGGGGGCTTCGCCCTGCATATGGGAATCGGCGGCGCCCGGGAAATTGTCGGCGTTGACCGTTCCGAATCCGCTCTGGAGCTGGCTCGGAAAGCGGCAGAAGCCAACGGGCTGGCCGATAAATGCCGCTGGATCCGTGAAAATGCCTTTGACGTCCTGGAACGGATGAATAAAGAGAAGGAAAAATTCGATATCGTCGTCTGTGACCCGCCTGCATTCGCCAAGGTTCGCAAGGACATCGCGGCAGGGCTTCGCGGTTATCGGAAAATGGCGCGCCTGGCTGCGGGACTGGTGGCGCGGAACGGCATTCTGGCGCTCGGGTCGTGCTCACATCATATCAAACCCGACGAATTTCTGAACGAATGCGCACGCGGACTGAACGAAGCAGGACGCACCGGACGCATTCTCCTTCAGGCCGGCGCCGGCGCCGATCACCCGGTTCATCCGCGCCTGCCGGAAACGGCATACCTGAAAATGCTTGTTTTCCAGCTTGACTGACACAGGTATTCCTTTCTTTGAAAAACTAAAAAGAACCCCGCATCATGCGGGGTTCTTTCTGTCGTTTGATCTTCGGAATCCTGTCAAATACCGGCTGATTCCGCGGCGAAGCCTTTGCCGTTGTCGGCTGGGCGGAAAGCTGCTGCATCAATGTCGGTTTTGCCGTTTTTGTCCGAAATTTCAAAAACCTGCCCCAC
The DNA here is from genome assembly GCA_900553035.1 of uncultured Rhodospirillaceae bacterium. Classification (GTDB taxonomy): domain Bacteria; phylum Pseudomonadota; class Alphaproteobacteria; order CAAGCB01; family CAG-977; genus CAG-977. The sequence continues at coordinate 1,525 of USCC01000099.1, read as the reverse complement.
AGTCGCTCCATTCGTGGGGGCTTTGCGCAACGGCTTCTCTTCAGAGACTTTTTCACCTTTATCTTTCAGCATCTTACGATATTCATGAAAAGCTTCCCGGGTCGCCCGTTGAAATTTGCTTTCCGCATTGCGCATATAAAAGGCTTTGATGTTTTTTCCCGCTTCCTGAGTCTCGTTCGGGTCACGTAAAATCAGTACGTCATTACCGAAAGAAGAAACCTGCCATTCTTTTAACCGTTCCGCCGCCTGAGACCGCACCATAGCCAAAAACGCCGGACACATAAACTCCAATTAGAAAATGATGTATCATTTTCCAGAAGCTAAGAACAGATTTCGGCAAAAAACATCACGACACCTTTTTCATCTAAAGGATATTTTCAATCACATCCGGCTTCAGATTCGGCCCAAGTCTCGTGCAAAGGCGCATTTTTCCGAAACGCGCGGCGGATGGCTTTCGGACTTATTCCGCAAAGCCCCCTTCTTTCAGCCACGCCTCGATTCCGTCAAGATTACCGCCGTACGTGACAAATGCTCTTGCCACGGAACACCCTGTACATTGCGCCGTCAGATCGCTGACCGTCCGCTGTACACCGCCGCCGCCATGCGTGACGAACGGAACGACGGTCTTTCCGGACAGATCGTATTCGCCCAGAAACGTGCTGACCGCCGGCGCAATCGTGCCCCACCAGTTCGGAGACCCCACAAAAACGACATCATAGCCCGATATGTCCGGGACTTTGTTTTTCAAAGCGGGCCTGTATCCGTCGGCGATTTCCTTCTTCGCCTGATCCGTCAGAGCACGGTAAACCTCGGGATAAGGCTGAGCCGTCTGGATTTCAAAAAGGTCTCCGCCGGTTGCCGCCTGAATGGCTTCGGCGGCTTTTCGCGTATTTCCGGACCAGGAATAATACGCAATCAGCGTTTTGGATTTATCGGACATATTGTTTCCTCCATTTTGCCGGGCCTCCGCCGGAACAGCGGCAGCCAGAAGAACGAACGCAACAAAGAACGGCGCCAGTTTTTTAAGCATATGTTTCTCCTTATTTCAAAAACAGAACCGCACTTTTTCAAGACACGGAACAGCATTTTGCCGGCGATACGAAGGCTTTTTCCGTTTTTCGGCAGACACCTGAACGTCCGGAATCCTGACATATTTTCGCACCGGAGATGCCTTCGTTATCCCTGTTGTCTTCAGGCTAATGCTTAGAGTAAACTCAAAGTCAAGCCTTTAATTCATTCTTTATAAAAAATATCTTCCCGATTCCGATATAAGAATTTCCCCGTCACAATTCTGCCACATCATTGCCATAATTTTGCCACAATCAGGTGATAGAATTAATCCTTGTAAGTTGAATCATAAAAGGAGACACATAAAATGAAAAATATCATTCCTATCCTCACAACTCTATGCATATGGCCATTCGCCTGCCTTGCAATAGAATACCTGCCCCCCCCCCTTACAACCGTTAAATGACTCCCCTCATATCATCCTTGCACGCTCAGTTAAACTTGGGCGCCAGGTCGA
>USCC01000098.1 GCA_900553035.1 uncultured Rhodospirillaceae bacterium | reverse complement strand
AGAATTAATCTAACATAGATATACAATCTCTACAATCTGAACCGCCGTAATCCAGAATATGGGCTTCAAGCAGAATGCCTTCGCCGTTGACCGTGGGGCGCGAACCGATATTGGCGACCGCGTTCATGAAAACGCCGTCGACTTCCACACGTGCGGCGTACACGCCGTTGCGCGGCAGGATGGATTCCCGGGGTTCAATGTTGATCGTGGGAAAGCCGATTGTCCGTCCGCGCTTGAACCCGTGGACGACGCGGCCTTCAATTTCAAACGGGCGTCCCAGCAGTTCGGCGGCTCGGACAACTTCGCCGTCGCGGATGAAGGCGCGGATGCGCGAGGATGAAATAATTTCTCCCCGACCGTCGCGCCGCTTTCTGACGGCCGTGACGGGCAGCTCCGGAAACTGAGTTTTCAGATACTCGACGTCACCGGAACGGTTTTTGCCGAATCCGTAATCTTCACCGACGACAAGATGGGCGGCATGAAGGCCGTCGATAAGGACCTCGCGGACAAAGCGGGCGGCGTCCATCTCGGCAAACGGCGCGTTGAAATCAAAAACGAAAAAGCCGTCAATCGGCAGTTCACAGATGGCGCGAACCTTTGAACGGATGGGCGTTATCCGGAACGTATGGGCACCCGGCCGGAAAAAAGCGCTGGGGTGCGGTTCAAACGTCATCAGGACGACGGGCCGTTTTTTCATAAGGCCGATGTTGACCGCTTCCTGAACGACGGCTCGGTGCCCCTCATGAAAGCCGTCAAAATTGCCGATGGCAACAACGGCGTTCCGGAATTCGGGCGGCACACGGCGCCATGAATGAAAAAATCGCATTTGTCAAATTCACCCTGAAATTTTATAATCGCAAGCATCATATACCATCTTTCATGAAAGGACAAAGATGTCGTTTGATCTTCCCCCTGTTTTCGGGCATCGGGGCGCCCGCGCGGTCAGAACGGAAAATACGCTCGGGGCATTTCGGTACGCGTGTACGTCCGGTATCCGCTGGGTTGAACTGGATGTCATGCTTTCGCGGGACGGGGTGCCGATGGTGTTTCACGACGAAACGCTTGACCGGCTGTCGGAAACGAAGGGGCGGCTGGATTCCTTTACGGCGGCCGGGCTGAAGGATGTCCGGCTGGCGGGCGGGGCCGGGATTCCGACTTTGGATGAGGTTCTGCGGCTGTTGAACGAATGCGGCGGATGTGTCAATATTGAAATCAAGCCGTCGCGTCCCGATCTGGCGCGTGAAACGGCTCGCGCGGCATGGCGGGTCGTGTGCGAAAACGGTTTTGACGATCCGTCGCGCCTTCTGTTTTCCAGTTTTGCCTGGGATGCTCTGGAGGAAATGGCGGAGTTGGCGCCGGCGATTCGGCGCGGCGTTCTGGTCGAAGAGGACTCCGCCGACTGGCGTCCGGTGGCGGAGAAAATCGGCGCATATTCAATACATTACGACGCGGATCTTCTGACAGAGCCGCTGATCCGGGAAATCCGCGGTCAGGGATACCGCCTTCTGGCCTATACGGTCAATGAGCCTGAAAAAGCCCAGATGTTGCGGGAGTGGGGCGTTGAATCCTTTTTCTGCGATTCTCCGGTCGAGATGATGCAGGCGATGACCTGAAACGAGCCGCATTTCGTAAAAAACCGGAAGCGGTCTCTGCTTCCGGTTTTCGGTGTTCTGAAGCTGTTCCGTTCCGCCAGACCGGGCAGGGTGCTTTCGGCCTTCTCCAAGGCTCGACCCGCGGGCCTCCGGAGGTTCATGGAAGGGAGAGACCCTTTCGCGGTGCCCTCACATGAAAAGCGGTATTTTTCACGGAACTTCTTTTATGCTCCGGCGGAAACAACGCTGATCTGCCGGCGGATATGGGCGCCTTTTTCGGCTTCATCCACGACAGCGACAGCATAGTCCGCATAGCTGATTGTGCTTTTGCCCGCCGCGTCCGTCTGCAGTTCTTCGCCCCCCAGCACATAAGTCCCGGTTCGCGGTCCGTCAGCCCGAAAATCCGCCGCCGGACTGATGTACGTCCAGGCAACGTCGTGGCATCCGCGGAGTTCGTCCCATGCTTCCGCGGTGGCCGCAGCCACAGGTTTGAACACATCCGGAAAGTCGGGCGAGTCCATCAGGCGGCTTGTGTGCGACGGATCAAGATAAAGACATCCCGCGCCGCCGACAACCAGCAGGCGCACCGGGCTTCCGCCCAGAATCCGACACAGATGGCTCAGAGATTCGCGGTGAAGATGCAGTGTTTCCGGTGCCCATGTGCCAAAGGCGTCGACAACGGTGTCAAAGCCTTTCAAATCATCGTATGTCAGGTCGAACAGGTCTTTCCGAAGAACCCGGCCGGCCGGCGTTTTATTGTCCGATCGGACAATCGCTGTGACATCCATTCCCCGGCGCACGGCTTCCTCCGTGATTTTTGACCCCGCTTTTCCATTGGCTCCGATGACGGCGATTTTTTGTATTTTCATTGTTTTTTCTCCCTTGGTTTTGTTTTTGAATTTTTCGGATTTCGGGAATAGAATGACATTGTCGGTTTCATTAATAAAGTAAGCACTTTAAAGTAATATAGTATCTGTTTGGATACTCTTGAGGGAAACAAAGGGGAATATGCGATGAAAAATCTGCCGGCCTGTCCTGTAGAAGTCACCCTGACGCTGATCGGAGAACGCTGGAAGGTACTTATTCTCCGTGACCTGATGGGCGGAACGAAACGATTCGGTGAATTGAAAAAATCAATCGGGAACATTACGCAGAAAGTCCTGACTTCAAACCTGCGCGATATGGAGAGGAGCGGTCTTTTGCACCGCCGTGTTTATGCCGAAGTTCCGCCGCGTGTCGAATACACATTGACGGAAACGGGATACAGCCTGAAGCCGGTTCTGGAAGCTTTGTCGGCGTGGGGCGATTCTTACCGCCGCCTGGAAGGATGATGGAGTCCGCGGCGGAAAAGGCGATTCCGGCGTTCCTCAACAAGCTTTGAACATGAAAGGGGGAGAAGGAGGAGGCGCCTGTTTCCCGAGCCGGGTCTCCTTTTGCCGAATCCGCGGCGCTCCCGGGCTGTCTGTCCATACAGACGCCGCCAGCCCGCACCGGGGAACCCGGATGACAAAAGGGCTTCTCCGGCTCCATATGACAAAGAAGTTTTCCGGCAATAACGGACGCGGTGCGGTCTCCCGGATCGGGGTGTTATTTTTTCTGGGCGATCACGCACTGGTACAGGCCGCCGCAGAACGTTTTCTTATCCCAGATGAAACGATCCGTATTTTTCGCGAAGCTCTGTATTTCGTTGTCCCAAAGGCTTTCGGCAAACGGTTCGTACATCCGGTTGAACCATTTGACCGCATATCCCAGAGGATTGAACGGCGAGGGACGGTTATAATCAACAAAAATAACCCGTCCGTCGGGCAGCAGCGAATCCAGCGCCCGGGCGACGGCGTCCCGCTTTCGGGGGTCAGGCATTTCGTGCAGAAGAAAAAAACAGACGACAACGTTGTAGCGTTTCTTATTTGAAACGCCGACATCCTTTTCTTCAAAAGTCACGTTCGTCCACGGGGCAAGCTTGTTTTTACAGGCGATGAGCCGTATCGGGCTGATATCTTCGATATGATAGACGCCGTTCTGGTTCATTTTTCCCGCGATTTCACGTTCAAAATTTCCCGAAGAGATTCCCATCTGAAGGACGCGCTGGCCTTCAAACACTTCGTCTGTCACACACCGCGTCAGGCGGTTCATGAAAAAGAAGGTCGTGAACTTTGCCATCCATTCCCCGTCCAGTCCTGAAGAAAACGTCATGTCGAAATAACAGCGGTGATAAAGGGAATTCAGATATTCGGGAACGGCCTGTTCCGGAGAGGCGGGGGAAGGGGAAAACACCGGAGCGGCCGGTTTTTCGCGGGGCTGTTTTGAATCCGTCATTATTTATTTTCCTGCAAATACTGCTGCAACACCATGGTGGACTTATTGTATTCCGTTTCCAGTTCTTTTAACAAGGGCAAGATGGCCTCTTTATCGGGATTGTCGGGTTTGCTCAGGTTTTCAATCGTTTCCGCATGCGAAGCCAGACGGGTCAGCCCGAAAACTCTGGCCGCCGATTTCAGGTTGTGGGCGAAACGGTACGTTTCCTTGTAATCCTTGAGTTTTACTGCAGAATTGAGTTCTGTGACAAGGCTGTAGCTATGGAGCAGAAACTCTGAAACGAGCTTTGAAAAATTCTCCGGACTCATCGAATTTTTAAACGAAACAAGCGTGTTGAGGTCAAACAGGGTGTCTTCGTCAGATGTGTCCGAGAATCGCCTTCTTTTTTCGGCACAGATTTTGTTCAAAAGGGTGTTCAGGACATTTTTGGCGACCGGTTTTTGCAGAAAACCGTTGAACCCTTTGTTCATGCAGAGGCTTTCCTCGTAAAAATCCGTTGAGGCGCTCAAAGCGTACACGGCTGTTTCCTGCAAAGGCGGCAGTGCGCGGATTTCGGAAAACAGATCAAATCCGCTTCCGTCGGGCAGGTGAAGATCCAGAAGGATCAGATCGTACGAACGCCGGTGAAGGAAATTCAACGCTTCTTCCTTTGTCCGGGCGCTTGTGACGGGATGCCCCTGATTCACCAGAAAGGTCGAAACAACCTGAGTACTGATGGGTTCATCGTCAACGATCAGAATTCTGAGCGGAAGACATACCGTTTCCGTCTGTTCGGGAACGGAATAGGGGATCTGAATCCAGAAACGCGATCCTTTGCCTTCCTCGCTGATCCAATCGATGGAACCGCCGAGCGTTTTGACAATATGGTACGTAATGTTCAGCCCAAGGCCGCTTCCTTTGATTTTAAGGGCGGAAGAGGCTTTCACCTGTTCATATTCATTGAAAAGCGTCGTCCTTTTGGACGCCGGTATGCCGATGCCGGTATCCTTGACGGTAATACGCAGAACTTTCTGCTTTTCGTCCGTTTCGGCGGAAATGAGAATGCTTCCGTTCTGGGTGAATTTAACGGCATTGTTGACCAGGTTGAAAACCGCTCGCCGGAGCTGCGTGGAATCGCTGGTAACGTTGGATTCGGTCAGTTTTGAAAAATCGCAGGACAGAACCGTATTGCTCTTTTCGGCCAAAGGCGTAAAAAGGTCGGCGATGCCGGAAACCATTTCCCTCACGTCAAACGGTGCGTATTCCACGTGAAGCTTTCCCGCCTTAAGCCGACTGTAATCCAGAATGCCGTTCAGTGTCTGCAGCATGTTTTCCGCGGCCTGACGAAGAACGGTGACGGTCTTTTCCTGTTCATGCGACAGCTCTGTCGCGGCCAGATTTTCGGACAGGCCGATGAACGCGCTGATCTGCGTGCGGATTTCATGACTGGCCGTTGTCAGCAGGAAAGATTCATTTTTCAGGTTCTTCCGTGCTTCTTCTTCCGCCAGCCGGAGAGCCAGCATGTTTGAAAACGCGGCGACCAGATCCTCGCGCCACGGGTTGTCTTCCTTTTCCGAGGTGAAATAAAAGAAATAAGACGGGGCAGCGGCGCGGAACACCGGATAAATCATGTAGGAGGCATCGCCCGAATCAAGTATCTTCCGGCGCAGTTCGGAAGACGGAATCGTATCCTTGACCAGAAAGGGCCGGTTGAATAGATGGGAAATGTTCTGTGTGAACATCATCTGCAGTAACGGATGAATCAGCTTGGGACTGTAGGACAGGTACAGCTTGGCGATCGTCTGCCCGGGTTCCATACGGTAAACCAGCAGACTCTGTGCACCGCACAGGGAACAGACGCGCGGAAACATGATGTCGGCCAGCTGTTCGGCGTCAATGGCAACGATTTTTGACAGGACGGAATAATATTCATATGTCATGGAAAACTCAGTCAATAAGGCCCAGGTTGCGCCCCGCGACAACGGCACCCGTGCGGTTGATGACGTTAAGGGCTTTCAGAATCGCCGTCACATGGAGCTTGACGGTGCCCTCGGACAGATCCAGTTCGCGCGCGATGATTTTGTTCGGTTTTCCCTGTCCCATCAGGCGCAGTACATCAAGCTGACGCGGTGTCAGAAGGCCTTTGGCTTCTCCGCCGGCGCTCTCTGCCGGTGTCGGGTTCAGAAGCTCGGAAGGCAGGTACAGCCCCCCGGAAAGAACCAGGTGAAGAGCGCTGAGAATGATTTTATTGGACGATGTTTTCGGGATGAACCCCGACGCTCCGATATCGACGGCCTGAAGAACGATCTCACGGTCGTAAACAGCGGACAGGATGACGATCGGTGTTTCGGGATTATGTTCTTTCAGCAGGCGGAGGGATTCATGCCACGCCAGCCCCGGCATGGCCAGGTCGGTCAGAATCAGGTCGTAGGGCGTCTGCCCGTCGGCTTTTTCCTGAAGCTCTCTATGATTATGCACCATATCGATGTTCATGTCTTCGTCCAGATCGGAAAGCGCCAGACGCAGACCGTCCAGAAAAAGTTCGTGGTCGTCGGCAATTAAAATTTTCAGCATTGGAAACTCCGCCTTTTTGTGTTCTATAGTGTAATGAAATGAATTTGAAAAGTCACCGTATTTCACTTTAATTTAAGGCAGGAACATGATGCCGTCGGGAAAAATATTTGATTTGGGCGTGCAGGGCGACGGTCTGATCCGGGAAGACGAGCGCACTGTTTTTATCTCCGGAACGCTTCCGGGGGAAGAGGTCGTTTACGAAACGGACGGCGGAAATCGCGGGACGCTTCGGGAAATCCTGACGCCGTCGCCGGAGCGGGTCGCACCGGAATGCCCCTTTTACGGCACGTGCGGCGGATGCGTCCTGCAACATGCGTCTTCTTCGTTTTACCGCAGTTTCAAGCTGAAAGGACTGAAGAGCCTTTTTCCTGCTGACGGAACGTTTCCCGAATGTGACGAACCGGTTTTTGTCCCGTCCGGAACACGGCGCCGCGCGACGTTTGCTCTGGTCTGGAACGGGCCGTCCCGCTGGTTCGGCTTCAACCGGCGGCGCAGTTCCGAAGTCCTTTCCGTGGACAGGTGCCCTCTTCTGGTCCCTGAACTGGAACGTCTGATCCCGCCTTTGCGGCGTTTCCTGACGGATCGAAAACGGCTTTTCGGAAAAAGGCGCGGTGAAGGAGATGTTTCGGTTCTGTGGACGGAGACGGGGGCGGACATTCTGATTACCCTGCCGTTCGAGCCGGATTTAGGCTGGCGTGAGGCCGCGGCTGATTTCGTTCTGTCCTCCGGGGCGGCGCGCCTGTCCTGGCGTTTTTCGGAACGCCGTCCGGCAGAGCCTCTGATTACGGCTCGTCCGCCCTCTCTGACGGTCGGCGATTTCCGGCTGATCCCGCCTCCCGGTGTGTTCCTTCAGCCCAGCCGTGAGGGGGAGGCGGCACTGCAGGCAAAAGTCCGCGAATATGTCGGCAAAGCGAAAAAAATAATGGATCTGTTTTGCGGTGCGGGAACGTTTACGCTGGCTCTTCTGGAAAAAGGACGGAAGCTGTCCGGTCTGGACAATGCGCCCGATGCGTTGAAAGCCCTGTCCGCCGCAAGTGCCGGGCGTGTTAAAACGGAAGAACGGGATCTGTTCCGTGTCCCTGTTCTTCCCGATGAACTGACCGGATGCGACGCCGTCATTTTCGACCCCCCGCGCGCCGGAGCAAAGGCTCAATGCGAACAGCTGGCATTTTCCGGTGTTCCGAAAATTGTTGCCGTTTCGTGCAATCCGGTTTCCTTTGTCCGCGATG
>USCC01000097.1 GCA_900553035.1 uncultured Rhodospirillaceae bacterium | reverse complement strand
CTACCAACTGAGCTAATCGCCCGTACGAAGTAAAAGCGTTATATCTGATTCACCGGCGAAACGCAAGCGCCTTTTCATATAAAAACAGACGGCCTGCTTCTGTAGCAAACCGCCTGCCTTAACAGTAAGCGTCAACCGGAAATTATTAGTTGACGGCGTCTTTCAAGCCCTTGCCAGCCTTGAATTTCGGCTGCTTGGATGCCGGAATGTTAATCTTGGCACCCGTACGCGGGTTACGACCTTCTGTCGCAGCACGTTCGGCAACGCTGAATGTGCCAAAACCAACCAGACGGACTTCGTCATTCTTTTTCAGAGCGCCGGTAACGGCATTCAGAAAAGCGTCGACGGCTTTGCCGGCATCTGTTTTCGAAAGGCCGGTATTTTTAGCAACTTCAGCTACGAGATCGTTCTTATTCACGGTTGAGGACTCCCTCTCAATAAAATTAAAAACAACATTAAGATTCATCACGAATCATAGGGAAAGTCTAAAACGCGAAGCTTCCTCTAGTCAATGAAAGATGAACGACTTTTGATGTTTTTTTGCACTTTTTTCCTTTTTTTCAGCTATTTCCCCCTCAATCTGACAAAGGAAAAGCTTCTGCTCTATTAAAAATTGCGCGAAAAGAAGGACAGAAAAAACCGAATCGAAAAAGGGAAAGTCCGCGGACTTTCCCTTTTCTGCGTAAAATCGCTTCCTTAATGACACCGTGTCAGACTGTCCGTTTCAACCTCGGCTTCGGCTTTGATCTTCTTCGCCTCGGCCTTGGCTTCCTCTTCATCCTCATCCCATTCAATGGGAATCAGAGGACGAACCAGCGCACGTTTCAGAACTTCTTCCGCCGTCGAAACGGGAATGATTTCCATTCCCTTTTTGACATTGTCCGGAATTTCCTCCAGATCCTTTTCATTATCTTTCGGAATAAGCACCGTTTTTATACCGGCCCGCAATGCCGCCAGAAGCTTTTCCTTCAGGCCGCCGATCGGCAAGACACGCCCCAAAAGAGTGATTTCTCCCGTCATGGCAACATCTTTTGAAACCGGAATGCCCGTCATGGCCGAGACCAGGGAAGTACACATCGCAATACCGGCGGACGGCCCGTCCTTCGGCGTAGCTCCTTCGGGAACATGAATGTGGATGTCCCTCTTGTCAAACAGCGTCGGCCGGATACCGAAGGCAACCGCATGAGAACGGACGAATGAACGCGCCGCCGCAATGGATTCCTTCATTACATCCCCCAGCTGCCCCGTCTGCGTCGTGTGGCCGTGTCCGGGCATCATGATCGCCTCAATCGACAGGATTTCCCCGCCGACTTCGGTCCAAGCCAGCCCCGTCGTGACACCGATCTGATCCTGTTTTTCGGCCACACCGTATGTATACACCGGCACACCGGCATATTTTTTCAGGTTGCGTTCCGTCACGGCGACCGTCTTCTTTTTGCCGAGCATCAGCTCCTTTGTCGCCTTCCGCGCCAGACCGGCCAAAGCCCTGTCCAGACTGCGAACGCCCGATTCCCGGGTGTAGCGGCGGATCAGCGACCTCAGAGCATCGTCCGAAATCGACCATTCCTTTTCCCCAAGGCCGGCCGCCTCACGCTGCTTTTTGATCAGATGACGCCGGGCGATTTCGACCTTTTCATCTTCGGTATAGCCCGCGACATGGATGATTTCCATACGATCAAGCAAAGGACGCGGCATTTTCAAAGAGTTCGCCGTTGTAATAAACATCACATCGGACAGATCGTAATCGACTTCCAGGTAATGATCGTTGAACGTCCCGTTCTGAGCCGGATCCAGAACCTCCAGCAACGCCGAAGACGGATCTCCGCGCCAGTCTGCTCCCAGCTTGTCGATTTCATCCAGCAGGAACAGCGGATTACGGGTTTTGACCTTTTTCATACTCTGGATGATTTTACCCGGCATCGCCCCGACATACGTCCGGCGATGACCGCGGATTTCCGCTTCATCCCTCATGCCGCCCAAAGACGCCCGGACAAATTTCCGTCCCGTCGCACGGGCAATCGACTGTCCCAGAGACGTCTTGCCGACGCCCGGAGGACCGACCAGACACAAAATAGGCCCTTTGACCGATTTCGTTTTCTTCTGAACCGCCAGATATTCAATGATGCGTTCTTTGACCTTTTCCAGACCATAATGATCCTCGTCCAATATCTTTTTCGCGCGGACGAGATCCGTCTGGATTTTTGCCTTCTTGCCCCACGGCAGAGCCAGCAACCAGTCCAGATAATTCCGGATGACCGTCGCTTCCGAAGACATCGGGCTCATACGGCGCAGTTTTTTCAATTCAACGTGCGCTTTTTCCTTCGCTTCGGCCGACATATGTTTCTTTTCAATCTGTTCGGCCAGCTCGTCAAGTTCCGCGGAACCGTCCTCATCGCCCAGTTCCTTCTGAATGGCCTTCATCTGCTCGTTCAGATAATAGTCGCGCTGAGACTTTTCCATCTGCCGCTTGACACGGCGGCGGATTTTCTTTTCGACCTGTAGCACGCCCATCTCAGCTTCCATCAGCCCGTACAGCTTTTCCAGACGCGCGAAAACATTTTTCGCTTCCAGAAGCTCCTGACGTTCCGAAATCTTCAGGGACAGATGGGATGCAATAATGTCCGCCAGTTTCGACGGGTCGTCAACCTGAGCGATAGACAGCAGAATTTCCGGCGGAATTTTCTTGTTCAGACGGACGTATTCCTCGAACTGGGACATAACGGAACGCATAAAAGCCTGCAGTTCGTCCTTTTTCTCGGATTCATCTTCCCTGACAGCCTCCGTCGAGACCTCGAAAAACTCGGGATTTTCCTCATACGCCGTAATTTTCACACGTTCCAGACCTTCGACAAGGGCTTTCACAGTCCCGTCCGGCAAACGCAGCAGCTGTACAATTGACCCCAATGTGCCGATGGAATACATGTCCTCGGCTTTCGGATCATCTACAGAGGCATCCTTCTGCGTCGCCAGAATGATGCGCCGATCGCCGTTCATCGCTTTATCCAAAGCGCGGACAGACTTTTCGCGTCCGACGAAAAGCGGCACAATCATATGCGGAAAGACAACAATGTCCCGCAGCGACAGCAAAGGATAGATCTTCTTTTCAACTGAAGTATCCATGACCTCTTCTCCATTCATTATCGTTGTTTATGTCTTCCCATAAGTAAGGTCGAAAAGAACGATCCACAAGTCCGGAATCAAAAAAACTACGCGCTCGTTTCCATTTTTGATTCTTCGGGTCGGGCATAAATCAGCAAAGGCTTTGTTTCACCGGCGACAACCTTTTCATCAATGACGATTTCTTGAACGCTTTCCAAGGACGGCAGATCAAACATCGTTTCCAGAAGCAGGCTTTCCATAATGGCGCGCAGACCGCGAGCCCCGGTCTTCCGATCCACCGCTTTTTTCGCAATCTGCTTCAAAGCTGCCTCGGTAAAGGTCAGCTCGACATTTTCCATGCGGAACAGTGACTGATACTGTTTGACCAGAGCGTTTTTCGGCTGGGTCAGAATTTCGACCAGCGCATCCTCATCCAGATCGTCCAGCGTTGCGATCACCGGAACACGGCCGACGAATTCGGGAATCAGTCCGAATTTCAAAAGGTCTTCCGGTTCAATCTGGCGCAGAATATCGCCGGTTCGGCGTTCATCAGGCCCGGAAACGTGCGCTCCGAAACCGATCGATGACTTCTGGGAACGCTGGGCGATAATTTTCTCAAGCCCGGCGAAAGCGCCGCCGCAGATGAAAAGAATATTGGTCGTATCCACCTGCAGGAATTCCTGCTGGGGATGCTTCCGTCCGCCCTGCGGCGGAACCGAGGCAATTGTCCCTTCCATGATTTTCAGAAGAGCCTGCTGAACCCCTTCGCCCGAAACGTCCCGGGTAATCGAAGGATTGTCTGATTTTCTCGAAATCTTATCGATTTCATCAATATAGATGATGCCCCTCTGGGCACGTTCAATATTATAATCGGCCGACTGGAGCAACTTCAGAATGATATTTTCGACATCTTCGCCGACATATCCCGCTTCGGTCAACGTCGTCGCATCTGCCATTGTGAAGGGAACGTCCAGAATACGGGCAAGCGTGCGCGCAAGAAGTGTTTTTCCCGACCCCGTCGGCCCGATCAGAAGAATGTTCGATTTTGAAATTTCAATGTCACTGTCCCCCGCGTCCAGAGACATCAAACGCTTATAATGATTGTAAACACTGACGGACAGAACTTTTTTCGCCTGCTCCTGTCCGATGACGTAATCATCCAGGACGCTTTTGATTTTGCGGGGGGCCGGGATTTTGTCGCCTTCGTTGATGACTTTTGCCTTGTGCTCCTCGTTGATGATATCGGTGCACAGGCCGATGCATTCATCACAAATGAACACATTCGGGCCGGCAATCAGCTTTTTGACTTCATGCTGGCTTTTTCCGCAGAACGAACAGTAAAGAGTTCCTTTTTTATCTTCTTTTGACGGCGTCTTCGTCATTGATTCATCCCCCTGTTTCCCTTTGTCATGCTACACGCCGGCAGGAACAAAGGCAATACATATTCAGTTATTTCAACCTATTGTCAGAGGCCTATCCCTCTGTTTTAGGACGGGCAAAAACCACCTCGTCAATCAGGCCGAAATTTTTCGCTTCCTCGGCGCTCATGAAATTATCGCGTTCCATGGCTTTTTCAATGGTTTCCAAACTCTGTCCGGTCTTTTCCACATAGATATTGTTCAAACGCGCCCGCAGGCTCAGGATTTCACGGGCATGGATTTCGATATCCGCCGCCTGTCCCTGGAAACCGCCGGAAGGCTGGTGAATCATAACCCGGGCGTTGGGCAGGGCGAAACGCTTGCCCTTCTGTCCGGCGCAAAGCAGGAGCGATCCCATGGAAGCGGCCTGTCCGATGCAGAGTGTCGACACATCACACCGTATATAATTCATCGTATCGAAAATCGCCATGCCGGACGTGACGACGCCGCCCGGGGAATTGATGTAAAAAGCAATGTCCTTGGCCGGATTTTCGGATTCCAGAAACAGAAGCTGGGCACAGATCAGGCTGGCGACTTCATCATGCACCTGTCCTGTCAGAAAAATGATCCGCTCTTTCAGCAAACGGGAATAAATATCATAAGAACGCTCACCGCGGCTGGTCTGTTCAATAACCATCGGCACCAAAGTATTCATATACACATCTATCGGGTCACGTTCACGCATCTGCATTCCTCATAATGTTCAAAATTATCATACCGACAAAAGGAACCGGGGAAGTCTTAAGGCTTCCGACGGTTCCTTTTTCTGTCCGATACCAGGCCGCCGGCCGTTATTCTTCGGCAGCCTTTTTGGCCTTTGCCGGAGCCTTCTTTTTCGCGGGCTTCGGTTCAGCGGCGGCCTCTGCGGTCTTCGCTGTTTTTGCCGCGGCCTTTTTCGCCGGCGCTTTTTTCACGGCCGGCTTCCTGTTTTCTTCAGCCCCCGCCTTGTACAGCTCATCCACAGACACTTTCTTTTCGTTCAGCCGAACTGCTTTCAGGATAAAGTCGATGACTTTTTCCTCAAAGAGCGGCGCCCGCAGACGGTCAAGCATTTCCGGATGCTTTGAGTAGAACTCGAACACGGCCTTTTCCTGTCCGGGGAACTGACGCGCTTCCATCATGATGGCGCGGTTCAGATCGGCGTCGGTCACCGTAATCTTGTTCTTCATGCCGATTTCGGCCAGCAACAGCCCCAGACGCACACGGCGTTCGGCAATCGCGCGGTATTCCGCCTTCAGGTCGTCTTCCGACTTTTCAGCGTCTTCCTCATCAAGCTGCCCTTTATTCTTAGCATTTTCGACCTGCTTCCAGATCGCGTCAAATTCCATGTCCAGCATGCCTTCGGGAACCGGGAAATCATGCGCATCTGCCAAAGCATCCAGAAGAACGCGCTTCAGGTTGTTCATCGAAACGCTTTCATATTCGCGAGACAGTTCCGTCCGAATCATGTCGCGCAACTCGTCCAGCGTTTCCTTGCCGAAGAACTTTGCGAACTCGTCGTTCAGTTCGGCGGCTTTCTTGCGGCGCAACTCTTTGACGTCAACGGCGAACACGGCATCTTTTCCGGCCAGATCCTTGGCATGATAATCTGCCGGGAACGGCACCTTGACATCGACTTTTTCGCCGGCCTTTTTACCGACCAGCTGGTCTTCAAAACCGGGAATGAAAGAAGCCGAGCCCAGCTCCAGGGAATAATTTTCACCCTTGCCGCCCGGGAATTCGACGCCATCAATGCTGCCGACAAAATCAATAACGGCAATATCGCCGTTTTCGGCGGCGCGGTCTTCTTCCACCTTTTCGGTTTCATTGCGGGCGGAAGCCAGACGTTCCAACGCCTTTTCGACTTCTTCCGCCGGAATTTCGGCGATCATTTTATCCAGAGAAATCGTTGAAAAATCAACCGGTGTGATTTCGGGAACGACTTCAACATCCAGCGTGAATTCCAGATCCTTGCCTTCGTCAAAAGACACGATTTCGATTTTGGGGCGCATGGCCGGACGCAGAGAACGATCCGCCATCGTTTTGGACGCTTCGGCCTGGATCAGTTCATCCAGGACTTCGCCCATAACGGCCTTTTCATACCGCTGGCGCAAGAAACTTTCAGGAACCTTTCCTTTGCGGAACCCGGGGACGGAGGCCGTCTCACCGATTGTTTTGATTTTATCCGTTACTTTAGAGGCAATGGTTTCAGCCGGAACAACGACTTTAAAACCGCGCTTCAAACCGTCGACTTTGGTTTCAGTTACCTGCATGAGCTTTTCCTAAAAAATACAAAAAACACAATACCACACGCATAAAAATGAAAACCTGGTGCGGGTGAAGGGACTCGAACCCCCACGGCGAAGCCACCAGAACCTAAATCTGGCGTGTCTACCAGTTCCACCACACCCGCATTTTCAATGCGTTGAATGATGTCTATAGCACAGTTACGGCGAAGAACAAATACTTAAAGACATTTTTCAACAATATTCTTCGGAGACGGTTTTGAGAACCTCGCCAAAAGTCTAGAAAATTGCGCCTCTTCACCTGAAATGAAGTTCCGATAAAAAAGTTCTTGAAAAACCGGAGGATAATTTATATCTTTTCCGCAAGGGGCCGGCTTGGCACAGTTGGTAGCGCAGTTGATTTGTAATCATCAGGTCGGGGGTTCGAATCCCTCAGCCGGCACCATAAAAAAACCTTGAACATGCAGATGTTCAAGGTTTTTTTCATGACGGGCAACGTTCATACACAACATTATTGCGGTCAATCTGCCGGATGGTTTCCGGCGTATCCCTTTCATAATCAGGATACACCGGTTCGTAAATATCACAGAAACTACCGCTTATACTTGGCGTGCAACCGCTCAACAACAGAAGGATCGCGTAAACTCTCCCGTGCTTTGTGAGCCGCTGAAAGACTGTCGGCCCGTTCTTTTTCCCGTTCATTTTGAACCGTCCTTTTTCCCAGAAAATAACAGCACAGGCAGGACAGGAGCGTCAAAAGCCCCTGGCCAACCAAAACGTAAAGGCTATTCATGACCAAGAGCCTTCCCTTCCGAAAAACACACCCGTTCGGCATACTCCTGCTTCTTCCCGATGTTGAACGCTTCAACCGGACGGAAATACCCCATCACGCGCGTCCAGATTTCACACGGCTGGCGTTCCGCGTCGCACAGGCCTTCTGTTTCCTTCGACATAAGCC
>USCC01000096.1 GCA_900553035.1 uncultured Rhodospirillaceae bacterium | reverse complement strand
TTTTTTATGGTTTTCCCTTCATTGCAGGCATCCGATTCATAACAGAGATAGTCCGGAATGACGAAGACATCATCATACAAGAGGATGCCTAAGAAAGGTAGGAAAAGAACAAAAGGAATGGCCGTATAAAGGAATATGGCTACAAACGGAAGCTTCCACCAGTTCTTTCTCAGCCACTTCCACATTTTTAATCCCTTCCGCATATACAATCTTACATATATCTTTCCCCTTAATCTTATCGCATAAAAAATACCCTCTATCAAGAGGGTATTTTTCTTTTATTTTAAGGAAAGTTGTCGGTTATTTTTAGATTCTTGAAATTTTTTCAGATGCTCTAAAGGCCTGTCCCCGGCATTTTTGGGAAAGGCACGAAATTTAGCTTCATCAACTCCTTCGGATATTCTCGACATACTCTCACAATCTCCATCCGGGAAATAAAACTGATTACGGCTTCCCCTCAGGTTATTCGCCATATCCTTCATGCTGTCCTGCAATATACCGACGACTCCGGTATAGTTCTCCCTGTTTTTCGGCGATACGACTTTTTTTGCAATATCCCACATTTCTTTCCCCCCACCCAAAACTAATGCCGCACCAGGGCATATCTCTCTATCCAAACGACAGCTGAGTTCACGATGTTTTTCACCGTCGTTTTTGTCTGCATCCCTGATGCTCTTGTACTCTTTGCGAAGCCCCATAAATCCTGTGTCCGGACGCGGCCGCTGATCCGGAAAAACGACTTTCTCAACCGGGATTGTTTCTTCCGGTTTACGGTCATCCGGCATATAATGATATTTATTTCCGTCATATATCATTTTGTCGCGCGGCTCTTTAAGCTGCATCCTTTCCCTGCGATCCCGTTCCTTTCTTGCATCAGGCGATCCGCACAGAAAGTTATAAAATTGTCCGTCCCTATACCGCCTTTCCCGGCGTGAGCCGCAGAAAAAATCGTACATGTTGTTTTTCTCGTAAATCGTTCCTTCTAATCTTTCCCTTTTTTCTTCAACTTCCCTGTCTTCGGCCGCCTGCTTTTTCAGGGCTTCACGACGCTCGTACTCCTTTTTATTCTTTTCCTGCGTCATCGACATGATAAGAGATTCAAAGGAATTTTCATCCTGCCCGCCAGTCTTGTTCAAATTTTCCCCGTTTAAGGAAACCTTAAGCTCTCCTTTCGGAACAGCCGCTCTCTCAGCCCACCTTTTTTCCATCAGTCGTTCATTAATCCTGTTTTCCAGAGGATCCCCCGGGAAAATGGCCCCTGTTTTTTTATAGCCGAATTCCTCCTGCAGTTTTTCAAGTGCCGAACGCATCGGCAGATCCATCATATATCCCGCATAGTGCCCGGCCGGACGGCCTTTATAAACGCCCAGCTCTGTCAGAGAGTGCCTCAGTTTTTCAATATCTGCCAGCTCATTCGCTTCCAAAGGCTTTATCCGGAAGCGCAGCTTCAGTTCATTGCCCTCCATCATCCCGGAGACTTCCGAAAGCCTCTTTTCCACATCACGCCGGCGTGCTTCCGGTTCATCCGAATACCCTGCCGGAGATGCCCATTTCTTTGTACTCATCATTCCTCACCTCATTCAAAAAAATTACAAAACAAGAATAATAATATATCATATTGTTATATTTATGTCAAGAAATATAACCTTCCGACCTTTTAACACGTTTGCCTTTTTGTCTGTTATTTGGCAGGATGAGCCGGATTGACATAACAAAGGATTCGGACATGACCGTCGAAATCATTACTTTCGGATGCCGCCTGAACGCTTATGAGTCGGCGGCCATGCAGGAACTGCAGGGATTGCCGGGCAACGTCATCATCGTCAACACCTGCGCCGTTACGGGCGAAGCCGAACGCCAGTGCCGGCAGGCGATCCGGAAACTGCGGCGCGAACACCCGGAAGCCTTTCTGATTGTGACGGGATGCGCCGCGCAAATAGCGCCCGAAGTTTACGCACAGATGCCCGAAGTCGACCGCGTCCTGGGCAATCGGGAAAAACTGGACGCCTCAAGCTTCCGCCCCGAAGCGGACGACATTCTGGTCGGCGACGTGAACGCACCTTTGCCCGAGGGTAAAGACCTTCCCATGCCCGTTTATTTTGAAGGCCGGAACCGCGCCTTCATCCAGATACAGCAGGGCTGCGACAACGCCTGCACCTTTTGTATTGTCACCCGTGCGCGCGGCCCGAACCGGAGCCTGTCCGAAGACAAAATCATCCGTCAGGCGCAAACGCTTGCTGACCACGGATACGGCGAAATCAGCCTGACCGGTGTGGACATTTCCGCCTATCCTGACCTGGCTTCACTGACCCGACGGCTGTTAAAAGATGTCTCCGGCCTGAAACGCCTGCGCCTCGGCTCTCTGGATCCGGCAGCGGTTCAGGATGAACTGATCGGACTTCTGGGAGAATATGAAACGCTTCAGCCGCACCTTCATCTGTCCGTTCAGTCGGGAGACGACATGGTTTTAAAACGTATGGCGCGCCGCCACTGCCGTCAGGACGTCCTTGAACTGTGCGCCAAAATCCGAGCCGTCCGGCCGGACGTTGTCTTTGGCGCCGACTTCATTGCAGGCTTCCCGACCGAAACGGAAGCCATGCACAAAAATACGGAAGCCCTCATCCGGGAAGCCGGAATCACACACCTGCACGTCTTTCCGTATTCCGTCCGTCCGGGTACACCCGCCGCGAAAATGCCGCAGATTCCCATCCCCGTCCGCAAGGAACGTGCACGCCGCCTCCGCGAAATCGGAGAAGAACTGCTTCTGCGCTATATGGAAAGCCGGATAAACACAAAAGCCGTTGTTTTGTATGAAACGGACGGTAAGGGCTTGTGTGAACAGTATTTAAGTGTCAAAATCGGTACAGGATTTCAATCCGGCGAATTTGTCCCCGTTCTTCTGACAGGCATCGCCGGAACAGGCGTTTTTGAAGGGAGAGTTCTTTAATGGCCGGCTGGTTTGAACGCATCAAACAAGGTCTTTCACGTACGGCGGCGCCCCTGGTACAGGGCATTGGCAGCCTTCTGACAAAAAGAAAACTGGATAAAGCGACGCTTCAGGAACTTGAAGACCTGCTCATCATGGCTGATGTCGGCACGAAAACGGCATCCGAACTGACGGCCGAACTGGCTCGGGAAAAATTCGACAGAGAAGTCGATGCGTTCGAGGTCCGAACCTTTTTCGCCGGACGCATGGCTGAAATGCTTGAACCTTACGCGCGGGAGCTGACGATTGACCGAACGAAAAAGCCGTTTGTGATTCTGATGGCCGGCGTCAACGGCGCGGGCAAAACAACCACCATCGGCAAAATGGCGCATCGAATGAGGGAACAGGGTCTCAGGATCAGCTTTGCCGCGGCCGATACGTTCCGGGCCGCGGCGGTTGAACAGCTGAAGGTCTGGGGCGAACGGACAGGCTGTCCCGTTGTTTCAAGGCCGGCCGGCGCCGACCCGGCGGGTCTGGTTTTCGACGCCGTGGCCGAAGCCGTCAAACGGCAGGACGACGTCCTGTTCATTGATACGGCCGGACGCCTTCAAAACCGTTCGGAGCTGATGTCGGAACTGCAGAAAATTGTGCGCATTATCAAAAAACAGATTCCTGACGCGCCGCACGCCTGCCTGCAGGTTCTGGACGCGACCGTCGGACAGAACGCTCATTCACAGGTCAGGATATTCCGCGAAATGATTGACGTTGACGGACTGATTCTGACAAAGCTGGACGGCACCGCGAAAGGCGGCGTTCTTCTGGCGCTCTCACAGGAATTCAAACTGCCCGTACGCTGTATCGGCGTCGGCGAGAAAATCGATGATTTACAGGCATTCAAAGCCGAAGATTACGCCCGATCACTGATGGGCCTGACTGACAAGGAGGCGGCATGAAAACGCTCACCAAGAAACTCGGCGAAGGCATCCACATCTCGGCTGAAGAACTTTTTCCCGTGCTTCTGCTGGTTCTGTGTTCCTTTTTGAAAACGTTCTCAATCGCTCTTTTCGACGCGGGTGCGAGCGTTTTTTTCCTGGAAACGTTTCTGGGCGAATACATTCCCCAGGTTCTGATCGGCATAGCCTTTCTGTTTTTTGTTCTGTCCTTCGGTCTCCTGCAGCTGAAGGAAACGACGCCGCAGATGCCGGTGCGCCTGATGACCGCGGCCGGCCTTGTTTCCCTGGCGTTTTATCTGCTCATTCCCTTCCCGGCCGGCGCGGCCGTGCTGATGTCGTGGAAGGAAGGCTTCCGCATCCTGATGGAAGCGTCATTCTGGATCATCGCGTTCCGTTTCGGGGTTTTTCATACAAAACGCAAAACGCTGATTGCCGTTCTTCTGACCCAGGGCGTTGCTGTGCTTGCCGCGGCTCTGTTCATCCGGCTTTCCGCGGACCAGGCCTCATACGCGGGGCTGATTCCGTGGGCGTGCCTTTTTGCGTTCGGCGCGGCGGCTTCGGCCGACGGCCTCGTCCGGAACGGCTCCGTTCCCATACAGGAACATTTTGTTTTTTCCAAACAGGCCGTCAAACGAAGCGGCAAGGAACGCCTCCAAGGTCGCCTGTACATTCTGTTCTTCGCGACGGCCGGGCTTCTGACGTTTTCGGCCGGAATTTTCAATTACTGTTTCCTGCGCGGCGCCGTCGCGGAATTCGGTGAACAGCCCGAAGCCTTCACGGTTCTGTATGCGCTGATTTACGCTTTGGCCGGGACTCTGGCGATTGCCGGCATGCTTCTTTCCGTCCGGGGCCATTTCTCCATTCTCAGCATATCCCTTCTTTTCCTTGCGCCGCTTGCCTTCCTTATGGCGGCCGGAGGCGGATACTGGGGTGTTTTCGGCCTGATTGCCTCGGCCAAAGCAGTTCATGACCTGATTTCATTGCAATCCAAAGAACCGGTCATGCAAATCATTCCCCGCTCAATTTCCCCCCGGCTGGATTTCCGGACGAACGCGATGCGCAAGACGGTCGTCGAACCGGCCGGACTTCTGCTGTCGGGCATATTCCTGCTGTTCTGGGAAAACATCGAAGGAGAAAAAGGCACCGCTGTCCTTCTTCTTGTTCTTGCGATCCTGTCATTCATCATGATTACCCTTTTAAGACGAACGTACATCCGGATTGTCTTAAGTTCCCTGCGCAGTTATCTGTGGCGGGGCGGCCGTCTGATGATTTTCGGGACGCGCCTGCGCCGCTGGATCCGCGACGCTCTGAACAGTCCTTCGCCGGACGAAGCGATTTATGCCCTTCGTGTGCTTGAAGACGCCCGTCATCCCGAATTTCCATGTGATCTGGAACAGGCCCTCCATCATCCCAGCGAATACGTGCGCCTGTTTGCTCTGGAACGCATTGAAGCCATGAATTTTGTTTCGACGCTTGAGGAAGTCGTTGCGTGTGCCGACAATGATGCCAGCCCGGCCGTGCGCCGTGCCGCCGTGCGGGTCATGTGCCGTCTGGGCGGCGCCGAAGTCCGCGAAAAGGCTATTGGCTCCCTGAATGACCTGACGGTTCGGGAAGGTGCGCTGATCGGCCTTCTGGCGGCAGGAGCAGAGGGCGTTTTCGTCGCCATTGATACGCTGAATTATCTTTCCACATCAGAAAATCCCGAAGACCGCGCTCTTGTCGCCAAGGTTCTTGGAGAAGCGCGCAACCCGGCGTTTTACCGGCCTCTTCTGGTTCTGTTTGACGATTCGGATTCTCTTGTCCGTACCGAAGCCCTGATCGCGGCGGGCAAGCTGCTGACGCCGCGTCTTCTGCCGGCGGTCATGTCTTCCTTCCGTTATCCGGAGTTAAGGGAAACGGCCGTTGCGACACTTCTGCAGTACCGGGAGCTGGCTTTTCCGGAAATTGAAAAAATTCTTACATCGCCGGAAAATCCGATTCAGTTCCGTATTCTGCTGGCCAGAACGCTGGGGCGCATTCATTCTCCGGCGGCGGAAAACTTCCTGTTTGACCATCTGAGCATTCCTGACCGGCGCGTACGTTTCAATGTGCTGAAATCTCTGGTGCTGATGGGATACCGGGTTCAGGGTAAAAAGGTGACGAAAGTCCGTTTGGCTCTGTACGATGAAATCGAATGGACGACCGGTCTTCTGGCGGCTCTGGAGGATTTTTCGGATCAGGACGACGACCGGCTTGGTGTTTCGCTTCAGAACCTGCGCGACGCCATCCGTCAGGAAATCGAGTATGCCAAGGAACGTATTCTGCTTCTTCTGGCTCTTTTGCATCCGACGCCGGCCATTTTGAATCTGCTGAATCACTTTGCCCTGACGACAAAGGAGGAACGCGAGGAAATGGCGAAAATCGTTGACGGCATCCTGTCCGGGGAACTGCGAACTTTGTGCCTCCCGTTGTTCCAAAAAATTTCGACATCCGAACAGCTGGTGCGCCTGCGGCCACATTTTCTGCCGCCGCTTCTGTCTTTCAGGGATCGTCTGCACGACCTTCTGAAAACGCCGCCGGGTGAAGCCACGGACTGGACGCGAGCCAGCACGGCCTACGTTGTCGGCTATTTCGGAGATTCCTCTTCGGTTGACCTTCTGATTCCCCTGCTGTCCGATTATGACACGATTGTCCGTGAAACGGCGATCTGGGCACTGGGGCGCATCCTGTCGCCCGAGGAAGCCGCCCGCCTGATGCGAGATTCCGTCAACGATCCCGTTCCGTCCGTTGCCCGTATTTGTCGTCGACGGCACGGGCCGCCCCTTTTTCTAGGAGAGAAAACATGCGCTTAACTTTGGAAAAAATCTTAGTTTTGAAAAACGTCCCTCTGTTTGCGGGCGTTCCCGAACCGGCGCTGTCCGACTTTATCGCCGCCAGCGAAGAAATCGCGGCCATGGAAGGCACGGACATTATCCGCGCGGGTGAAATGTGGTCACACCTGTATATTATTCTGCAGGGTCAGGTGCGCCTGCACCGCGACGGCAGAACGGTCCGTGAATTTTCGAACTACGGAGTTCTGGGCGAACTGTCGGCGCTGGATCCTGCGCCGTCCGCCGTGACGGTAACCGCAGTTGAAGACACAACGATGTTTCGGATTTCCGGCGATGCGCTGTACCGCCTGATGAACGAGCACAAATCAATTGAACGCAGCGTCATTTCGTCGCTGTGCCGTCAATTACGGCAGATGAGGAATGAAAAAATCTCCTGAAGAGGAGCCGGGGAAGCGGAGAGAAAAGCGCCGGAAATCGGAAGAATTTGTGAAGGGACGCCCCGAAACATGCTTTCATGGGGCTTCTGTTTTTTGATTTCTGATGAAATACACCGGCTTGCCGCCTGTTTAAAAGCCAACCGGAAAATCCGGAATACACCTCAAGACAAGCACCCGCTTGATGGAACCGTACCGCCCTTCCATCTTTTTTTGCTATGAAAAAAGACGGTCTGATTGCCGACCCTCGCGGAAAAGCCCCCTTCCATGCCGCAATCCCGGCCTGTTTTTTTATAAGCTGAAAATCAGGTTTAAAGACGTTGAAGAGTTCGCCGGCTTTGTGGCCGCTCACTTTGACGGCATTTATAAAGGCAACGTTGCGGGGCATTATCAGTTTGTTGTGTCAAACGAACGGCTGCAGGATTTGGATCTTCCTGCCGGCAGTCATCGCAATACTTTGGCTGTTGAAGCGTTGTTGATTAAAGACCGCGGCGTTTTTGACATAATCACCGTGTTTCCGCGGCCTTCAAAATTTAAAAAAAGAAAAACCTGCTTTCGGAAAGGGCGCCGTCCAATCATTTACAAGAAACCCCAAAAAATGTCTCGCTCACTGGGCAAAAGCAGGTTTATGGAAATAATATAATCCATGACAGCAAAAATATCCAGCCCGTCCATGCGAGCGGTTACACCCTGACAACACAAAAAGAAGGATCCTCGAAAAGTGCCTTTTAATTCAATGACCGTGCCGCCCTTCCATCTTTTTTTGCTATGAAAAAAAAGACAGCCTGATTGCCCCTCCTCGCGGAAAAGTCTCCTTCCATGCCGT
>USCC01000095.1 GCA_900553035.1 uncultured Rhodospirillaceae bacterium | reverse complement strand
GTATGGGGGGGGGCAGGTGTTCTATTGCAAAGCAGAGCTTTGGCAGAAAACAAAGCCCGATTAAAAACGATGCGAATCGTTTCATGGCGTTTCTCCTTTTTGATGTTCAACTTACACTTTATAACTCTAACATCTAATTGTGGCTAAATTATGGCAAAGATGTGGCTTAAATGTGATGAAAAAGCGGAGCAGGCGAAGTGAAAAGCCCGGGAACTCTGTTTTATGAAGAGGAAAAGATAAAAAAATATTGACTTTGAGTTAACTCTAAATATTAACCTGAAATCATAAAAATTTGAATTCAGAGGAGTGTTCAAATGAATCGAAGGGATTTTTTAAAGCATACCTCCGCCGCGGCGATTGTTCTGGCGGGAATGGCGGCTGGAGCCGCTTTCGTTTCCGGCCGGTCTGACGATACGGATAAAGCGGACAGTTGCCGCCCGAAAAAACAAATCGAACACCGGCATCTGGGGGGAATGGAGGTTTCCGCCGTCGGTCTGGGATGCCTGCCCATGGTCGGCTATTATGGCGGGACATATGATAAAAACGCAATGATCGCCTTGATTCGCCGTGCTTTTGAAAGCGGCGTGAGTTTTTTCGACACGGCGGAGGTTTACGGGCCGTATACCAGTGAGGAATGGGTCGGCGAGGCGCTGGAACCTGTCCGAAACCAGGTGAAAATCGCAACAAAATTCGGATTCGGCGTTGAAGAAGGACAGCCGACGGCTTTGAACAGCCGTCCTGACCATATCCGCCGTGCCGTGGAGGGGTCTTTGAAGCGTTTACGCACCGATTATATTGATCTGCTGTATCAGCACCGTGTTGATCCGAATGTTCCGATGGAGGAGGTTGCCGGAACCGTCAGAGAGTTGATACAGGAAGGAAAGGTAAGGCATTTCGGCCTGTCCGAAGCGAGCGCGGCTTCGATTCGCCGGGCGCATGCCGTGCAGCCGGTTTCGGCGGTTCAAAGCGAATATGCCATCTGGTGGCGCGAACCGGAAACAAAGATTTTTCCAACGTTGGAAGAGCTGGGGATCGGCTTCGTGCCCTATTGCCCGCTGGGACGTGCTTTCCTGACCGGCGTCATCACTGAAAACAGCCGCTTCCGGAAGCCCGACCGCCGCGCAACACTGCCGCAGTTCACACCGGAAGCTCTCGCACACAATATGCCTCTGGTTACGCTTGTTCGGCAATGGGCCGAGCGTAAGAGTGTCACGCCGGCTCAGTTCGCCCTGATCTGGATGCTGTCCCGGAAACAGTGGATTGTTCCAATTCCGGGAACAACGAATCCGGTGCATCTGGACGATTTTTCAGGTGCCGCTTTTGTCCGCATGAATTCGGATGAACTGGAGGAATTTGACAGGGATTACGCGCAGATAAGTCTGATGGGTCATCGAGCCGACCCGTTTACCGAAAGCCAGATTGACAAATAAAACAGGAGAGGAGAGAGGGAAATGTTCAAGGTTATGAAATATGCGTTAGCGGCCGGTCTGATTTCGTTTTCTGCCGCGGCCGCGCAGGAAACGAAGGAAGACCCGGGACGCAAACAGCGGGCGGATCAAAAATATGAAGAACTGTTCGCTTCCCGGCGCTCGGTCAGCCCGACGGATCCCGAGTTGATGGAGATCCTGCAGAGGTTTATTTTCGGAGAGGTTTTTTATGTCGGGAAGCTGGAGGATAAAACAAGGGAGCTGATTACCGTCGTCCTGCTGACAACCATACAGACTCTGCCGCAGCTGAAATCCCATATCCGTGCGGCGCTGAATGCCGGCAACACGCCGGTTGAAATCAGAGAAGCCATTTATCAGTGTGCGCCTTATATCGGTTTTCCCCGCACATTGAATGCTGTTGCCGTTTTCAATGAAGTGATGGCGGCAAGAGGCATTGCGCTTCCTCTGGAAAACCAGGCGGCGGTCACCGAAGAAAACAGGTATGAGAAAGGTTGGGAAATTCAGCGGGCTCTGTACGGCGACGAGGTTAAAAAAGCCATGCGGACGCTGCCGCCGGAATATAAAGACACGATTCCGGACATTCTGACTTCTTTTGGTTTCGGCGATTTCTATACCCGCGGCGGCCTGACCCTGCAACAAAGAGAGTTGCTGTCTTTCGCGGCGTTAACCGCATTGGGCGCGGAAAAACAGCTGAAGGCCCATGTCGTGGGAAATCTGAAAGCCGGAAATGACAAAGGCACGCTTCTGGCCGCCATGGTTCAGGCTCTTCCGTATGTCGGGTTTCCGAATGCGTTGACGGCGATTAATCTGATCCGGGAGACAGACGCGGAAAACTATCAGCCGATATATGAAAATAATTGAAACCGGATCAGGTAAATGAAAAAAAGCCCGGCGTTCTCGTCCGGGCTTTTTTTCAGATACAGACGTCTCAGCGTTTCATGGATTTATGGCTGAGCAGGATGGAGGAAAGCTTTTTACCGTTCTTCATTGACGCCATTGTTTTGGCGCGGCGTTTCTGAAGTTCGAGCTTTTTTGCGACCTTGCCGCTTTCTTCCACACGGACGGCCAGCCGGTTTTTCAGCACCGGATTTTCGGCCTTTTCTGCGGCTTCGGCCATTTCCTTACGGTCTTCGGGCGTCATGCGTTTGTAGATATTTTCCTTCAGCTGTTTGCGCGTTGCCACATCGACAAAGGCATTTTCAACGGCGCAGAGGGTAATGTCATACATTTCCGCCTTGCTGAAGCCGAATTTTTCGGCGCTGATGCGGTGTTCCTTGCCTGTCTGTGTCCCGAAAATGCCGCCGTCATCGGGGTTGATCGAAATGCGGATGCCGGCGTCATACAGCTTGCGAGCCGGATGGTTCGCCAGATCGCCCTTGATTTCTCCGACCAGGATACGGTTGCTGGTGGGGCAGACTTCAACCATGACATTTTTTTGCGCCAGTTCTTTCATGACGCTGGGATCCTGCGGCGCGGAAACGCCGTGGCCGACGCGGGAAGCGCCCAGGCGGACGGCATCCCTGATGCTTTCGGGACCGCGGATTTCGCCGGCGTGAAGCGCAAGCTTAAGCCCGGCGCCTTTCGCGATGGAAAGGGCTTCGGCGAAATCGTCAAATTCCCCGGCGCGTTCGTTCCCGGCAATCCCGAAGCCGGTGACCAGCGGGTGAGGATTATCGCGCACGAACTCGGCAACGGCCTTGACATTGTCGGCCCCGAGATTGCGGACACCCGTGGCGATGAAGCGTGTTTCAAGACCGGTTTCCTCCTTGACTTCGGTGGCGGCCCTGGAGATGGCGTCCATCATGGCACGGTAGCGCGGCGCGGACAGTTCACCCTTGCCGGTTTCCGGATTGACTTCGACCGCCATGTGGGACGGAGAGAGAATCAGTTCAGCGTACACCCCGCCTTCTTCGGCGTTTTTGGTCAGATAATCTTTGGTGACGTCATAATAATCCTGCGGCGTGCGCATCATGTCCGCAACATTGTCATAAGTGCTGATGAAGGCCCAGAAATCGCTTTCATCATACGCATACCGGCCGTTCGGGAAATCGTTCCGGTCATAAGAGCCTTCCGCCATGACGAAATTGTCCGGCAACGTGACGTGGTGGCGCTGTGCCAGCTTCGCGGCCATCTCCGGCGTTACGGTCCCTTCGATATGTTCGTGAAGGGTCGCTTTGGGCATTTCGGATACATTATATTTATTTTTTGTCATTTTACACCTGTTCGGGGCCTTCCCGCCCGCTTGTTCATTGTTTTCTTACACTTATTCCATTTTCCGAATCAGATTACATGATTTTGGGGGGCTTGTCAACAATTTGTCTAATTTGTCTATGTAAAAAGAATTGATAAAAGGTATATGAAGGCGTTGACGGATTTTTGATTTTTTAATTTTTCGTTAAAATTCTTTTTAAAACTTTTTTTACTTTTTCGGTCGGCGGCTCTTGCTCTTCGCGCGTCGGACCTGTAGTATTTCCGCTGTGATTCCATGAATGTTCTAAGGACGGGGTTTTATGCGTATCAGTATTTCTCAATGCCGGACGGCTTTGGTTTTTGGCGTTTTTCTGGGAATGATCGGCGGATGCGGGCTGTTTTCAAGCGAACCGGAATATTACGGCTATGAGGAAGAGTTCATCATTCCCGAGCCGGACATGATCCCGTCAATGCCTGACGATAATCCCGGGCGTACCGTGGATCAGATGCTTGAGATGAAGCCGCGGCCGGTTCATGAAGTCCCGCCGGTGATCGGCGAAGAGGTCTCTGATTCCGAACCGGTGGAAAAAAAGGAATCGGAGCCGGCCTATGAACATGAAGGGCGGTTCGGTTCAAAGGAAAAGATTTCATTGCGCAAAGGGTTGAACGCGCCGGCGGCGGATATGGTGTACGGAACCCGGAAGCGCGAAGAGGCGACGGTCGTTCGTCCTCTGGAGCTGAAAAAAGCGGCGCTGAACCCGGCGGTCTCCGGCAGGGACGAAGAGGAAATCCTGTCCGGAATTGTGGCAGCGGGAGACGAAACGGCCGCGCAGGAGGATGAAAACAGCGCCCGGATGACTTCGGACGAGACCTCGGAAAAAAAGGAAACGCCCCCTGAACCGGAAATGGCGGCCGCAAAAACCGACGCCGTCCCCGTGCCGGAAAAGGTGAAGTCGGCTGAAAAGGAATCGGTTTCCGGCGTTGAGATGATTGAAGTCGTTCCCCTGAAAGAAAAAGCCGTCGCGTCGGAAACGGTGCGCACGGTTGAGATGATTGAAGTCGTTCCGGCGGCCGGTACTGCGGCTGAGGCGGAGGGGGCGGCGGAAGAAGAAATCCCGGCGGAACAGATCGAAATCGTTCCCCCGGCATCCGCCGCGGTGAAAAAAGTGGCCGCTGTTCCGCCGCTTCGGGCATCGGATCCGAAACCCGCGGCTTCTCGCGCCGCTCCGGTGAAAATGGTGGAGCTGGAACCGGTAGCGTCCGTGTCATTAAAGCCCCTTTCTTCGGAACCGGCCGAGCCCGGGTTCCGTCTGGTGCCCCCTTCTGCGGAAGAGGACGGGCCGGTGCATCTGCTGGCGCCTTCCGCCGAAGTGAAAAACGAACCGGCCTCATTCGACAGTCTGCTGGTTGATGCCGAACCGCAGACGTTTACGCTGAAGCCGCCTGTTCTGTCTCTGACGGACGGCGAGACGGTTGCCGCCGAAGAGGATGAGTCGCTGGCTCTGATCGCGCCGTCCCCAATGGAAGACCCGAACGATTCCGATATCAACATTTCCCAGAACGTTGCGACAATTACGTTCCCGATGGGGAAAACGGCTTTTCCATACAGAGCTAAAGGCGAAGTGGCCGCCGCGGTCAGCGCTTTGAAGGCACAGAGTTTCGGACGCCTTGCGGTCGTGGGGTATGATGCGCCAAAGAACGGGAAGGGATCCCGGGCAAAGGCGATGGAACGCGCAAATGCCGTGGCGGATGCTCTGTACCGGGCCGGGGTGCCGGGACGCAAAGTGAAGGTGTCGGCGCAGGTCGGTGCGCCTTACGGCGAAAAGTACGGCAACCATGTGGAAATCTATCTGGAATATGAATAGGAAAAGGGTGAAACGTGTCTGATGTTTTTAAAGTTGCCGTCGCCGGTCTGGGCACGGTGGGAGGCGGCGTCGTCAAACTGTTGAAGGAACAGCGTGATGTTCTGCTGAAGCGTTGCGGCCGCCTGATTGAGCTGGCGGCGGTATCGGATCTGCATGAAAACCGGCTCAAAGAGCTGGATATCCCCGAAGGCGTCGCGTACTACAAGAACGCTGTCGAGATGGCGCAGAAGGCCGATGTGGATATCGTTGTCGAGCTGATCGGCGGTGCAAACGGCATTGCGCATGATGTTTGTCTGGCGGCATTGAACGCGGATCGGAATTTTGTGACGGCCAACAAAGCGATGATTGCCCATCACGGCAACGAGCTGGCAAAGCTGGCCGAGGAAAAGAACCTGTTCTTCGGGTATGAGGCATCCGTCGCGGGGGGGATTCCGATTATCAAATCCCTGCGCGAAGGGCTGGTCGGGAACCGCATTTCCGAAGTGTACGGCATTCTGAACGGCACGTGTAACTATATCCTGACCGTTATGCGCGAAACGGGGCGGCCTTTTGCCGAAGTCCTGGCCGAAGCGCAGAAGCTGGGATATGCCGAGGCGGATCCGGGGTTTGATATTGACGGAATCGATACGGCGCACAAAATGTGCATTCTGGGAAGCCTGGCCTTCGGGATGCCGATCAATCTGGACGTCCTGTCGATTGAAGGGATCCGCTTTATTTCCGATCTGGATATCGCTTTTGCCGAAGAGCTCGGTTTTCGTATCAAGCTTCTGGGAGTCGCGCGGCGTCTGGAAAATGGGATTTCCCTGAACGTTTATCCCTGTATGATTCCGCAGGATGCCTCCATTGCTCATGTGGACGGCGTATTCAACGCGGTCGTCACCGAAGGGGACTATGTCGGGCATTCCATGTTCGTCGGGCGCGGTGCGGGTGAAAAGCCGACGGCTTCGGCTGTTGTCGCCGATATCGCCGATGCGGCCATGCGCCGCGGGCTACCGCTTTTGAGCGTTCCGACGCTCGAGGTTCAGGAGCTGCCCATTGTACCGCTGGCAGAGCGTGTCGGTGAATATTACCTGCGCTTTGAGGTGAAGGATCAGCCCGGTGTCGTGGCCGATATTTCCAGAATCCTGGGCGATGAAAGCGTCTCCATTGCTTCGATGATTCAACGCGGCCGGACGGCGTCGGGGGCGGTGCCTCTGATTATGACGTTGCACCGTTCCAAAGAAGAGAGCGTGGCGCGCGCCCTGTCCCGGATTGAAGCACTGCCCGTCGTTCTGGCGAAACCGTGCATGATCCGCATTGAACGTTTTGTGTAGGCGGGTCGGACGGATGAACATGCAGACAGCCGCTTTGGGAGTTGAACATTCGCTGACGTCGCAGTGCTGGGTGCTGCGTGAAGCCGAGCCTGATTTGGTTGCGGCGATCGCGCGTCAGAACAGTCTGTCCGAAATTGTGGCGCGTCTGCTGGCGGTACGGAACGTGGCGCCGGATGCGGTCGATTTTTTTCTGGCGCCCCGTCTGGCGGCGCATCTGCCGGATCCCTGTATTCTGAAAGACATGGAAAAGGCGGCGCGGCGTCTGGCGGCGGCGGTTGAAAAAGGCGAAAAGATCGGCGTTTTCGGCGATTATGATGTTGACGGGGCAACCTCGACATCTGTTCTGACTCAGTTTCTTCTGCGCGTCGGCGCGGCGGATGTGCTTCCCCGCATTCCCGAACGGGACGAAGGATACGGCCCCACGGCGGCCGCCATGCGCGATTTCGGACGCGATGAGGTTTCTCTGATTGTGACCGTGGACTGCGGGACGACTTCCTTTGAAGCTCTGGCGGCTGCGGAAGCAGAAGTTATTGTTGTCGATCATCATGAACCGGACGTCACTTTGCCGCCCGTTTATGCGGTCGTCAATCCGAAACGTCTGGATGAACCGGCGGACAATCCGTGCCGCCATATGGCCGCCGTCGGCGTGGTGTTTCTGCTGATTGTCGCGATCAACCGCATTTTGCGTCAGGACGGCTGGTATTCCGGAGAACGGGAAGAGCCTGACCTTCGCCGGTGGCTTGACCTGGTTGCTCTGGGGACGGTCTGCGACGTGGTACAGTTGCGCGGTGTCAATCGTCTGTTTGTCAAATCGGGCCTGACGTACCTGGCGTCGCGGGCCAACAAGGGGCTGGCCGTTCTGAGCGAGCTGTCGGGGATAAAGGAAAAGCCGACGACATATCATCTGGGGTACGTTCTGGGGCCGCGCCTGAACGCCTGCGGCCGCATCGGACAGGCGAGCCTTGGGATGAAGCTTCTTTGTGCCGGGGACGAAGGCGAAGCCCGTGAAATTGCCGCGCGTCTGGATGAGCTTAACGCCCTGCGCCGCCAGATGTGTGAAGAGGTTCTGAAACAGGCGATCATGCAGATTGAAAGCCGGGTTAATGAAGAGCCGTTTGTTTTTGTGTCGGGGAAGGATTGGCATGCGGGCATTATCGGCATTATTGCAGGGCGTTTGAAAGATCGTTACAAACTGCCGTCACTGGTCATGTCACTGGAGGGAGATGACGTCCGCGGATCGGCTCGTTCAGTTGTCGGGGTCAATACCGGCGCGGCGGTT
>USCC01000094.1 GCA_900553035.1 uncultured Rhodospirillaceae bacterium | reverse complement strand
TCGGGTTCCGCCCGGGTCTCCCGGTGTGCGCTCGGAAAAACGGCCTGTTCTTCAGCCGCCCGGCGGCGGCGTTCTTCTTCGGCGCGCGCCTGTTCCTCGGCCGCACGCTCTCCGGCCGCACGTGCGTCAAGGCGTTTCTGCCGCAAAATATCCAGCTCCTCCTTCCGCGCACGAAGCTGGTTCACCGTCGTCAGATCCGCGCCCGCCAGATTGCCTTCCCGGATATCCAGGCGACGCCCCGGCATCTGGCGGAAAGCGTATGTCCCGTCCAGATACATCGGATCAACCTTCGCCCCCGACAGATTGACGCCGACAAGGTTGACGCCCGACAGGTCAACTCCTGTCAAATCAACACCCCGCAGATCCAGACGCCGCAGATCCAGATATTTCAGATTCACCCGGCGCAGATCAAGCGTCCCTTCTTCGGCCTGCTGCTGAAGTTGCTGCATCTTTTCCAGCTCGTTCAGCGCTTTTTTGGCCATTTTCACGCCGGCGATGACGGCGTTTTTCAGATACGCGCCGTCCAACAGCGCCCCTTCCAGATTGGCTCCTTCCAAATTGGCCGATTCCAGATTAACGCCCCGCAGATCCGCGCCGCTTAAATCCGCCCCCCGCAAGTCAACGCCCGCCAGATTGGCATTTGTCAGATCCGCGCCGCTTAAATCAATGAACGACAGGGAAGCACCGGAAAAATCCACCCCGGAAAAATCGGATCCCGCAAATCCCTGCCCCTGAGCCAGTCCTTCAACGACCAGAAGAGCCTCGGGATCCTGCCGCCATCCGTCAAAAACCTTCCGTCCCGCCGTCAGGGGGTCAGACAGCTGAATCCCGGGCAGGATATAGCTCGGCCCCTCGCTGTCATCGACAAGCTTGGGGGCGGGGCGTTTGCTCAGCGCGCTGGAAGGCTTCGGCCTTTCCCTGGGCGCCTTCTCGGGCCAGTAATCATTGTCTCCGGGTTTCATGACCATGGATGCGGGCTCTTCCTGTTTGGCTTACCGTGCGTCCGGATCTTTGTCCGAAGCTTCGCGTTCGGCGTTCAGCTGTTCCTTTTCGCTGTCAAGCGCGGCCCGTTCCTTTTTGTTCCGTTCGGCGTTTTCCTTAATTCGCGACAGGCTGACGACCGGCTGCTTTTTCTGCGCTTCCATCCGTGCCCCCAGAACCAGATCCGGGTTCAGGACACGCGCCGAATAAGACGTCAGAGCGGCCTCTGCCCCTGCGGTTGACGTGACGCGCTCGTTGTTGATGCTGGCCTCACGGAAGGCAAATCCGCCCAGCGTCTGATTTTTAAGGGCGTCAATGAAACCGGCCGGAACCGTCACGTCCGAAAACGACGCCTGGTTCGCAGAGAAGATTTTGGATCGCACGATATTATTCAGAACCGTCTCATTGATAATTTTTTCCAGCTTGAACCCCGTCAGATTCACAAGGCCGAACTTACCGCCGCCTTCCGGCAGAGCTTTCATGAACGGTCCGCGGATATCCAGGCGTTCAAGTTCCATTTTCCCGACTTTGACGTTTTTTTCGTTATAAACGGGCAGGTCGATTTTTGAAATGACGGTCTGGCCGTCCTCTCGCATCGGCGTCCCGGCTTTTTCGCCCAGATTGAATCCCATGACTTCGACCGTTTCGGCCTTCATGATATAAGGAACGCTCGCTCCGGAAGATCCCGCATTTTTCGGCGTTACCGTCAAATTCGTCAGAACAAGCGTATCCGACGGCACATTATAGTCCAGCTTTTCAAAACGAACGTCATAAGCGCCTTTCGGAAGCGCGGCGCGGAAATTTTCCTGCGCCTTGTAAAAAGCCTGCGTTGCGATTTCCTCAGGGGTCGGCCCTTTGTAAACCTGACGTTTGAAGGTCGATTTTTTCGCCTGTTTCCGGCCATAGCGCTTTTTGATGTCAGCGCCCGTCGTTGTTGTTTTCTTCTGGAAATAACGGCTTTCGTCAGAGGGGGCATCCCAGATGGAACTCCCCTGCTGAGCCACGGCACGGGACGACAGGACAAGCAGGCTTAAGGCGGACAAAACAGCGATACGTTTGACATTCATGTACGGCATCCTTTTACAAACGGTCTCCTACCCTTTTATATATACCAAGAAAGGCCGGGGCTCGGCTAGAAAATAAATAAAAAACCGCCGTCTTCCGGGCGGCGGTTTTTTTTAAAAGTCGGAAGCCTAGCGCCGATCCAGAGCGTTCTTGGTCACAAGGACGGGCAACAGGGAATTCTGCGCCGGAACGACCTTGACGTTTCTGTCCTTCAGCAGAGCCTTGTGCGCCGGAGAATCCTTGCCCTTTCCGCCGGAAACGAACACCTTCAGGGGCTCGCCTTTCAGAAAGGCTTCGGCTTTTGCCTGTTTCTGGGTCTTTGCCTTGTTTTCCATGCACCTGACCTTTTTCACCTCGGCATCGCCCAAAGACTTGGACACCAGCTCGTAAACGTTTTTGGACAGCCCCGGCTTTGCCAGAACCTTTTCCAAAGCCGCCTTCATCATTTCCTGACGTTCCGGATCAAACTTTTTCCAGCGGGTCAGCGGCTTCACCGTATCGGCGGCCACCATCGGGTTAATTCCATCAAGCTTGACGGTCATGTCCGACACGAATTCATATCCCGAACCGTCCTTTGCGTGCAACGCCGGAGCGTTGGAAGAGAACCCGCGCATGACGGCGCGAACCTTGTTCGGGTTCGTGATGACAAATGCCGGATGTTCCAGCAACCCCTTGACGGTCTCAAGCGCATCGGGTCGATCCGCCTTTGCCTGTGTCGTCAGCCACTTGTCCATTACCAGCGATTCGTCCTTGAACTGTTCATAGAAATCGTTCAGGATGCCTTCGCGCGCCGGATTGTTCCCGTTGGAAACAACGTTCATCGCGGCCATGCGATCCGTCATGTTGTCGGCCGCATAATACTGGGCCTCGACAATTCTGTCCGTTTCCGGCTTTTCCAAAGCGGCCAGATAGGACAAAGCCATGCTCTTCATGGCTCGTTCCCCCGCGTTTGCCGCATCGGGAACATAGGCTTTTTCGACGTTCAGGCGGTCATACGTCTGCTTCAGGTCGCCTTCAAAACGCGTGGCGAATTCCTTTGTGACAATTTTGTGCGCCGTGTGGATGGCATCAACGTCAACGACGTCCATCTTGTCCGCCAGATAGCTTTCACTCGGCAGGCGCAGGGCTTCGGCCGCGAACGCCTTGTCCAGCGACGGATCCTTCAGATACGATCCCAGAGCGTCGATATAGGCATCGTCCACTTTGGGTTCCTTCCCGGCCTGAATATCCTTTACCATTTTCAGCATCTGGTCGACACCGTACTGCTGTGCCGCGTCCCAGCGGTTGAACAGATCGGAATCATGCGCCATCAGGTGCGCACGTTCGGCGTCCGTATAATCCATATGGAAATTGATTGGCGCCGTAAAGTCGCGGTTGGCGGACAGGACAGGCTTTTCGGGGACATTGACAAATGTAAAGGTCGCTTCGGGCTGATCCAGAACCATGACGCGGGACGTGCCCTTTGCTTCCTTCTCGCCTTCAAGCTGAAGCGGCATATCTTTGCCGTCCTTTCCCAGAAGCCCCATCTCCATCGGGATGACAAAGGGAAGCTTGACGTCCTGACCCGGCGTCGGTTTTGTTTCCTGACGCAGTTTCAGAGTATAGGTCTTTGCCGTTTCATCATAGACGCCTTCGGCATGAACGGACGGAGTTCCCGCCTGTGAATACCAGCGTTTGAACTGGGTCAGATCCATGCCGCCGACTTCTTCCATGCATTTTGCATAATCGTCGATTGTCACCGCCTGACCGTCGTGGCGGTCAAAGTACAGGTCATTGGCTTCGCGGAACTTTTCCTTTCCCAGAAGCTTTTCATACATACGGATGACTTCCGCCCCCTTGTTATAAATCGTCGAGGTGTAGAAATTGTTGATTTCCACATAGGATTCCGGACGAACCGGATGCGCCAGAGGGCCGGCGTCTTCGGCGAACTGAGCCGCGCGCAGGGTTCCGACATCCCCAATCCGGTTCACGGAACGGGAACGCTGGTCGCGCGAAAATTCCTGATCGCGGTAGACGGTCAGCCCTTCCTTGAGGCTCAGATTGAACCAGTCACGAGCCGTCACGCGATCCCCCGACCAGTTATGGAAATATTCGTGGCCGACGACGCCTTCGATACCGGCGTAATCGGCGTCCGTCGCCGTGCGTGCATCCGCCAGGACGTACTTGCTGTTGAAAATATTCAGCCCCTTGTTTTCCATCGCGCCCTGATTGAAGTCAGACACGGCAACGATGTTGAACAGATCCAGATCGTATTCACGTCCGAAAGCCTTTTCATCCCACGCCATGGAACGCTTCAGGGAATCCATGGCGTAATCCAGCTTTTTCTCCTGCCCGCGTTCGGCATAAATTCCCAGCGATACTTCACGTCCCGACATTGTCGTGTATTTATCGTGAATAGAGGCCAGATCGCCGGACACCAGAGCGAACAGATACGAAGGTTTCGGGAACGGGTCGTTCCATGTTACGGCCGTGCGCCCGTCGTCCAGTTTTTCCTCGCGGATCGGGTTGCCGTTGGACAGCATGCAGGGCATTTTATCCTTGTCCGCACGAATCGTCGTCGTAAAGACGGACATGACGTCCGGATGATCGGGATAATAGGTGATGCGGCGGAAACCTTCGGGTTCGCACTGGGTACAGAAAACACCGTTGGAAACGTACAGACCTTCCAGCTTGGTATTCGCCTTCGGATGGATTTCCGTTCCGATGGACAGCTCAAATTCCGCCGGAGGATTCAGAACGGTCAGCCCTTTGTCGTCAACGACATATTCTTCGGGCTTCAGCGGACGCCCGTCAATCGCGATTCCCGTCAGGGTCAGCTCGTCGCCGTCCAGATGCAACGGATGGACTTCGCCGGTCGAGGCGTCATAGTCGCTTTTCACTTTCAGTGTTGAGGCAACCTGCGTATTTTCCTCATCCAGATCAAAAACCAGATTAACCGATTCAATTTTGTAATCCGGCTTTTTATAATCCTTTAAGTATTTGATTTTCGGCGTATTTTCCGTTTTTTCTTCCAACATGGCTTTCCTCCGGGTCAGATAAAATTCCGTCTAATTGGTGTCCATATTACTTGGCATTTTTGTCCAAATCAAGAAAAAAACCGCTTTATTTCGTGCGCAGAGTGCGGCAGGTATAAGGCTTTACGCCGTACCGGTTTTCGCCGACGTTGCCCCGGGTGAAACACAGGTAAAGACAGAACAGAACCAGCACGCCGAAAAAGGACAGCAGAGCCGGAACCGCATAGCCTCCGAAAAACGGCAGTATAATGACCCGGGCATGAACCAATGTCAGGAAAAGCCCCAGAATCAACGTAAACAACAGCCATCCGCCGCCCGCGCCGCTGTCATGAAAGCGTTTGACGACAACGCACGATTTTATATAAAGCATCAGAATAAATCCCGCCGGGAACAGATATCCCCCGTAGGACGACCAGGTCGCCGCCAGAGCGAACAAAGACGTCACGGCAAGCCCCCCTGTCAGAAACATGAAAAACTGGTCGCGCGAAATGCGGCCGCGGAACGAAAACAGGAACCAGAACAGCCAATCCGCCCGGACGCTCATCGGAGTCCCTGTCACGTACAGCTCCGCCGCCTCACCGTCGTTCGGCTCAAAATCGACTTTATTCCCGGGCAGCGGAATTCCGTTGCGGCATTCCGTTGTTTTAAAAGCATAACGCCTGCCGTCCGTTCCCCGAATCAGCCCCGCATCATTTTTCAGATCAAGTTCCAGAACCGTCCCGTCCATATGCCGTCTCCTTGAAATTAAGTATTGATTTTGCCGCTGATCTCCCCCACTTATGAGAACGGGGAAACAAAAGAGGCGGCTATGACTTTAACCGAAAAACTGCTGGATTGGTATGAAAAAAACGGACGTAGGATATTAAAAAAACATAAAAAGAGGGTGGCGGGTCAAAGGCGGCGCGCATCCCGATCCGTATCGGGTCTGGGTTTCCGAAATTATGCTTCAGCAGACAACCGTCAAAACCGTGCGCTCCTATTTTGAACGCTTCATGACCCGCTTTCCCGATATCTCCGCTCTGGCCGCCGCGCCTGTGGATGATGTGCTCCTTCTGTGGCAGGGGCTTGGATACTACACACGCGCCCGGAAACTGCACGAATGCGCCAAAACCGTCGCCGAGCAGTACGGCGGCCGTTTCCCCGCGGATCGGGAATTGCTTCTGAAGCTTCCGGGAATCGGGCCCTATACGTCGGCCAGCATTGCTGCCCTTGGCTACAACAAACCCGAAGCCGTCGTTGACGGCAACGTCATCCGTGTTTTATGCCGCCTGAAGGGATGGAAGGATCCTGTGTCCTCCCTGACGGGGGAAATTGATGCTCTGGCACGCGAGCTGACCAGCCGGGAACGCCCGGCCGATTACGCTTCGGCCATCATGGATCTGGGGGCGACGGTGTGCACGCCGCGTTCGCCCCTGTGCCGCCTGGCCTGCCCGTGGTTCAAAGAATGCGTTGCCTGCCGCCGGAATCTGACGGACGAAATCCCGAACACCGCCAAGCCGCCGAAGGCCGTCCGCAAAGGATACGTTTTCTGGATCGAAGACAGGAAGGGCGGCATTCTGATCCGGCGCCGCACGGAAAAGGGACTGCTTTCAGGGCTGGCCGAATTGCCCTGGAACACCGATGAAAGCCTGCCGTTTGAAAGCGGCTGGGACATCACCGGAAAAAAAGTGACGCACGTCTTCAGCCATTTCACACTGACGCTGACCCTGGTGCGGACACAGACGGACGGCCTTCCCCCCGTGGAAGGCGGTTTTTTCGTCCGGCCGGAGGATTTCGGGCATTATCCTTTTTCCACGCTAATGAAGAAAGTCATAAAAAAGGCTCTGTAAAATCAGGAATTCCGGTTCGCAAAAAGGCTTTGAAAAAAGCTGGAGGGCACTCCTGCGGCGCCCGTGACGTATGCGATTGGCCTCTGCTGAATTCCCTCCTCCCCTTAAATCACAATTTTGCCACAACTCTGCCATAATTTTGCCATATTCGTACGCTAACATAATAATGTAAAGTTGAATCACACAAAGGAGATTATGTGATGAACAGATTCCTCATCTTCCTCACGGGGCTCTGTTTTCTGCCGAATATTAGCTTAGCAATAGAACAGGCGCCCCTCCCCCTTACACCTTTTAAATGATTCCGCTGCTTTTACCGT
Source organism: uncultured Rhodospirillaceae bacterium (assembly GCA_900553035.1). Taxonomy (GTDB): domain Bacteria; phylum Pseudomonadota; class Alphaproteobacteria; order CAAGCB01; family CAG-977; genus CAG-977. The sequence goes on along the minus strand of USCC01000094.1, from coordinate 909 downwards.
AGCGAAATCCATCAAACTCGGACGGGACACTTCCGACAGCCGACTGCCGGGCGGGAAAATTATTGGTGGTCCTGGCTCTGGCCCAATACGATATGAATGTACCCGGGACGAAAATTGCCCCGGCTCCCTCGTCTGCCGGAATTACAAGTGTGTTGATCCGTGCGCGGGCGTTTCCTGTCGAAGCGGGCAACGTTGTGCCGGCGGAAAATGCGTCTCGTGTTCGCGCGGTGAGAGCTGCGGGTGTTCATGGCCCAATGTTTCCAATGGCTCGGGTTCATGTTTCGATCCATGCAGTCCAAACCCATGTAGCTCATCTCAGCCCTCATGTAGCCGAAACGGGGCCAATTACTCCTGCTCCTGTACTTCAACATCCTGCGGGGCAGGCAAGAAATGTTCCGGCTCTTCCTGCGTGAACTGTTCCGCCAACGAATCCTGCAACTGTCCTTCGGGCCAGAAAGCAAACGGGTCCGGCGGATGCTCGACCGTGTCCTGCTCCAGTGATTCAGACTGTGGCGCGGGAAAGCAGTGTGCCAATGCCGGGACAACCTCGGCGTACTGCTCTAATTGCCCAGCAAACTCCCAGTGCACCTGCCCCAGCGGTCAGTTGGCCAACGGTTCGGGCGGATGTGTTCGAGTGGTGTGCTCGAACAACACTGTCTGCGGTGCCGGGCGTCAGTGTATTGACCCGGGCAAGTACAATGCCAAATGTGATCCGTGTCCTTCGGGGACGCAGTGTACGTGTCCGAGTGGACAGGTGGCGGACGGTTCGGGCGGATGCAAAAACGCCGATGCCTGTGCGAATGTGACCTGTTCGGCTGGGAAGAAGTGCGTGAGCGGTCAGTGTACGAACTGTACGAAGGGTGAAACATGTGGTTGTCCTTCGGGGCAGGTCGCCAACGGTTCGGGCGG
>USCC01000093.1 GCA_900553035.1 uncultured Rhodospirillaceae bacterium | reverse complement strand
GGAGCGCCGCCAGCCCCAGCAGCAGAAAGCCGGAAAACCGGATGCCCAGGCTCCGGATCAGCACCAGAAGCAGGCCGAAAACGGCGCAGCCCGCCGCAGCTCAACCTGCGGCAGGAGCCCGTCCCACTGCCGCAGTCCCGGCTCAGCCCGCGGCACAGCCGGCTGCCGCACGGCCGCGACCCAACGTTTACCGCCCGCGGCCCAAACCGCTGGAAGATTCGGGCGAGGAAGACCTGCCGTCCTTCGGTGCTTTCACTTCGGGATCCAATGATGCCGGAACACAGGGAAGCGCGGCGGCACAGCCGGAAACCGCCGTTCCGGGGAGCGCGTATCAGCGCCGGCCGGTCGGTGCGCAGGGGGCTGCCCAGGGAGCCCTTCAGGGCTCGGCACAGGGCGATCCCGACGGCGCGGCTCAGGGATCCGCACAGGGGTCAAACCTTCCGAAACCCAAAGGCGAAATATGGGTGTACGTCACGGATTTCAAGGTGGATAAGGTCGGGCGTTTCACGTACTGTACGCTGAAGCGTGTTCTGCAGAACCGCACCGATACGGAAATCGAACGCCTGTCGATGGAATTTTCCTGGCCCGGCTATACGACGGAAAAGGTTTTCACCAACATCAAACCGAAAGCATCCGAAGTCACGGGGCTGGCGCTTTACACGGATACGTGTCCGGCACTGAATTCGAAACCGCAGGTGAAGGTCAAATCCTGCCGCATGGGGTCCATTTACGGAACCGAATGCGAAAAATACATCGTCGTGAAATAGCCCGCTGTCGCGTATAGAGAACCATCCGTGTCTGTTCTTGCGGTGTTGTGCCGTTTCCTTCTGATTGTTCTGTTTGCTCTGTCTGCGGTATCTGTCCGGGCGGAGAAAGTTATACGTCTCATCCCCCCCGCGTCGGCGGAAAATGACGGGGTCGAGACGGCAGCGGTGCTGTCGCCTGTTGATGCGGCTCTTTACACACAAATTTTCGAACTGCTGGAAAATGGAAATTTCGCCGATGCCGAACTGACCTTGAAATCGGTTGACGACAAGCTGCTGGCCGGATATGTCCTGGCGCATATCTTTACATCCGAAGAAGCGCCGCCGCCGACAAAAAAACAGCTTGAACGCTGGCTGAACAAATACATTGATCTGCCCGCGGCCGAAGAGATTTACAATCTGGCCGTCCGCCAAAAAGCCCGGGTTCCCCGTAAAAAGCCCTCCGATCCCGCGGCGCATATGGCGGCGGGAGCCTGTACCTCCATGCGTATCGCCGATCCGATTGATCTTGTTTACTTCAAGCGTGTGCGTTATGTCCCGGCGGAAAGCCGTCAGAAGGTCTACAAATCCATGCAGTATTTTTCTTCCGCCATCCGGCGGGGAAAAACGCTGGCGGCAAAGCTGCATCTGAATGAAAAGCATGTGAAAAAACACCTGAGCCGCAATGACCGCGACGACGCTTTGACGGCTCTGGCTTTTGCCTATTTCATTGACCGGCAGGATGAAAAGGCGTGGCAGACGATTCAGGAGCCCTTGGAACGCGCACAAAAACGCAATCCGCTGGCGCCGTGGGTCGCGGGCCTGACAGCGTGGCGGCGCGGTGATTTTGAAAACGCGGAAAAATATTTCAGACAGGTGGCCAACCATCCCCGTTCTATCCCGACCTTGCAGTCTTCAGGCGCCTACTGGGCAACACGCGCCATGATGAAAAACGGGCAATACCGGGAAGTCAACGAATATCTGCGCCGAGCCGCTCTGGCTTCGCCGCGTTCGTTCTACGGCATTCTGGCGCAAAGGGCGCTGGGCTGGTCAATCGGTCATTCGTGGAAGCGTTCGGTTGTCGAACGGGCAGACATGGACGCGGTTCTGCAAACGCCGGGCGGGCGCCGGGCTGTCGCCTTGATTCAGATTGGCCAGATGGATCTGGCGGAAAAGGAACTGATTAAGCTGTATGCCGAAAAACGCTCTCTGCGCAAACATCTGATCGCCTATGCGGAAACAATACAGGAGTATCCCGATCTGGCCGTGCGCCTGTCCGGGCTGACCGGTGAAATCGAAACGCCGGACGGTGACAGCGCTCTTTATCCGTTCCCGAACTGGAAACCGACAAACGGATGGCAGGTGGATCGCGCCCTGATTTACGCGTTTGTCCGTCAGGAATCCTGTTTTAAAAACCGGGCGTTCAGCAAAGCCGGCGCGCGCGGCGTGATGCAACTGATGCCGCAGACGGCTCGCCTGATGGCTCGTCGTTTGAACCAGAAATATCAGCTGAGCCGTCTGCACCGGATCCCCTACAACCTGATGATGGGACAGGAACTGGTTCGGACGCTCCTGGAATACCGGGCGATTGACGGTAATCTCCTGATGGCGATCGCGGCCTACAACTGCGGGCCGCGCAATACGGTCAAATGGCAGAAAAGACCCGATTTCGTCAACGATCCCCTGATGTTCGTCGAAGGCATCCCATCGCGGGAAACGCGGGGATTTGTGAAAAAAGTGATGGCGAATTACTGGATTTACCGCAGCCTGTTCAATAAGGATCTGTCCTCCATTGACGACGTCCTGCAAGGCCGTTATCCGCAGTATGAATTGTAACCGGCGCGGTTGCACGGACGATTTTTCCCCACATTTCCGCCGGAAAACTTCCCCCGCCGACTTTGTCCATCGGGCTTTCGTCGTCGTTGCCGACCCAGACGCCCGCGGCAATATCCTGTGTATAGCCGACGAACCAGGCGTCCCGATAATTCTGTGTGGTTCCGGTTTTTCCTTTGGCCAGAAGGCCGGGATTGGCTTTTTTTCCGGTACCGTTCTGGATGACGTCGATCAGAACCGCGTCAAGCCGGGCAATGTCGCGCGGATTGGCAAGCCGTGAACGCCCCTGTGAAGAACGCTGATACAGGATTGAACCATCGGCGCCCAGGATTTCGGAAATGCCGTACGGGTTGACTCCGTATCCGCCGTTGGCCAGTGCCGCGTATCCGGCGACGACGTCAATCAGTCGCGTCTGGCACACGCCCAGAGCGATGGCGCCGTTTGCTTCACAGTCTTCACCGACGGCTCCGAATTTCCGTGCCGTTTTCAGAACGCGCCGGACGCCGGTTTTCAGGGCGGTTGAAACCGCGACCGTATTGACCGACTTCGTCAGCGCGTCCGCCAGTGTGATGCGTCCGTAGTATTTTCCGCCGGCGTTTCCGGGTTGCCATCCGTTCAGGTTCAGCGGCCGGTCTTCAACGACATCTTCCGGCGAGGCACCGCGTTCAAAGGCCGCCAGATAAACGAAGGGCTTGACCGTCGATCCGATCTGACGCCGGGCTTCGGTGGCGCGGTTGAACTGGCTTCGGGCATAATCGCGGCCGCCGCTCAGCGCCAGGACGGCGCCGTCATGTTCCATGATGACGGCGGCCGCCTGCGTGACGTTTTTTTCCCGCGCTTCCGGCGAATCCAGTGTTTCCGCAATGACGGCGTCCGTATGCTTCTGCAGGCGCGGAGAAAGTGTCGTGACGACGGTGACGTCCTGCGAGAATGAACCGATATAGGCTTCCAGCTCGTCGGCAATCCAGTCGGCGAAATACAACGCGGATTTATTGCGGTGGGCCCCGGCGACAGCGCCTGTTTCAGCCGCGCCCAGTCCCTCGCGTGCGCTGATGAACCCGGCTCGCGCCATGTTGGCCAGAACCAGCCGAGCCCGCTTCACAGAGGCTTCGGGATGGACAAGCGGATTATAGTGTGTCGGAGCCTTCAGAAGCGCCGCGATGACAGCGGCCTGATACAGGTTCAGATCTTTGGCCTGAATCCCGTAATAACGGCGGGCAGCGGCCTCAATGCCGTATGTGCCCGCCCCAAGATAGACCCGGTTCAAATAGATTGTCAGAATCTGTTCTTTGCTGAGATTGCGTTCCAGCCAGAAGGAAAGCAGAATTTCCTGTACCTTGCGCCGGATCGTTTTTTCGCTCGACAGGAAAAGATTCTTGGCGACCTGCTGTGTGATGGTGCTTGCGCCCTGGGCTTTCCGGCCTTTGACGATGTTGGCGAAAAAAGCCCGGGCGATGGCGCGGAAATCAATGCCGATATGATTGAAAAAACGGACGTCTTCGGTCGCGATAACGGCCTGATACACATGCGGCGGCAATTCATCAAGGCGAACCGGACGGTCATACTGCGCACCGTAGGACGCAATTTCCGTCCCATCCGAAGCCAGAACCGTAATGCGCGGGGCACGCGGCGTACCGGCCGCCTTACGGATATCCGGAAGCGTCAGCGCACAGTACGTGACGTATCCCCCGACGGCCAGGGAAAGGATGACTCCGGCCGCCAGAACGAATCGGAAAAGGGCTTTGCGTCCCGGAAAGGAAAAAAAGAATCGAAAAACGTTTTTCTTTTGCTTTTTCGGCCGCTTTGGTGTTTTCTGTACCGACTCGGCGGATTTGTTCTTTTTAGAAGCGATTTTTGTTTTCTTTTTCGTCATTTGTCGGGCTTTTTGGAAAAAGGTTACATTTTTTTAATAAATGCGGGACAGAATCAAACCATAGCTTCAAAGGACTTAAAACGAAGTTAAGGACAGTCTTTTGTCGGGGCTTGAAAAACAGGGACGGTAAATAATGGCGGCAGCGCATACAAAGACGGTTTCTTTGAGAATTGACGACCCTCTGTACTCCCTTCTGGAAATGCATGCGGGGGAAAACGGCGAAGGCCTGAACGAACTGATTCAGCGCCTGCTGTGCGAATCGATGGACGGCTGGTGTGATTACTGTGACGCGATGCGCCGTCTGGCCGATGACGACGACCGCCCGGTTCATGTGTGCGTCGGAAAATAAAAAACAGTTCAATAAAAAACGCCGGCTCCTGAACGCCGGCGTTTTTTTATTCCCCGTCGGAGATTTCTTTCACCATATTTTCGGGAATGCCGCTTCCGCCCATGGCCTGACGTTCAATCTGAATGGCTTCACGGGCGTCTTTCTTATCCTGCGCGTTCCCGTGGTCATACGTCCACTGGATTTCCTTCAGGTAGCTTTTCCGAATCCGGAAGGTCGAAAACAGCCAGGCCGCCGAAAAAAAGACGCCAAACGCCGGGAGAACGCTCTCAACGGCAAAGCCGCCGTCTTTCTGAAGTCTGTTCAGCACAATGATGATCAGCGAGGCGATCACACCGCCCAGAGGATTGATGACGCCTTCCAGAAGTGTGCGGATCTTTCCCCGAACCGAAGAGGCAAAAATATTGTACGACACCTGAACCGAGTTGGATTGTATCGACATACCAATCAGGGTCTGCATGTACATGGCCGCCACAATGGGCCACAGGCCGGGAAACGTCAGCATCAGCAGGAAACAGAGCAGCTGTGAGGTCGGCAGAAACATGAAGCCGCACCGCACGCCGATCTTTTTTAAAAGCTTTGAACCGAGGAACGTCTGAATCAGAAGGGCCGTAATGCTGGCTGCCGTCACATAGCCGCCATAAAACGACGCCATTTCTTCGGAAGAAGAGTACGTTTTTTCCAGCGTCTGGGCATAACAGAAATCAATGATCGTGCACACAAGCCAGAACGACATGAAAACGACGCTCAGATCCAGGGCAAACGCCGAGGTTTTATAATGCCGCAGGCCTTCTTTGAAATTATCGACAAGCGCTGAACGGTCGATTTTTTCCTTCGGCGCCGGAACCGTTCCGGCCTTGAGATGCCGGTTCAGAAGGAAGGTCGTGATAATCGCCAGGAAAATGCAGACAATCCACGTAACCAGCAACTGATCCGTCGCAAAGTATTTCGGCAGACGATGAGCCGTTGCCCCGCCCATGATGCTTCCGATGAGGGGAGCCGTGATCAGGATCGGGTAGACGTTGGCCGCACTTTTGGGGGAAAACGTTTTGTTGATCAGGTTCCACGTCTGAATGATGAAAACGGACGGTACCGCAATAATCAGAACCGCCAGGAAAATAAGGAGAGTCTTGTAGGCCGGTTCACCCAGAACATCCCCGGCATGGATGGCCCACAGGTCGGCCAGCAGGATGATGATGAACGAAACGAACGACGTCTGAACCAGGCGTTCATTGCTCAGCAGGTCGGCAAAAAACATCAGGGCGACATTCAGGGCAAATCCGCCCAGAGCGGAAAACAGGAAAAAGTAGGACAGGGAGGCTGAACCGATTTCCTTGATTAAAATCGAATAAACCCCCGACCATCCCGCGCCGTGCCCGAAGTTAATCAGAAACAGCACGAACCAGAAAAAGGCGGCAATCAGCAGAATTCTGTTTTTATTGTTTTCCATGCGTCACTCGACGGTCAGATAGTTGGAAACGCCGCTGGGCTCATATGTTTTGTTCGGATTGAAAGGCAGGCGTTCGACAATGGGAACCGGCTTTCCGTCCGGTGGCGTGTCGCCCCAGTTTCCGTTGGCGCTCCATACGATCGGCGCAATGTTGTACCGGTCGAGGGGAAGCAGTGTCCGCGCGACCATGGCATAAAATGCGTCCGGCGTTTCAAAGGCGATCAGCTTATCCGGGATATTAATGCCCATGAAGCGCATGCGGTTGATACCGGTCTGGATGCGCGCCGTCTGGATGTGGCGTTCGTACAGGATGAAGCCGTCAATGGGAAGGTTCGACTGAACGAACGGCAGCCGCCAGAAGGACAGTTCCTCCGTCCCCTGTGAATGCGGGCCGTTGTTGATCAGAAGGGCGAAATCCAGCCCGCCGTTCATTGGCAGGGCATAGTCCTTGCGGTCGACCTTGAAATACCAGAAATTATCGTCCTTACCGGCATGGAAAGCCCGGAGGTTGACATTTTGAGGGGCTTCGGCCTTTTTGCTGACTTTTCCGTCAAAAACCGACGCGGGCGCTGTCTTTTCCAGAGCAAATCGGGTGCCCGGCACAGGGAAGATGACTGCATTCGAGCGACCCGGGAAAACGGGTACGAGAACGTCGCCCGCCGATGTGTCAAATTCGTCTTTGAACGTCGTGGCGAATTCGTTTTCACCGTAATATTCATAGGTGATCAGGCCGACTTTGCCCTGTCCTTTGAAAAGGCGCAAAACCGCCCCCTGTTCCGGAAGCTCCAGCCGGAAAACGGCCGGTTCCGCCGCCGTATGTTCGGTTCCGTCCGCGGCCAGGAAAACCACCGGCCGTTTGCCCGGGCGGATGTTGCTGAGGGACGAAAAATCAAACGCGTCGAATTGCAGGACATACGTGCTGTAGCCCGGCATGTTTTTCAGGGCGACCGTTTTTCCGTCCTGTTCAAAACGAACTTTATCTTCTTGGCCGAAAATCAGATGCGCCGAACCCGGGCTGTATTTTTCGACATTCAGCTCGAAATCCTTCGGCCGGTTGGACAGGTTCATCACAACCAAAGCCGTTTCATCGCCGTTGTTCAGGAAATAGGCATATATTTTGTCATCCGGCGTTTCCAGTGAACGGCGCGTCCCTTTGAAAAAGAACTGCGGGTACGACGTTTTCAGCGCAATCAGGCGGCGGTACTGGTTCAGGATGGAATCGGGATCCTTTTCCTGTGCCTTGACGTTATATTCCCTGAAATCGTCCGTAATGGGGATGACGGGATGATCCGACGTTGTAAAGCCGCCGTTTTTGGAATCGTCCCAGGCCATGGAAGCCAGCGTCGCGTGAAACCATTTGTTTTTAAAATCCGCGAAATCGGAAAAGCCCTTGATACCGATTTCATCCCCGGCGTACAGCTTTATGTGTGCGGGTGTCAGAAGAAGCACCGCCGCGGCAAGCTTCAGCTGTTCCGGCGTTCCGTTCTGCAGGCGAGCCGCAAGCCGGACGCCGTCATGGTCGGAATGGTATGTCAGCCGATCCTGAAGTTTTGTAATTTTGAAAACGTTTTCGTTGTCAAAGAAGGAATGCAGGAACGGAGCAGAATACAGCAGATCCAGATCCGTCGCGATGTACGGGTAAACATCGTTGATGAAGGTCGAATCGAACATGGAATCGAACGAAGCGCGATCCGGTTCGACATAGCGTATGTCGTTGGGAACGGGAATGACTTCGGCGATCAGCGTTTTGTCGGGGCCGTACTTTTCATTGATGTGCTGGCGTAGCTTCCGCCAGAACTCGAAGTTTTCGGGCTGGTGGTACTGTTTGTCCTCACCCGGGCCGTTGATGAACAGATGCTTGCTGGCGTCAATGCGGAAGCCGTCCGCCCCCATGTCAAGCCAGAAATCAATAACCGAAATCATGTACTCGCGGACTTCGGGGTTAT
>USCC01000092.1 GCA_900553035.1 uncultured Rhodospirillaceae bacterium | reverse complement strand
CCGTCAGCAATCATACGTGTGTTGCGGTATCGGGGTGTTGTACCTCGGATTCGGGATGTTCCTCTTCGCAGAAATGCTCCGGAAACAAATGTGTCGCCGTGTCCTGCGGTACGTGTGAGACGGCATCAAATCATACGTGTGTCAAAAAATCCGGATGTTGTACGTCGGATTCGGATTGCGGTTCGGGCAAGGAGTGTAAGAGTAATTCCTGTGTGGCCATTACCTGTCCAAGCAACTGTTCTCGCTGTTCCAGTTCAAGCACTTGTACGTCGTGCGATTCCGGCTATAAGCTGAGCAACGGGAAATGTCTCCGTTCTCTTATCGGCGGCGGAGATGTCTGCAACTGTCCGGCCGGTTACGGCTGTTGCGGCGGAGGCGGATGTTACAGGTTGCCGACACGAGGCGATCCCAGCATCGGAGCCTGTCAGATCCGATAAAAAAATGAACGTAAAAAAGCCGCCTTCATCGTATGGAAGGCGGCTTTTGAAATACCCGGGCGCGCTTTAAACAACCGCCGTTTCTTCAACAATACGCGACCGCGGTTTCTTTTCCTTCGATCGCAAAGCCTCGGCGCCGGAAACAACGTCCAACAGTTCCGTCGTAATGTTTTCCTGGCGTTTCTGCTGGTATTCCAGGTTCATCCGTTCCAGATTTTCGTCAATGTTCTTTTCCGCCGCCTGCATCGTCATCAGACGTGTATGGTGCTCGGCGGTCAAGGCATCCGTCACCGCCGTCGACAATTCAATCAGAAGGCGCTCCCGCACCAGAGAGGAAAACAAAGCCCCCGCCGGCATGGTGAACGTCGGGAAACGGCGGCTGTGCCATTTTTCCGTTTTCAGGTCTTCCAGCCATCCCTCGCCCATCGGCATCAGCAGAGAAGCGTGCGGCTTAACGGAAGTCCCGCGTTTCTGCGAATAAAAAAGATAAACGTGTGAAATCTTTTCCGGCTGCATCACTTCATCAATTTTAATCAGAACCGCCGACGCGGTCGTGCTGATCGCCTTGATCGAATTGGAAACCGGATAACTGGCCAGCATCGGATTCCCTTCTCGTTCCAGCTGGCCGATAATCTGGCGGCCAATGGCAATAAAAGCCGTTTTTTCAAGATTGAACCCTTTGTCCTTCAACGTTTTTTTCGCAAAAGAAACAACATCGCGGTTGATCTTGCCGACCAGACCGGTATCCGATCCGATAATAACCGCCAGCGCCCGCCGGCGTTCGGAAGACAGTTTCGGCGGTTTGGCAATATTGACAACACCGTTGCGCATCAGCCCGACCACGCCCGTGTCGATCGTCCGTCCGTATTCCAACAGGGACTTCAGCGCCGCATCATACTGAATGATGCTGACCGCCGACAGAGATTTCATCGTACTGACAATCGAACGCAGATCCTGCGTCGTTTTAATGCGTTTCTGCAGTCCTTCCAAACTATCCATGCTTTTAGCCCTGTTCCGGAAGTATCCGTTCGCGCACCAGCGCCGCACGGAAAGCGTCCAAAAGTTCCTTTTTCTTTTCAGGCGAAAGCTTTTCACGTTTCAAAATCGCTTCGGCCAGATCCTTCTTATCCGTTTTCATGACCATTGAAATCGCGTCGTAAGCGTCATCGCGCAAATGATCGGGAACATCATCCAACAGCCCTTCAATTGTCGCCAGAAGAACCGCAATCTGATCAACGACCGGCACCGGCGAAAACTGCTTCTGTTGCATGACGGCACGAATGCTCCGGCCGCGCTTCAGCTGACGTTCCGTTTCCTTGTCCAGAGAACTCCGGAACTTTGCAAAGCTTTCCAGTTCTTCAAACTGCGAGAACGACAGCTTCAAAGGCCCGACCAGAGAACTGTAGGCCGGCAGCTGAGCATCACCGCCCACGCGGGACACCGAACGCCCCGTGTCAATGGCTGGCAGGATGCCTTTCTGGAACATCGGGGAAGACAGGTATATCTGGCCGTCCGTAATCGAAATGATGTTCGTCGGAATATACGCGGAAATGTTCTGCGCTTCGGTTTCCACGATCGGCAGAGCCGTCAGCGATCCGCCGCCCAGTTCGGGACGAAGACGTGTCGAACGTTCCAGAAGGCGGGAGTGAATATAGAAAATGTCGCCCGGAAAAGCTTCACGGCCGGGAGGACGGCGCAACAGCAGGGACATTTCACGATAAGCGCGGGCATGGCTGGTCAGGTCGTCGTAAATAACCATGACGTCCCGACCCTTCTGCATAAAATATTCACCGATTGCGGTTGCCGCGTACGGTGCGATATACTGCATCCCCGCCGTTTCGTCGCCCGAAGCTGCCACAACAATCGTGTTCTGCATGACCCCGTGTTTTTTCAGATTGTCAACGACGCGGGCAATCGCTGTGCCGCGCTGGGCGATCGCACAGTAAATCGAAATGACCCCCGTGTCCTTCTGATTGATGATGGCGTCAACGGCCAATGCGGTTTTTCCCGTCTGCCGGTCGCCCAGAATAAGTTCGCGCTGGCCGCGGCCGATCGGCGTAAACGAATCAATGGCTTTTGTTCCCGTCTGGAGCGGAACGCTGACCGGCGCACGAGCCATAATCGGAAAGGCTTCGCGTTCGATATGATAACGTTCCTGTGTGCTGACCGGCCCTTTGTTGTCCAGCGGGCGCCCCAGCGGATCAATCACACGGCCGAGCAGTTCTTCGCCCACGGGAACGTCCACGACACGCCCTGTACGGTAAACGCGGTCGCCCGATTTGACGCCGTCCGGCGATGTCAGGAACACAACGCCGACGTCCTCTTCCGACAGGGTAAAGGCCATGCCCATCACACCGTTCGGAAAACTCAGCAGTTCCTCCATCTGAACGTTTTCAAGGCCCGCGACTTCGGCCGTACCGCCGGAAACGGAACGGACTGTGCTGATTTCCTCGACGTCCAGACGGGCGTTTGAGGAATCGATTGTTTCGCCGACCAGATTGAATGCTTCTTTTGCTGCTTCTTTTAACATCTTTTTTTTCTTCCGGTTAATTTTCTTCGCGGCTTAAACGCAAAGAAATGTTTTCCAAAGCTTTGTTCATATTATCCGCAAAATCAAGCAGATAGGAATCCAAATTCCAGGACAGCACATTGCCGTTAACGGAGATTTCCACACCGCACAGCAGATGAGGATTAACCTCGAACAGGATCGGCGCCTGGCTGAGCCGGAGAGCTCCGTCCAGAAGGGCGCCGAGTTCTTCCTGCGTTTCGCTCCCCAGCTCCGCGGCCGTGGAGACGTAAACGACGGAAACCTCGTCTTCCCTGGGCATCAGGCGCTGTTTTTCGTCTTCGGGAAGCTCGGCAAAACGGCGTTTCAGCATTTCGACAATCTGCGCTTCAAGCCGCACGTCCGCCAGCTCCTTCAGCGCTTTGCGGGCGAACTGCGTGAAATTGGAAATAATCCGTTCGCGCAGTTCCGTTTCAATGGACTTGCGTTCCTGTTCCAGCTCCTGCTTCCACAGCAGACGGGTTTCGACGGCGTCCGCCCGGATTTCACGTTCCAGACGCGCCTGAAGTTCGTCGGCGACGCGGTGAGCCTGCTGTAAAATCTGCTGGCGCTGCGTTTCAAGCTCCGCATGTTTGCGGTTCAGCTCGTCCAAACGTTTTTCAGCTTCGGCCGCCATGTCGCGGGATTTTTTGATTTCCTCCGTGATGCGTGCCTCTCGCCCGTCAATCGCGTTCAGCATCGGCTTGTACAAAAACCGGTACAGCAGATACACCAGAATCGCCAGATTGACCAGCTGAGCCGAGAATGTAATCCAGTCTATTCCCATCTTTTTCTTCCTTGTGCGGGGGGCTCCCGCGTTGTCATCCTGTTTATTTCGCCGCGGCGTCGATCACATAATTCCAGAACGGGTTGGCGAACAGCAGAATCATGGTGACGACAAAACAGTAAATCGCGCCCGTTTCGACAATCGCCAGAGAAATAAACATCGTGCGGGAAATTGTGCCGGCTTCGTCGGGTTGCTGCGCAATCGCCTGAAGGCCCTGAGCGGCCGCGTTGCCTTCGCCGATACAGGATCCCAGAGCGCCCATTCCGATGCAGATTCCGGCAGAAATAGCGGAAGCGGCTCCGATAATCGTGATCATATCCATTTTTTATTCTCCTTTAAATTTTCAAGATTTTCCTTCGGCGGAAAGACGTGCGTCCTCCGACAATTCCCTTTCCAGCCGCGCACTGTCCGAAAAAGCGGCGTCATCTGCTGTCGGCGCAACCGAGGACAGATAAACGACGGCCAGAACCGCGAAGATGTACGACTGGATAAAACCGGTGAACAGCCCCAGAATCTGCATGGGCAGAGGGACAATAAACGGCATCAGCATCAAAAGAATCGACCCGATCAGGACACCGCTGAGCATGTTGCCGAACAGACGGACGGCCATGGCCAGTGTTGACGTGATATCGCTGAGCACATTGATCGGCATCAGAAACAGGGTCGGTTCCGTGTATTTTTTAATGTATCCCCGAAATCCCGCGTTGCGTATGCCATAATACGGAATACCGGCCAGCACGACGAACGCGAACGCTCCCGTCGTTGACAGAGACGCTGTCGGCGGGCGGAACCACGGAAAAATCGACAGCAGGTTGCATGTGGCGATGAACAGGAAAAATGTCCCGACCAGAGGCAGGTATTTCGACGGATTATCGTTCGCCATTTCCCGAACCTGGTCGCGGATCAGCTGAACCACAACCTCCAGAGCCGTCTGCCACCGCGAAACCTTCAAATCCGATTTCAGCCCCCGCGTCGCCAGCCAGGAAACCAGCATCAGAAGCGCCATCACCAGCCACGTCGAAGCAATCGTCCAGTTGATGGGAATGCCGAACAGGTGAAAAGCGATCATGCTATCATATTGTTCGATCATTTTTCCGCCTCCGCCGCCGCTTTTCCGTTTTTAATTTTCATGTACACCGTCATGGCGACGCGAACGGACACCATTCCGGCAAAAGCGACCAGAAGCCGCAACCAGTTCCCCTGCATGACCCAGAAGAAAACGCCCAGAAAAAAGGCATTGCGAACCAGCCAGCTCGCGACCAAAAGGCGCGTCATGCTTTCCGTTCCCCGCAGGTGTTTTACCGTCCACCACAGGCCGCCGAAATAAACGATTCCGACCAGCACTCCGACAATGAAGCAGAAAATCCCTGATGCTCCCGTTAAACTAATCGTCAATGACCTTCTCCCCGATAATCTTGTCCGTCCCGGGCAAGACCTCAACCTCTGCCGCCGTCCCTGCTTCTTCCGGTTCAACGCCGGCCTCTTCCTGCATGAGCGCGATCTGCTCTCCGCGCTCCTTCTGCTCCTTCAAAGCATGATCAATGCCTTCCCGACGCACCCACACCCATGTGCTGAACATGCCGAGCGCCAGCCCGACCAGCATCAGGTTCAGCGCCCATGAAACGGAACCGTGCGGATATTTTTCATCCAGCCACTGCCCCAGAAGCGCCCCCAGGACTGTCGGGACAGGGACATGCCAGCCAATCGCCCCCAGAAAGGATAGCCCCATCCGGGCGTCCACCTTTTTGCTTTCGTTTCGGCTGAGCAACTGGCGCGAAGCCCGGGCGGACAAACGCCGCGCAAGAGAGTTTTCAACTTCTTTTCTGTCGTTGCGGGCCGCGTCTTTCTCAAACAGTTCCACCATGTTTTTTTCCTTATCCGTGACGAGCGTTCAGCTGCAAAAGGCCGCGCGTCAGGCCGACTTCCAGCCGCGCCATCGCCGCGTTGACCGTTTTGCGCTCTTCTTCAACCTTTTTGAATTCCTCGCCGATCGCCTTTGCCAAAACGTTCAGGTCGTCGTGAATGATCGCGCGCCGGACGGACAGCAGAACCGTGTCGCCCTCTTTCACCAAAATCCCCTGATCGCAGGCCATGAAGACCTCTTTCCCCTTTTCCCGACCCGAAACGGGATTGAACGAAACAATCCCGGGCACGACGGCCGTCACGAAATCCGCATGGTTCGGCAGGAACGTATACGAACCGTTCCCGGCTTCAAACCGGATGCGCGAAATCTCTTCGTCAACGATAACGCCGGAAGGCATAAGGGTCTTCAGTCTCATCACGCAGCCGCCTGTTCTTCCATCTTCTTTGCTTTTTCCAGAACGTCTTCAATCGTTCCGACCATGTAGAACGCGTTTTCAGGAACGTGATCCAGCTCGCCGGACAGGATTTTTTCACATCCCGACAGCGTATCTTCCAGTTCAACCGAACGGCCTTCCATGCCGGTAAAATGGAATGTCGTGAAGAACGGCTGGGTCAGAAAACGTTCCAACTTGCGAGCCTTCAGAACGGTTTTCTGATCGTTTTCCGGCAGTTCGTCAAAGCCCAGCATGGCAATGATATCCTTTAATTCCTCATATTCGGCCAGCGTGCGGCGCACCGCCGTGGCGACTTTGTAATGCCGTTCGCCGACAATGATCGGGGTCAGCATGTTTGAACCGGACGCCAGCGGATCAACCGCCGGGTAAAGCCCCTGAGACACGCGGGCACGCGACAGCACGATGTTGGAGGACAGGTGAGCAAACGTATGGCTGGCCGACGGGTCGGTCAGATCGTCCGCCGGAACGTAAACCGCCTGAATGGAGGTAATCGCGCCGGTTGACGTGGACGCGATGCGTTCCTGCAAAGAGGCGATATCGGTTGCCAGAGACGGCTGGTATCCCACACGGGACGGCATCTGCCCCATCAGGACGGAAATTTCCGAACCGGCCTGAACGAAACGGAACACGTTGTCAATCAGAAGAAGGACGTCCTGCTTTTTTTCGTCACGAAAATATTCCGCCATTGTCAAGGCGGCATGAGCCACACGGAAACGGATGCCCGGCGCTTCGTTCATTTGTCCGAACATCATGACCGTTTTGTCCAGCACGCCGGCGTCCTTCATTTCACGGTAGAGCTGCTCGCCTTCGCGGCAACGTTCGCCGACGCCGCAGAACAGGCTGACGCCCTCGTAGCGGCCGACCATGTTGTTGATCATCTCGGTGATCAGGACGGTTTTTCCGACGCCCGCGCCACCGAACAGGCCGGCCTTTCCGCCGCGTTCCATCGGAGCCAGCAGGTCAATCGCCTTAATACCGCTGACAAAAATCTCGGACGACACGTCGCGCTTTGCCAGGGGCATGGAATGCGCATGAATCGGACGACGCTCCATTTCCGGCAGAGATTCACCGCCGTCAATCGGTGCACCGAACACGTTGAACATACGGCCTAAAATCTCGTCGCCGACGGGAACGTTCAGCAGATGGCCGGTATCAATGACCTCCATCCCGCGGGACAAGCCGCGCGTCGGCCCCATCGCCAGCCCGCGAACAGTCTGACCGTCCAGATGAGACTGCACTTCAACGACAAGTTCGTTGTTTTCGCCGGTTCGGAGTTCGTTGAAAACGCCCGGGAGCGTTTCTTCGAAACGGATGTCGATCACGCTGCCCTGGATAGCGACGATACGGCCCGTATTTCCTTGATTTTTCGAGATTTCCTGCTCAGTCATAACATTGTTGTCCGTTGTTTATATGCATTTATAATAAAGAAATAACTGAAAATAAAAAAAATTGCAAAGAAAAGAAAGGCATCCTGACGTTTTTTCGGCTATAATTCTGTCTGAAACAAAGACATACGCCCTCGAAAAGGGAAACGGCATGTTCTCTTACCGGAAATATGAAAGAAAGCGGCATGGCCGAACACGCTGAGCGGAGGCATCAGGCTTTCGCGCCGTCCGACGGGGAGCGCCTCCGGTTACTTTTCATAAGACGCAACAAAAGCCGTCCGTGCCCCGCTCAATCCGGACGGCGTTTACTTTCTTTTGTCGTTACCCCCGACTGTTTTCGCGCTCTCGGGTATGCGCAATACCTCTGCGCGGACGACATCCCGGAGGGCTGCACAATACGCTTTTGCATTCAAAACGCCGTTCAGGGGGAAAGAACCTCTGTCTTATGTTCCGGCAGTTATTTTCCTCCGGCGCAGAGCAGATTTTTGCTTAGCAAAAACGACCGAAGTCTAAATCTTTATATTTTATAAAAAGCGCCGGATAAAAACACGGATTTATTTCCATTCGTTCCGCTCCATCAAAATAACGGACACCGCTCATCTTCATTTTTTCTTTATTCCTCCGAAGTAATTGTACGGGAACATACGGATAAAAGCAAAAAGGAATGGGACACGTTGCTTCTGAAGAACCGTCCTTTCCCGCCCGACCGGGAATCAGGGGCAAAA
The DNA here is from genome assembly GCA_900553035.1 of uncultured Rhodospirillaceae bacterium. Lineage (GTDB taxonomy): Bacteria > Pseudomonadota > Alphaproteobacteria > CAAGCB01 > CAG-977 > CAG-977. The sequence continues at coordinate 63 of USCC01000092.1, read as the reverse complement.
CTTTTTATTCTAAAGCCATATCGAACCACCGGCAGGAAACGGCGCAAAATCAGTGAGCACCCC
>USCC01000091.1 GCA_900553035.1 uncultured Rhodospirillaceae bacterium | reverse complement strand
GAGTTTTTTCAAAGCAGACGTATGGAACCGGGAAGAACCTCAAAAGATGCCTTTTGGCTCCGAACACGGAAACATCTCACTCTGCCAATGCCGCAAAATACAAACAGCCCGGCTCTCGCCAGACCCGGGATAATGCCGACTTCAGAAAACAGAGTTTTTTCAAAGCAGACGTATGGAACCGGGAAGAACCTCAAAAGATGCCTTTTGGCTCCGAACACGGAAGTATCCTACCCTGCCGACGCCGTGGATTCGGAATTTTACGGCTTTCCCCAAAACGACACTTTCCTGCAATGCCGATTTCCGGGAATCAAAATAACGCTTTATCCGGAACCGTGCGCAGATGTCTCTTATCCCGCTTCGCGCCGTTTGACGCGAACCGACAGCTCGGCCAGCCCCGCCGCCAGGTCTTCCTTCTGGGTAACGACATGGGCAGGCGCCTTCAGCTTGACCGGCGTAAAATTCCAAATCCCCAAGATACCGGCTTCGATCATCCGATCCGCCGTTTCCTGAGCCGCATCCGCCGGAACCGTCAGAATACCCAGCTTCACTTTCGCCGTTTCGACTCGGGAAGCCAGCTTTTCCATCGGCAGAATCAGGTGGCCGTGAACCATCGTCCCGATTTTTGCCGGCGACGAATCAAACGCGTCGACAATCCGAAGGCCATACGAGGCAAACCCGCTGTACCCCAGAAGAGCCGAGCCGATATTGCCCGCACCGACAAGAAAAGCATCCGTCGTACGCCGCCATCCCAGAAAGTTCTCGATTGCGTCAATCAATTCGGTTACAATGAATCCCGTCCGCGGCTTTCCTTCGGCCCCGGTCATGGTCAGATCCTTGCGAATCACGATCGGATCAATCTGCATTTCCGACGCCAGGTAGGTTGTCGAGACGTTTTTCCGCCCCTCTTCCTTCAGTTCTTTCAGAAGGTGCAGGTAACCCGGAAGGCGCCGGATGGTCGGGACATTGGATACTTTCGTCATAGCGCACCTGAAAAAATCAAAAAATCGATATTTAATTATCGATTAAAGCCGTTTTTTTTGCAACCTCTTTCTTCCAAACGGCTTAAAAATTAAAGAAAACCGTTTATTTTCAATATGTTGTTTTGAAATATAAAAAGTTCAAAAAAATGAACACGGTTCTTGATTTCACAGTCGGAAATGTGTATATTGATCCTGTAAGCAATGAGTATATTTATATCGATATAAATTTACTCATTATAAACAACCTTAACATTTAAGGATGATTCAGGATGACGAAAACACCCGAAAAAGCGATTGAACCCGCCGCGGCCGATCCCGCAAAGGAATTGGACGAGCTGGTCGAACGCGTCAAAAAAGCTCAGAAGATTTTCGCGACGTATACTCAGGAACAGGTCGATCAGATCTTTCGTTCCGTCGCCGTCGCCGCCGCTTCCCACCGCATTTTCCTGTCGAAAATGGCCGTCGAGGAAACAGGCATGGGCGTGATTGAGGACAAGGTGATCAAAAACCACTTTGCTTCGGAATACATTTACAACACATATAAAGATACACAAACCTGCGGCATCCTGGAAGACGACCGCGATTTCGGATACCGCCGCATTGCCGAACCCATCGGCATCATCGCCGGCGTCATCCCGACAACCAACCCGACGTCGACCGCCATCTTTAAATCATTGCTGGCTCTGAAAACGCGCAACGGCATTATCTTTTCGCCGCACCCGCGCGCCAGAAAATCAACGATTGAAGCCTGCCGGATCATCCTGGACGCCGCCGTCAAGGCCGGTGCGCCCGAAAACATCGTCGGATGGATTGAAAATCCGACCCTTGAACTGTCCGGCATGCTGATGAAGCACAAGGACATCGGTCTCATCCTGGCGACCGGCGGCCCCGGTATGGTCAAGGCGGCCTACAGCTCCGGCAAGCCGGCCATCGGCGTCGGCGCGGGCAATACGCCCGTCATCATTGACGCAACCGCCGAAATCAAAATGGCCGTCAGCTCCGTCATCATGAGCAAGACGTTCGACAACGGCATGATTTGCGCGTCGGAACAGGCCATCGTCGTCGAAGAACCCGTTTATGAAGCCGTTAAAAAGGAATTCATCAAACGCGGATGCCATTTCGTCACCGGCGAAAATAAAAAGAAACTGGCCGAAACCATTATGATTGACGGCCATCTGAATTCCGCCATCGTCGGACAGTCGGCAGCGAAAATCGCCGAGCTGGCCGGTTTCAAGGTTGACCCGAAAACCAAAATCCTGATCGCCGAAGCCGAACGCGTCGCCGACGACGAACCGTTCGCACATGAAAAGCTGTCGCCGGTTCTGGGATTCTATAAAGCCCCGAATTTTGAAGAAGCCGTGCATACGGCGCGGCGGCTGGTCGAACTGGGCGGTGCGGGGCATACCTCCGTCCTTTATACTGACCCGCTGAACAAGGAACACATCGAACTGTTCCAGAACACGATGATCACCGGCCGTTCACTGATCAACATGCCCTCTTCTCAGGGCGCCATCGGCGACGTGTACAACTTCAAGCTTCCTCCCTCCCTGACGCTGGGCTGCGGTTCGTGGGGCGGCAACTCGGTCAGTGAAAACATCGGAGTGAAACATCTTATGAACGTCAAATCCGTCGCGGAACGCCGCGAAAACATGCTGTGGTTCAAAGTCCCGCCCAAAATCTACTTTAAACCGGGTTGCCTGTCTCTGGCCCTGGCTGAGCTGAAGGGCAAAAAACGCGCCTTCCTGGTCACGGACAAAACAATGGAAGCCATCGGCCACGTTGACCGCATCATCAATCTGCTGGAAGGCATGGGCATCCAGACCCGCGTCTACAGCGATGTGCGTCCCGATCCGGATCTGTCGAACGTCAATGCCGCTCTGGAACAGGTCAAAACGTTCCAGCCGGACGTCTTTATCTCTCTGGGCGGTGGTTCTCCGATGGACGCGGCCAAGATCATCTGGCTGATGTACGAAGAACCCGACGTCAAATTTGAAGACTTGGCCATGCGCTTCATGGACATCCGCAAACGCATCTGCACGTTCCCTGATCTGGGCCGCAAAGCCGTGATGGTCGCTATTCCGACGACATCCGGCACCGGTTCCGAAGTGACGCCGTTCTCGGTCATCACGGACGACAAGACCGGTCAGAAGTACCCGATTGCGGATTACGCCCTGACGCCGAACATGGCGATCGTGGATCCCGATCTGGTCATGACCATGCCGAAAGGTCTGGCAGCCTACTCCGGTTTTGACGCCATCGTTCACGCGGTCGAGGCCTACACGTCGGTTTATGCCAACAACTTCAGCGACGGTCTGGCTCTGGAAGCCCTGCGCCTGTCGTTCAAGTACCTGAAGGCTTCCTATAATGACGGAGCGAACAACCCGACGGCGCGGGAGAAGATTCACTATGCCGCGACAATCGCCGGGATGGCTTTTGCAAACGAAATGCTGGGTCTGTGCCATTCGATGGCGCATAAACTGGGTGCGATGTACCACGTGCCGCACGGTCTGGCGAACGCTTTGCTGTTCAGCTATGTCATCCGCTACAACGCGACGGACAATCCGACGAAACAGGGTCTGTTGCCGCAGTACCGTTATCCGTTCGTCAAAGGTCGTTATGCGAAAATCGCCGACCATCTGCGGATTGCCGACGATTGCGGCGACGACCGGGATATGAAGGTTAACCGTCTGATTGAAGCCATGGAAAAAATGAAGGCCGACCTGAACATTCCCAAATCCATCAAGGAAGCCGGAATTCCCGAAGCCGAATTCATGGCGAATCTGGACAAACTGGCCGAACAGGCTTTCGATGATCAGTGCACCGGGGGCAACGCCCGCTATCCGCTGATCAGCGAAATCAAGGAACTCTACCGCAAAGCCTACTACGGCGAACCGGTGGTCTGAGTTAAATAAAAAAAAGAGAGAGAGAGGGGAAACTTACGCCCGGCAGTTTCATACTGCCGGGCTTTTTTTCCGGCGACCCGGCGTACTTGCGATTGCCTGCAAAAAAATATGCCGCCGGTTATAAAAATCCTGTGTCCTTTTAAACGTTATCTGCTATGCCCTTTGCCGAGCCTGACCGGTGTCAGGCTTGAGGGCGCAGAAACCCTCCGTACTTGTCAGCCTTTTTTGGAAACGGCAAGACTGAATAAAGAAGCTGTATCTCAATTCCCATGGGACTGGGATACGTTGTTATGTCCAGGCTCCGGCGTTTTTTTTCCGCATCCGGAGTAAAAAGCATCGCGGCCGAACGAGTACGGTTTTCTAAGTCTCCGTCCCGCCGGTTGAGCTCTGTATCCATCTCAACCGGAGGAAATTTTATGAAAAAACTCTTTATTCTCTCTTGCGTCTTAGGACTGACATCCGCCTGCTCTATTTCTCCGATCAGAGCCCCGTTTGTCCCGCCTCTGGGCGCCGTATCCGTTATTTCCGCACCTTTGGATATTGATTATCAGGACACGCAAATCGGCCGCCGGAAAGGAAGCGCTTCTGCTTTCAATATCCCGGGGCGGGTCTCTGTCGGTGATGTCAGCCTGAAAAGCGCGGCGGAAAAGGACCGGATCAAAACGGTCAAAGCGGCGGACGACGACGATACAAGCGTCCTGTATATCTTCCGGAAGACGACCTTGAACGTTTACGGGGATTGATGTGAGAAAACGCTTTTTATACACCGCTCTGATCGTCCTGATACTCAGCGGATGTACGAGGATTCCCTTAAATGCCCCGTTTATGGTGTCTGAGGGACTTCTGGTCACGGCCGTTTCAGCACCTCTGTCCGTAAAAACGCGGAATGTTTCGTTTTCAGAAAATCTGATAAGGGAAGAACAGAGCTTTTCTTTTTTCTGGCTTCCTTTTTTCACTCCGACGATTGCCGTTTCGGATCGAACCCGATATTCTGAACAGGAAATATATACGGATTACGATTATTTTTCGTTTCTGGGCGGGTTATTTTCTTCCGTCACACTGCGCCGTTACGGAAAATAAACTCAAAAGGGCGGAAAATTTCCGCCCTTTTTTTCCCGACGTACGGGATTTTGATGCCGAATCCAATCCGCATCAGCCCGATACCAGCGCCGAACAGGAAAAAAACGAAGTGTTCAGGAAAACACGCGCCCCGAAAGAATAAAAGAACCGTTCCGAATCTTTTTATGAAATGTTTCAGATACCCGCTCCGGCCGCAGAAAAGCTTCAGCTTTAGAAGAACCGGCGCAATTTCATTTGCATCCCCCGGCACCGTCCGAAATCTTTAAAAACCGCCGTTTGAAAAATAAACGGACAGGGCATCATCCTGCCGAAACGAAACTCTTTTAAAAGAAAGACAAATATCTTCCTTCCCCGCCTTCTCTCATTGAAAGAAAAGCGCTGCCCTGATTCCTAAACGCCCTTCAGACGATCCAGTTCATGTTTGGCTTTTTCCACAAGCTCCGGCCAGAAAACGCCGTCCAGAAGCTCGATTGAACGCTGATAATCCCGGACGGCATTCCGCAGGCTTTCACGCGAACCGCCCATGGCTTCCAGGCGCGCCAGATAAAAGCATGCCTCCCCCTCACCCGGCGCATGCCCCAGTTTTCCATACAGCATGACGGCCTTGCGGAACGCCCGCGCCGCCAGCATGTAATCACCGATCGTCGTCCGTAAAATACCGACCGCCACAAGCGCCCCTGCCTCGCCGAGCAGATCGCCGTTCTCCCGGAAATGGACGATGCTTTTTTCCAGCACGTCATGCGCTTCGTCCATCCGGTTCAGGGACATGTACAGACGCGCCAATGTCCGCAGAAGAACAGCCTCTTTAAGCGTATTTTTCTCGGTGGCATTCAGTTCCGCGGCATGAACATAAAACGGAACGGCTTTTTCAAAATCGCCCTGCGTCATGGCGATCAGCCCGCGCATTTCGGCCACCCGAGCCATTCCCGTCGCGTCCGACACTTCATCAAAAAGACTTTCCGCCTGTTCCAGCAGACGTTCCGTTTCCTCGTATTCTTCCTGCTCCAGCGCGATCTGCGCCAGCTTCAGCTTTAATTCACCCGACAGCTTCTGGGCGTCATACTCAAGAAGAAGCATGGACAAGGCCTCCGTGTAGGCTTCCTTTGCCTGTTCCGTCCGGCACTGAGCCATTTCAAAATCCCCGAGCTTCATCTGCGCTTCAGCCACTCCCGGACAGTCGCCGTTTTTCAGGCATACGTCTCGTGCATCGCCGAACGCGACACGCGCGGCTTTGAAATCGCCTTCCAACCAGAATTTTTCCGCCTGCGAAAGATAAAGTGAAGATTGCGTTTTTGTCATTCGGCCGTCTCCGGATTGAGGGTGATTAGAGGTATTCCTGCATCCACTTCAGCCCTTCGGCTGTTGTGCGGCGGGGCGTATAGGCGCATCCGATCTGTCCGGCATATCCGCGGGCTTCAAGCAAAGCAAACAGATAACCGTAATCGACTTCGCCGATATCGGGTTCTTCACCGGAAGGAACGCCGGCGATGCGGATATGCGCAATGATTTCCGACAGGGATTCCAGCGTATTGCTCAAACCGCCCTCAACCGTCTGCGCCTGATAGACGTCATATAAACAGCCGAAAGCCCTGTCATCGTTCAGCTCGTCCAGAATCTGGAGGACTTCCAGCGTTGAGGCCGGATAAAATCCCGGTGTTTCGACCGCGTTCCGGAATCCCAGAAGGATCTTGACACCCGCGCGCCGTGCGTCCTGTGCCGCCCGATGCAACGCGGCGATAAAAGCCTCGCGGGAGGCTTCAAAATCCTCTTCGGACAGAACACGTCCGGGAACATACAGCAGGCGGCAGCCAATAAAATCAGCCACCTCAAGCATCCGATCCATTGACGCTCCGAAGTCCTTTTTTGTCTTTTTCCAAAAGGCAAAAGCCGCCTCCGCCTCGGGCATTTCCATCAGGCAGGGCTTCAGGCCATCATAAGCGACGGCATCGCCCAGTTCGCCGAGCGGAACATCCTTCGGCAGAATGAATTCGACCGAGGAAAAACCGCTCCTGCGAGCCGCGCGGCAACGCTCTGCAAAAGGAAGCTCCGTAAACAGGCGGTCTATGTGCGCACAGAATTCCGTCATTTCGCGTTCCACCATTCCCTGATTCGGGTGGCGACGTTTTCCGCGGCATTCAGACGGTCATGCCCCCCTTCAGCCGGTTCGCCGTTCAGGGGATGTGCATATCCCTTTTCATACAGTTCCCGGTGCAAGAGGGCGTGTTTCCGGCCGACGCTTCCTTCCGGGGCATAGATATAAACGGGCGCCGGCGCGGCACAGGCTTCGGAACACATGGATACGGAATCGCCCGTCACAATGATATGATCGGCCAGCGCCAGAAAACCGAAATACGGATTATCCATTGACTTGTTGCCCCATTCGTAAAAGAACATCGGCTCGGGCAGGTTTTCACGCAAGGCCTTTTCCTGTTCCGCGCCGGTTCGACGTGAAGTCGTGACCAGGAACGAAGCGCCGCCCAGGTTTTCGGCCATTTTTTTCGTCCGGGCGGCCAGATCGCGAGCCATTTCGACGGTAAAGGGCTTATTTTTCGTCGCGCCGCCGACAATCAGGGCGATGTACGGCCGCGGCAGGCTTTCAAACACGGGGGCCCATTTCTGTTTTTCGCGTTCAAGTTTTTCGGGCGTCACGCGGTGCGGCGCTCCGGTCACGCGCATAATGTTTTCGCGCTGCAGATGGCATCCGTCATGATACGGCAGAACGACCAGATCAAAATCCGACAGCCCGAAATACCCCGGATACATGATCTGAACGATTTTCGTTCGTCCCTGTGACTGTTTTTTGATATGGCGTGCCAGCGGCGCCGACCGGCGTCCCGCGGCGATCACGACGTCCGGATACGGCGCCTTCAGCCCTTCCAGCGTTTCGGATGTAATCCCCAGAGTGCTCTGTCCGCGCAGGAAATTAGGCAGTTTTGCCCATTTCGTATAACGAACGTTTTTCATTTCAACCTGTGCGCCTGTCGCTTCGGCGACACCTGCGGCCTGCGCCACGTTTCCGGCGCGGTCATCCGCCAATACCCAAATCGTTCTATCCGTCAAGGCCTTATCCGCTTTTGTTAATAAAATCCAAATGAATTCATATTAGAATACCTAATATCATTTTAAAAAAACATCAAGAAAGTTGTTTTTTATGGGAAAAGCTTTTTATTTTTTTGCCGCCGCCCTGTTCCTTGCCGCTTTTTCACCGCTGAAAGCGCAGGAATTTCAAGGTGTCCGTGCGAATATGGACGATCCCCTTGATGAACAGATTCTTCTTGATCCTCAATACATTCCGAATTACCGCGAACTGATGCGTGATATTGTCGCCGCGTTTTCCGAATATGTTAAAAATACGCGTCCGGATTTTTACATTGTTGCCGCAGGC
>USCC01000090.1 GCA_900553035.1 uncultured Rhodospirillaceae bacterium | reverse complement strand
GGTATAAGATGGATATTGAAGAAAAAGACAGCTCCATTTCCATATACGGGAACGAAAATATCGTCGGGAACGGAAAGATCATTGTCCGGCCTGAAAAAATATTCCGGGAAACAACCGTCATCCTTTCCTCGGATGACCGCAACCCATATCACGGACAGACAGGCCGTGAGTCTAAAAGAGCTTGTCTGCGAAATCATCCGGATTGAAAAAATCGTCAGACGCCGTCCCGGCTTTCCGGCGTTCATTCTTTTCCGCCGCCTTTCGGGTCTGTTTCCCGGACGAAGGGATGATTGATTTTGTGCGGTCGCGTTTTTGCCTTTGATGCCCTGCCGGTTTTCCTTATAATTGTTCAGAAACAAGACTGAAAGGAAATGACATGCCCGCCGACCGCCCTTCTTTTCCTGAACCGATGACACACCGCATCGCCGCCGCCGAGGCTGCCCGCTGCCTGCTCTGTCATGACGCGCCGTGCTCTGCGGCCTGTCCCGCCGGAACCGATCCCGCAAAATTCATACGGTCACTGCGTTTCCGTAACCCGAAAGGCGGTGCGGAAACCATCCGTGAAGCCAACGTTTTCGGCGCGTGCTGCGCTCTTGTCTGTCCGTATGACCGTCTGTGTGAAGGCGCATGCGCCCGTTGCGGCATTGACCGGCCGATTGAAATCGGACGCCTGCAGGCCTACCTGACGGAACAGGAAAGTCTTTTCGGCATGGAGATTCTCAAAGCGCCGCCGGCGGACAAAGAAAAAGTCGCCTGTATCGGTGCCGGCCCCGCATCGCTGGCCTGCGCGGCGGCACTACGCATGAAAGGCTATGACGTCACCGTCTTTGAAGCGCGGGAAAAGGCCGGCGGCATGCTGACCCACGCCATTCCCGAATTCCGCCTGCCCCAGAAAACGGTCGACGCCGAAATCGAACGCATTGAAAAACTCGGCGTCAAAATCGTCCTGAACACTCCGTTCGGAAGGGATTTCCCGGCAAAGGAACTGAAACGGCAGGGCTTCAAGGCTGTTTTCCTTGGGGTCGGCCTTCAGGCTTCCCGAAAAATCAATCTGCCCGGTTCGGATCTGGACGGCGTCATCGACGCGCTCCCCTTCCTTGAAGCGGCGAAAAAAGGCCGAAAAGTCGTTGAACCTCAAGACAGCGTTGTTGTTGTCGGCGGCGGGGACGTGGCCATGGACTGCGCGGCGGCAGCAAAGCTTTCCGGAGCGGCGTCCGTGACGGTCGTTTACCGGCGCACGCTGGCCGATGCCCCGGCGGACAGAAGGGAAATCGCCTTTGCGCAGTCGCTCGGCGTCGCCTTCATGTATGGCTTTTCTCCGAAAAAAGTCGTCGGGCGGAACGGAAAGGCGTTTCTGTTCCGAGCCAGGTCAACGGATGAGCTGTCGGAAATAGAACTCCGCGCGAACAGGGTCATTCTGGCCGTCGGGCAGGATTTTAAAAAACCCAATGCCGGTTGCGCTCTGCTCCCGGACGGCAAAGGCCGGATTCACACAGTCGACAGCATGACGTCAAAAGAGGGCTATTTTGCCGGAGGCGATGTTGTTAACGGCGGATCGACGGTCGTGCAGGCCGTGGCCGATGGCAAGGCCGCCGCCGAACGGATTGCCCTTTACCTTGAAAACCGCCCGAAATAAAGGAATACGCCCATGGCATTGAAAAAAGATTTATCCGTTACATTTCTGGGCGTTGATTTTGAAAACCCCTTCTGCCTTTCCTCTTCACCCGTCGGAAGCTGTTACGACATGTGCGCCCGAGCGCTACGGGCCGGATGGGGCGGCGTTGTATTCAAGACAATCGGCTATTTCACCGCGGACGAATGTTCGCCGCGGTTCGACAACCTGGTCAAAGAAGGCACCCCCTTCATCGGCTTTAAAAATATGGAGCAAATTTCAGAAAAGCCGCTGGAGCAGAATCTGGAGGCCATCGCCCGGCTGAAAAAGGATTTTCCGGACAAGGTCATGATTGTGTCCATCATGGGCGGTTCGGAAGACGAATGGAGCCGTCTGGCGCGGCGAGCCGAAGAAGCGGGCGCGGATCTGATTGAATGTAATTTCTCCTGTCCGCAGATGACTTCGCACGCTATGGGATCGGACGTGGGACAGAATCCTGACCTTGTCAGAGCCTGTTCCCGGGCGGCGGTTTCGGCGACATCCCGACCCGTCATCGCCAAAATGACGCCGAACATCGGGAATATGGAAATTCCGGCGGTCGCGGCACTTGAAGGCGGCGCAAAAGGCATATCGGCCATCAACACAGTCAAATCAATTACGGGGCTGGACCTGAACCTTATGACGGGGATGCCGGTCGTCAACGGAAAATCATCGGTTTCGGGATATTCGGGAGCCGCCGTCCGTCCGATTGCCCTGCGCTTCATCGCGCAGATGAAACAGGATCCGCGCCTGAAGGACGCCGGTTTCAGCGGCATCGGCGGTATCGAAACATGGCGCGACGCGGCGGAATTCATCCTGCTCGGGTGCCGGAACCTGCAGGTAACGACGGCCGTCATGCAATACGGTTACCGCATTGTCGAAGACATGATCAGCGGCCTGTCCCATTTCATGGATGAAAAGGGATTTTCACATCTGGACGAGATGGTCGGTCTCGCGCTTCCGAACCTGATTCCCGCCGAAAAGCTGGATCGTGATTTTCAGATCATTCCCGAACTGAAAACGGAAAAATGTGTCGGATGCGGCCGCTGTTTCATTTCATGCGAAGACGGCGCTCACCAGGCAATTGACTGGGATGCCGGGAAACGGCGTCCCGTTATCTTGCCGGACAGGTGTGTCGGATGCCATTTATGCCTCAACGTCTGTCCCGTCGCCGGAGCTCTTGTCCCCGCAGAGACACGTTTCAAACCGGGACGGCCGGTGCACCCGGTTACAGTCGGTCTTCCCCTGAACGGAGAATGAAAAAACCGCAGAGCCGCCCGGGAACGGCTCTTCCCCCTTCACCGTCAGAAAAATGTCATAATCCTTGAAAATTCTTTTTCTTCCGCCCTGCTTGCGCGGATTCTTTCTCTCTTTTTATAAAGACGTATGAAAATCTGATTGAATAGACAATTTTTTCTGATATTCTGTCAATAAGTTGATTTATTTCCTGAAAGGGTCATGCCATGAATTTGCCTGGGTATATCAAAGAATATCTGCAGATCAACTATTATATTCCGGAAGACCAGCTTGGACTTCCGTTTGACCAGATGCCGGCGGATCTGCAGGAACTGATTTCCAAAAAGTGCTTTGCTTCCGAAATTGACCGCGGAAAAGACGAGGATCTCCGGCCCGTTGACCCGAAGGATCCCGACGGCCCGTATTTCAAAAACGAGGCAAGCATGCTCATACGTGCGAACCTTGACGTTGAGGAAGACCTGAATTCGGACGCCCGCAGCTGGGACATGGCTCAGGTTCTCGAATTTTCGCGGAATCACAGCGAAATCATGGCTCTTGTCGACGCCTACCGCGCGACGGAAAACGACCCGGATGACTTTGACAAAACGGCTGTCCTTCTGGCCGCAAAACGTATGGCGGCCGAGGATTACGCCGACAAACCCAAAGATCTCGACACGTTCCGGCAGGCCAAGGACGAAATCAAAGTCGAGTTGCAGGTCAAATACTGGATGACCCAGTATTTCAATGCGAAACAGCCGACGGATGATCCCGATTATCAGGACAGGGTCGTGGCGGACATGGCCTCAATCGCCCGGATGATTGAGGAACAGCAGGCGCACAAAATCGCTGAAACATTCAACCTGCCCCAGACGACGGAAGCGCGCGAGGAAGCAAAAGGCGCAACGCTCAGCGTCGCCATGATGGAGGTTCGCTCTTTTGCCCGGCAGGTGGAATCTCAGGTTAAAAACTCGACGTTCTATAAAGAAGCGGAAGCCTTAAACGAAAACTTTAAAAACAAATATCCGAAATCCTACATCGCGGCAAAAATCGTTGGCGGTCTGGGCGCGGCCGTGACTCTCGGCCCGGTGTATTCCGCGGCGCGCGCCGCAGCGGGCGTCAATACGCTGCGCAAAAACTTCCTGAAGTACAGAAAAGAGCATCCCGATGAAAAAGGGAATATGTGGAAATTCATCCGCACAAAGGAAAACCGTCAGAAACTGATGGGCGTCGGCCGCGACATGCTGCGCGTCATTCCGGGGCTCAAGGCGATCGGCATTGCGCTCAGCGCCGTTAAAAACTCGGACATGCTGAAAAACAGCATTCAGGAACTGAACGAAACCAAAAAGGCCGGCGGTAAAAAAGGCAAAGCATGGCTGAAAGTCGGCGGCGCGGCGCTGGGTCTTCTGGCCGTTTCGGCGACAGCGGCTTATCTGAATGACGACGTGGCCGATACTCTCAACGAATTCGTGACGAATATGCTGCATACGCAGGAAAACGTGAATGACGCCGTTGAACAGATTGCCGAGCAGGCGCAGAGTATGAACCTCAGCGGCGCCGGAGAACAGATGCGGACAGCGCTGGCTGACACGCTGGCGACGAATCCGGCACTGGCGGAAATGTTGCAGTCGAATCCGGCGCTGGCCGACTCTCTTGCGGCGAATCCGGCGCTGGTCGATTCACTGATGACGAAGCCGGAGTTTGCCGAATCGTTCATGGCCTCGTCGGGCGTCAAAGCGAACCTTTCGACCGAAGATCTGGAAGCGACGGCAACGGAGGAACCATCCGAACTGCTTCAGAAAGCCGGGCGTTTTCTGGATGAAAAAACGCTCAACGGCCTGTCCGAACAGATTGACGGCGGAAAAATCCAGATTCCCGAAGGCATGACGCGGGACGAGTTCATTTACAAGACTTCAATGCTGAAGGCGTATGCGCCGTACGCGGAAAAAGACACGCTTGAAGCGCTACAGGCTGCGGCGGCGGGTCAGATACTGACCCCCGAACAGATGGCGCAGGTCAACGGTTCAATCGCGCGCGTTCTTCCGGACGGCCATTATCTGGGCGCTTATGACAAAGACTTTTCTTCTTTGAGCCCCGAGGAATCGCAGGCTCTGTTCAATAAGGTCGCGCATTCCGAAAATCCGCAGGAAGCCTATAACCAGTTAAAGGAACTGCATGGTAAGGATCCGGAAGCCTTTACGAAGCTGAAGGAGCAGTACATCGGCAAGCCGGCGGCGGAAGAAGCGCTGAAGACGTCAATCAATGAACGCGAAGATCAGGCAGATATGTCCGGCGTCAGGTATACCGGAGATAAGACTGTGGAAACCGACGGAAGCGCCGCTCAGACCGGAACCGGCGACAACACTGCGGAAGGTGCCGATGCGAGCACGGACCGGAGCGCCGCTCAGACCGGAACCGGCGACAACACTGCGGAAGGTGCCGATGCGAGCACGGATCGGAGCGCCGCTCAGACCGGAACCGGCGACAACACTGCGGAAAGTGCCGATGCGAGCACCGGCGAGGGTGTCGATGTTGACGCCATCACTCTGCAAACATATAAAGTCGGCAGCATGCAGGTGACCGAAGCGCCGGACGGTTCAATAAAAGCGTCTTTCGGACGCGAGAATACGTCAAACCTGAATTTCCACTTTAAACATGACGGGGATCGGATCACTTTTGTTCAGGATCCGGGAACCCATATGTCAACGGGAATGCTGGACACGGAAAACAGAGAAGAATATCAGGAAATCCTTAAATCAGAAAAAGCGCGTCTGGAAGCCCGGGGATATCCCAATAATGTTGTGTCCATACAGGCCAACATGAACGCCGGCGACATCTTCAGGACAAGAAAAATCACGGAAATAATACAGGCTCAATATGCCGAAAATCCGACGCCTGAACTGGCCGCCGAATATCAATTAATGGCCAAGACGGCGAAAATGTACGGCACGGATCTGGGTAAAATCGACGACATCAGGGAAGGTCTGCAAAAGACCGATGTCCAGACAATTACGGCGGCTGCGGACAGAACGGACACGTTTGTTCCCGATTCCGGCACCGGAAAGAACTGGGCCGACGCGACCGACGAGAACACTGCGCCGGAGCCTGTCAAGGCAAAGACCGAAATCGAAAAAGACGTTCAGGTTCAGCCGCCGGCCGAAATCAGAATGAGCAACGGCGCGACGCTCACCGTTTCCGAAACGGGCATGCGCTCGGTGAAAACGCCGAACGGTTCACTGTTCTACAAATTCCAGCAGAATTCGAACGGTGAAATGATGATGGCGGCAACTTCGTCTTCTCGTCTGACGGCAGAAGAAATCCTTCTGCACAAACGGCTTGTCGAAGCGGCCGAAAAAACAGGCATGTCCCCGGGCGACGCTTCAAAGGCGGCCAGCACGGCTATGCAGGATATGAAAGTCATTGAGGCCGTCAAAGCGGAATACGCGGCGAATCCGACTCCTGAGCTGAAAGCCAATGTCGATTACATGGAACAGAAAATTACCTCCAATCCTGTTCTGAACGATCAGCAGAAAGCCGGATGGACACGGACGAATAACCTGATGGGTGAAAAGTCTTTGAACCCGCGCATGAGCGAGAACAGCAACACGCTATTCGGGGAAAAATCGCTGAACCCGCGTATGAGTGAAAACAATGGCACGCTGGTTTCGGGACAGACCGATACGGGAACGCGTGCGCCGAACAACCTGATGGGTGAAGAATCGCTTGATCCGCGCCTGAGTGAAAATAACGGCACATTGCTTCAGAACGGGGAACAGCCCAGGCAGGTGACCGTAGAAAACATCCGGTTCGACACCAACGGCAAAAACGGTGGCATTGTTCTGTCGGACGGGACGGACAACGGTACGCGCGTCATGACGAACACGACCCGTTCGGGCAGCAGTATTCACACCGATACGGCAAACAGCCATTCGCGCGTGGACATCACGAAAAAAGGCGGCATCAACGTCAGTACGAACACGAACAATCCGCTTGGCAGTGAAACGGTTGACAACGTCAAGATTGACACCGAAAACCGTAGCGGCCGTGTTGTTTTGACCGACGGCAAGAATGAAGGCAACAAGGTCATTCTCCGCAGCAAGCCGAGTTCAAAAACCGTCGAATTTGAAACACGCGGCGGCCGTGCGGAAGTCAGTATCAAAAACGGAAAAATCGACATCGGCACAAAGCTGAACAAGCAGGCTATCAACAAAATCGTGGGTCGGATTTTCGGGCGCGGCGGCAACGGTTAAGGACATTGGCAAAAGCCGGGCATGAAGTTCGGCTTTTGCTTTTTGAGGCAAAGGAAAAACAAGGATGGGACGGCTTTCCTCTCTTTTTAAAAACGCGAAAAGCAGGCTGAAAAAGCAGCCGGCTTCGTTGCCCGAAGGGTGGCCCGAACCAAAAGAGGGAACATGGTTTCTGGACGACTTTGAACAGAAGCTGAAAACGCCCGGGGACGCCGCATGTGTGATGAAGCGCCTGCGACAGGGCGACATCCACGCGTTTTCTGTCAGCCTTCCGCCCGACGCAGAGTTCTGCTCCCTTCTGGCTCGGACTCTGCCCGAAACGGCGGTCAGGACGCTGTCCGTGCGCGCCTCTTCCGGAACAACAGAGGATGTGTGCAAAGTTCTGGAAGCTCTCCCTCAGACCGGCATTTGCGAATTTAAATTCCGCTGTCATACGCGGCACCGGGAAAAAGCACTGGAAACGCTGGGCGCTGTCCTGCCGCATACGGAAATCACGCGGCTGAACCTCAGCAATTCCTATTATGACGATGCCGAAATCGCACCGGTTCTGGATAACCTTCCGGCGGGGCTTGAATCGCTGGATATCGGCTGGAACAGTAGCGGAAGCGGTATTACGAACAAAGTCGGCGATTCGTCTGTGGAACGGCTTCTTCCCTTTTTGAAAAACGGAAAAATATCTTCTCTGAATCTGGATTCGACGGACATTACAGACGCCCATATCCCGGCTATTTTAAAAATGGTGCGGAATCCGGCACATCCGTTGGAAAGTGTTTCCGTCATGGACTGCGGCCTTTCCGATGAAATGCGGATGGAACTGATCTGTGCCAGCCGCGTGAAGCGCCGGCCGAAAGTTCTGGAAAGTCTGCGCAAAAACGTCCGTCCCGAACTTCTTGAAGCGCCGCTTCCGTCGTTGGAAGAGCTACGGGAAAAAGGTGAACTCACCAGCGTCGCCAAAGCGGGGCGCCTGCCGGAACTGATGGCGCGGCAGGTTCGCTTGGGCACTCCTCTGACGGCCGCCGACCTGACTCAGAGGACGGAAAAAGAACCGCCGCCGTTGACGGTCATCCGGCGGCTGGGCGATTTTGACAAAGTGTTCGCACCGGAGCTGTGGACGAATGTCCGTGAAATGCAGTCCGCATGGGATTTCTGCACACAGGCTTCGGACAAGACTTTTCTGGATGGGCGTAATGGCCGTCCCTCTTTCGCGGCGATGAAGCGGAAAGCGGCCTCTTTTGCCGTTACCGCCGCTCTCAGAACCAAGCGGACAAGATAATGTATCGCCTGTCGAAGGATGCTTTTGAACGAAACGAAGCGCACAGCCTTCTTTCCTCTCACAAAGCC
>USCC01000089.1 GCA_900553035.1 uncultured Rhodospirillaceae bacterium | reverse complement strand
CGTTAGCTTTTCGCTTTTCTTAAAAGCACCATTAGGAAAGTATTATATTCCTCTGACGGATCGCTGGGTGCTGGGATTGAGTACGACGGCGGGGTATATCCACGGCATCGGTCAGGATGTCCGGCTGAACAACCGTTATTTCCTGGGCGGCAGCACACTGCGCGGGTTCGAGGACGGCGGCGTGACGGCGCGAGCCAAGGTCGGCGACGACGCTTTGGGCGGCAACTGGCAGGTGACGGCTTCGGCTCAGCTGATGTTCCCGCTGGGCCTTCCGAGCGAATTCGGGATGAAGGGCAAGCTGTTTACGGATTTCGGTTTGATTGGAAAGCCGGACGGTTATGATGCTTCAACAATGTGGTATTCTTCAAAATTGCGTGCTAGTATTGGTGTCGGTCTTTTGTGGTCTTCGCCTTTGGGACCGATCAACATCGATTTCGCAATACCGGTTCTGAAGGAAGACTTTGATAAAACGGAATATTTCCGCTTACACTTTGATACGGGGTTTTAAGGACATGAATAAAAAGATGCGTTTTTCCATGATGGTTGTTGCCGGCATTTTGATGGCCGGAAACGTTTATGCCGCCGATGCCAAAATCGGTTTTATCAATGTAAACCAGCTGGCGTCAAAGTCGACAGCCGCCGCCGGCCTTCAGATGCAGTATGAAAAGACAATGAAAAGCTTCATCGAATGGGTGCAGCAGGTTCAGGCCGTCCTGGCGGAAAAGGAAAAGGCGATTGCTGATTCCGAAAAGAAGCTTTCCCGCGCCGAACTGGGCAAGAAGGTGGACGAATATGCCTCTGAAAAGGAAGCCTATCAGCGTCAGGTTTCGAAGCTTGAGCTGCAAATAAAGGAAAATTACAATACCGCGATGCAGAAATTCCTTGACGAAGGCCTGACGCCCGTGACCGAAAAGCTGGCGAAGGAAAGAAAATTCGACGCCGTGCTGAACCAGTCTGTGGCTCTGTATATTTCCAAAGAGGCCAATCTGACGGAAGACGCAATCGAAATGGTCAATGAAAAAATGCCGAAAATCGATATGCCGAAAATCGATATGCCGAAAATCGACGCGGCAAAGAGCACGTCTTCCAAAAAGAAGAAAAAATAGGAGCGTTGTGAATGCCTGATTCTCGTTTTTTTAAGGTCGCCGGGCCTTTTTCACTGAAACAGATTGCCGAAATCGGTGAATGCGAAATCGCCGGGAATGCTGATCCGGAGAAGCTGTATTACGACGTTGCTTCCCTTCAGGACGGCACCGGAAAGGATGTCAGTTTTCTGCTGAGCAAAAAGTACTGGCCCGATTTTGAAAAAACACAGGCCGGCGTCTGCATCATTCATCCGGATCTGGCGAAAAACGCTCCGGAAGGACGGACGCTTCTTTTGTCAAAGGAGCCGTACCGTTCTTACGGACGGGTGGCGCAGGCGTTTTATCCAGCCGAAAAAAGAATCGGCGTTACGGTTGAACCCGGCGCCCATGTCCCTCTTTCCGCAAAACTCGGGGAAGGAACAAAGATTGATGCCGGAGCCGTTCTGGGGGAAGGCGTGGTTCTGGGCCGGGACTGCCATGTTTTCCCGAATGCCGTCATCGGTCCGAACGTTGTGTTCGGCGATGACTGTATCATCGGGGCGAATGCGTCCGTGTACAATACGCTGGCCGGAAACCAGGTTTATATTTATCCCGGCGCCCGGATCGGTCAGGACGGCTTCGGATTTTTCATGAGCCCGAAGGGGCATACGAAAATTCCCCAGCTGGGCCGCGTCATCATCGGCCATGACGTCGAAATCGGTGCGAATACATGCGTTGACCGCGGCGCCTTGGGCGATACGGTCATCGGAGACGGATCGCGTCTGGACAACCTGATCCAATTGGGGCATAACGTCCAGACCGGCAAATGCTGTGTCATTGTTTCTCAGGTGGGCATTGCCGGCAGCACAAAGCTGGGGGATTTTGTTGTCCTGGCGGGGCAGGCCGGCATTGCCGGTCATCTCAGCATCGGCAGCGGAGCGCAGATTGCGGCACAGTCCGGAATTCTTCGCGACGTTGCTCCGGGAGAGGAACTGATGGGGTCTCCGGCCGTGCCGCTGAAGGAATATATGCGTCAGGTCGCGACTCTGAGAAAAATAGTCAAACGTTAAAACTGAATATTCATAAGAGAGTGGATTAAATGGAAGAAAAAGTACTTAAGGAAATCAGAATCGACGAAATCGTGGAGCTTCTGCCCCACCGGTATCCGTTTCTTCTGGTCGACCGGGTGTCGGTCATCAGGGAAGGGGAAGAGGGGATCGGCATTAAAAACGTTTCAATGAACGAGCCGTTCTTTCCCGGACATTTTCCGCACCATCCGGTCATGCCGGGCGTCCTGATTGTGGAAGCCATGGGGCAGGCGGCGGCCGTTCTGGTCATGTCGTCATTTCCGAAAGGCGTTAAAAAGCTGGTCTACTTCATGGGGATCGAATCAGCCAAGTTCCGCAAGCCGGTTCGGCCGGGCGATCAGCTGGTCATGCATATTTCAAGGGAAAAAGGGCGCGGGAATGTTTTCCGCTTCCGGGGAGAGGCGACCGTTGACGGGAACCTGCACGCCGAAGCTCTTTTTACCGCAATGATTTTTGATGAAAAATAGGGCGTAATATGACATTCATTCATCCGACGGCAATTGTCGAAGAAGGCGCAAAAATCGGCGAAAACGTGACAGTCGGGCCGTTCTGCATTGTGGGGAAACAGGTCGAGCTGAAAGACGGGGTCAATCTGATGGCTCATGTCTGGGTCGGCGGCGACACGGTTATCGGTGAAAACACAGAAGTCGGACCGTTTGCCGTCATCGGCCATAAACCGCAGCATAAAAAATGCATGAACGAGCCGGGAAAACTGGTTATCGGAAAGAACAACGTGATCCGCGAGCATGTGACAATGCATCCCGGAACGCCGATTGACAACAATATTACGATTGTTGGCGACGGCGGTCTGTTCATGGTCGGAACGCATGTCGCGCATGACTGTATTGTCGGTGACAACGTCATTATGGCCAACAACGCGACGCTGGGCGGCCATGTGAAGTTGGGCGATTGGGCGATTGTGGGCGGGCTTTCCGCCGTGCACCAGTTTACGCGCATCGGTGCGCACGCCATGATCGGCGGTTTGTGCGCGATTATGCGGGATGTGGTTCCATACGCCCTGATTTCCGGAAGCGTTCTGGAAGGCATCAATATTATCGGCCTGAAACGCCGAGGTTTTTCGCTGGATGTTATCAACAAGTTGCGCCATGCCGTTGCCGAAATTTTTGACGGCGAAGGAACCATGTCGGAACGTGTTGACGCGGTTGCCGCCAAATACGCCGGATGCGAGGCTGTAATGGAAATCGTCGAATTCATGAAAGACGATTCAAAGCGGCGCGGTTACATTCATCCGGCTGGCAAGCTGTCTGTCGTCGACTGAACGCCGATGACGACAACGCTGGGGATTGTTGCAGGGGGCGGGCATCTTCCGCGGCAGTTGATTGATCACTGCCGGGAGACGGGTCGCCCCTTCGCTCTTATCTGCCTGAAAGGGCAGGCGGACGCGGATATCATCGGGGATGCCCCATGCCTGTGGATGCGCATGGGAGAAGCCGGAAAAGGCATCGAATATTTCAAGAAGAACGGGGTCGGCGAAATTGTCATGATTGGCCCTGTGCGCCGTCCTTCGCTGTTCGATCTGCGTCCCGACTGGTGGACGACGAAATTTCTTGTTAAAATCGGGTTTAAGGCATTCGGCGACGACAATCTGCTGTCTTCGGTCATTCATCATGTTGAATCATCCGGATTTAAAATCATTGGAATCCATGAAATCATGACGGATATTCTGGCTTCCGAAGGCCTGTTCGGAAAGGTGCGCCCCGATGAACAGGCGCGGGCCGATATAGAACACGGCGTCCGGATTGCTTTGGGGCTGGGGGCTTTGGACGTCGGCCAGTCAGTCGTTGTCCAGCAGGGAATTGTGCTGGCGGTCGAAGCTGTTGAAGGAACGGACGCGATGATTGCGCGCTGTAAAGGACTGAAGCGCGAAGGTGTGGGCGGTGTTCTGGTAAAAATGAAAAAACCGCATCAGGAACAGCGAGCCGACCTGCCGACAATCGGCGTTCAAACGGTTGTTAACGCGTATGAAGCCGGGCTTCGGGGCATTGCAGTGCAGGCTGGAAAGACCCTGATCGTAAACCGGCCGGAGCTGATCCGGAAAGCCGACGAACTCGGTATGTTCATTGTCGGCATCACGCCGGAACAGGGGAAAAAATGAGTGAAGATCTGTTCGTCTATCTGATTGCCGGGGAACCGTCGGGCGACCTTCTGGCCTCGCGTCTGATGACGGCGCTGAGGGAAAAGACAGGCGGCCGCGTGCGGTTTGCGGGCGTCGGCGGGGAAACAATGGCGGCGCAGGGATTCCGGAGCCTGTTTGATTCTTCGGAACTGGCGGTGATGGGGTTGGCGGAAGTCATTCCTTCCATTCCCCGCATTCTGAGCCGTATACATCAGACGGCCGATGATATTGCGGTACGAAAACCGGACATTGTCGTCACCGTGGACAGCTGGAGCTTTTCCGCGCGGGTGAACAAAAGGTTGCGTTCCCTGAAAACGGGCATTCCGCAGGTTCATTACGTCGCGCCGCAGGTCTGGGCCTGGAAAAAGAAACGCGCGAAAACGTGCGGCCGGGATATTGACCGTCTTCTGACGCTTTTGCCGTATGAACCGAAATATTTTGAACCGTACGGCCTGAAAACGGATTTTGTCGGTCATCCCGTTGTCGAAGGCGGCGCTTCTCAGGGAGATGGCGTCCGCTTCCGGAAAGAACACAATCTGCCGGAACATGCGCCGGTTTTGTGCGTCCTACCCGGAAGCCGCCGTTCGGAAACGAAATACCTTCTGCCTGTTTTCCGGGAAACGGTTGCCGCGCTGGCCGCCACCCATCCCGACATGCATATCGTCGTGCCGACGGTCGTCACCGTCGGGGATCAGGTGCGCGCCGCGGTTTCGGACTGGGCTTTGCCCGTGACGGTCGTAACGGGAGAGTCAAGCCGGTATGACGCGTTTGCCGCATCTTCGGCAGCGTTGGCGGCTTCAGGGACGGTTGCTCTGGAACTGGCAATGGCTCGAGTTCCGTATACGATTGCCTATAAAATGAATCCGCTCAGCTCGTGTCTGCTCCGGATCCTGGTCAAAGGGAAGTATGCCAATCTGGTCAATATTCTGGCGGACAGGGAAGTCGTGAAGGAATATCTGCTTGAGTACTGCCGACCCGAGCTTCTGGTTCCGGAAGTTGAGCGCCTTTTGAGCGACGAAGCCTATCGTGAAACGCAGATTCGCGATGCTTTCGGCGTTTTAAAAAGCCTTGGGGCCGAAGAGCACGAGACCCCCAGCCGCAAGGCCGCGGACATTCTGCTTGAGATGACGGGACGTGTTTGAACGGAGCTCTGTGCGGGAGAGGGGGGCGCTTCGAAGGCTTCTTCTTTTTCGTGTTTCCCTTGCGGGGCTTTCGGGCTTCCGGGAGACGGGAAAAAAGTAAATGAAACGTAAAAATCTGTTGAATGCAAAACAATATCTTGTATCTTGAATACATATGCTTCCGCATTTATTGTCAGATGCGGGGGCGAAAAAGACTTTCACAGCGATAAAAGGATTGCCTGCTGATGCTTTTTTCCGAACAGAAACGGTTTGTTTTCAACCGGCTTGTTTTATTCCTTTCTTTCGGCGCGGTTTTAGGCCTTTCCGCCGGATGCGCCGTCCGTACGGAGCCGACAACGGCGGCCGAACGTTCCGCTCGTGTCGAGGTGGACAAGGCCGAACTGTTCAACGGACAGGAGGAATTGAAAGGGCCGGTGACGCTGTACCAGGCGATTGCCCGCGCCGTCAAATATAATTCGGATCAGCGCGTCGCCCTGATGGAGCAGGCGGTGTCTTATGGTGTGGCTGATTCGGCGACAATGGACATGCTGCCGTCCATTGCGGCATCGGGCGGTTTTGTTTCGCGTTCCGACCGGCTGGCTGTTTCCGCCGAATCCGTTCGTACAGGGCGCCGGACGTTGGAAAATTCCTTTATCGAGGACAAAAACGTCGAAAACGCAGATCTGCAGGTCGTTTACAACGTTCTTGATTTCGGTATCAGCTATGTGAACGCAAAACAGGCGTCGGACAAAAAATTCATCACCGAGGAAATCCGGCGTAAATCAATGCAGCGCCTGGTGCATGATGTACGCACAGCCTTCTGGAAGGCGGCCGCGGCGCAGCGGATTCAGAAAGATCTGGACGCAATGATCAAAGCCGTGCAGGAAGAGGTCGTTCGCACAAAGACCGACGATCTGACCCAGAGCTCCCTGCCGCAACTGAGCGAGCAGAAAAAAATGCTGACGGCTTTGCAGAGCCTGATGGAACTCCGCAAAGACACGCTGACCGCCAAAGCGGAGCTGGCGGCATTGATGAACCTTCCGCCCAACGTCGAATTTGAACTTGATATTCCGGCGGAGATGGACACGCACCGGGTTATCCGGGATTTCGGCACGGCGGATCTGGAACATTTTGCCCTGATCAACCGCCCCGAACTGCGCATCGGCGATTACGAAGCCCGCATCATGGGGCTTGAGGCAAAGAAAGAATTTCTCCGCTATTTCCCCGGTCTGGAATTTGCGGCGGGGGTGAATTACAATTCGAACTCGTTTCTGTACAACCAGCATTGGGCTGACGCGGGTGTCCGGGTGACGTGGAACCTGATGAATCTGTTCACCCGTCCGCAGGCGATCCGGCTGGCCGATGACAAGGCCGCACTGGAACGTGCCCGGCGCGTGGCCATGACGATGGCTGTCATGTCGCAGGTCAATATCGCCTATCTTCAGTTGCGTCAGGCGTCGGAAAGTTTTGAAGTGACTTCGACGCTGGACAATGTGGATGAACATATGTGGAAAAAGACGTTTGCCCGAAAGACGGATTCGGATAAAGCCCGCCGCGACGCAATGGTTTCCGCAGTCAACCGCCTTGTTTCGCATTTAAAACGCGACTTTTCATATGCGGAATATAAAGACGCGGAAAGCAGTCTTTTCCTTGTTCTGGGCGTGGATCCGCTTCCCCGTTTTTCTCTGTCGGCTTCGGTTGATTCGATTGCCGAAACGCTTCAGGACAATCTGTCCCGCAACGCGCCGCAGGGGTTTAAGGAAGTTTCCTATGACCGTCTGCCTTCCGACCAGGGTCAGGCGTCCGTTCTGACACCGGAACAGCGGGAAAAAATCACCGAATGGGCCGCAGGTGAAAAGAAGCCGGCGGCTTTGAATGAGCCGACGTTGCTTGTCGGCTCTGCCTCTGCACCGGTGCGCAAACCCTCCCTGAAGCCGGAAGCATCGAAGGTGCCTCTGAAAAAAACAACAGCCCGCCCGGCGGCCAAAGCGTTGGGAACGGTTCCTTCCGGAGCGAAGAAGATGTTGCAGGTCGCCTCTTTCGAGCAGTTGGAAAACGCTCAGAAACACTGGCAGGAGCTTCTTCTGGAAGATGAAACGCTGAACGTTTACATGCCGGTGTACAAGGAAACGGAAGTACCGGGATACGGGACGCGTTTCCGCACGTTCATTACGGATACGGAAGACCGGCTGAAAGAACTCTGCCGCCGTCTGGCGCCGCATCTGAAGTCATGCCTGATCCGCGATAAGTAAAGGTTTGTTTCATGGTTGTCAGTGTTTTCGACATTTTTAAGGTGGGTGTCGGTCCTTCCAGCTCCCATACGGTTGGCCCGATGCGCGCTGGTTTTATGTTTGTGAGCGAACTGGAAAACGAACAGAAGCTGGCTCGGACGGATCGGATTGCGGTGGACTTTTTCGGTTCGTTGGCGCTGACGGGAAAAGGTCATGCCTCGCATACAGCGGCCATGCTCGGCCTGTCGGGGATTGAACCGGACAAGGCCGACCCGGATAAATCAGCCGTCCTGATTGACACCATCCGCAACAAACAGGTGATGCTGTTCCTGGGGCGCTACAAAAAGGCGTTTGTTGAAAAGCGCGACATTATCATGCATTACGACAAGGTATTGCCCGGCCATCCGAATGCCATGACGTTCACGGCCTTTGCCGCGGACGGGGCGAAAATTGCCGAACGTACGTATTTTTCCATTGGCGGCGGTTTTGTCGTTGCGGAAGAGGAGCTTGGCCATACGGCGGCGACGGGGCTTGAAAACTGCCCTTACGCTTTTGTCACCAGCGACGATCTTCTGATGCTGTGCCGGCGCAATGACATGTCGATTGCCGCACTGACCCTGGAAAATGAAAAGGTTCTGCGGGACGAAGAGGCTATTGTTGACGAGCTGATGCATATCCGCGACGTAATGTCAGCTTGTATTGACCGCGGATGCCGGCAGCGGGGCCTGCTTCCGGGCGGATTGAAAGTACGCCGCCGGGCGAACGATCTGTATCAGAATCTTCTGCGCCGTTTTGAAAATAATGCTTCGGATCCGCTGGACATCATGGACTGGGTGAACCTGTGGGCCTTTGCCGTCAGCGAGGAAAACGCGGCCGGCGGCCGTGTTGTGACGGCTCCGACGAACGGAGCGGCGGGGATTATT
>USCC01000088.1 GCA_900553035.1 uncultured Rhodospirillaceae bacterium | reverse complement strand
GCGGATACTGTTCCGGCGGAAGCTGTTCGTGTTACAGCGGCTATTCATGGAGCGGTTCAAAGTGTGTCGAAAATGATCCGTGCGCCGGCGTATCCTGCGGTGCGAACTCTTATTGTTCGGGCGGCTCGTGCTATTGTAATTCCGGATATTCCATGAGCGGCGGAAGCTGTGTGAAAGATCAGGTGGATCCGTGTGCTGACGTGTCTTGCGGAGCCAATTCTTACTGTTCGGGCGGGTCGTGTTATTGTAATTCCGGATACTCGATGAGCGGCGGAAGCTGTGTGAAGGATTATGTTGATCCGTGTGCCGGCGTGACGTGTACGGGCGGGCGGTACTGCTCGGGCGGGTCATGTTACTGTTCGTCGGGAACGTGGAATGGCTCAACGTGCTATACGGCTCCGGCCGATCCGTGTGCGGGTGTGTCGTGCGGAGCCGGGAAGCAGTGTTCAAACGGTTCCTGTGTGGCGATACCGGGCTGGTGCGGTTCGGACAGTGCGTGTTCGTCTTCGCAGAAATGCTCCGGCAACAAGTGCGTGGCCGTGTCGTGCGGCACGTGTCAGACGGCCAGCAATCATACGTGTGTTGCGGTATCGGGGTGTTGTACAAGTGACAGCGCGTGTTCGGCTTCACAGAAATGCTCCGGCAACAAGTGTGTGGCCGTGTCGTGCGGAACCTGTGAGACCGTCAGCAATCATGCCTGTGTGAAGAAATCCGGATGCTGTACGTCCAATTCGGAGTGCGGTTCGGGCAAGGAATGCAAGAACAATGCCTGTGTCACCAAGGATCCGTGTGCGGGCGTTTCCTGCGGAGCCAACAGTTATTGTTCCGGCGGTTCGTGCTACTGCAACTCCGGTTATATCAAGGTCGGTGGAACCTGCAAATTGGACTGCAGATGTAAACCGGGATACAGCGAAATCTCGGCTTCAAGCTGTGGGACAGGATACAGGTATGAACCGGGTCTGTCCTGCGTAGATGGTCCCATGTGCGGCCGGTGTGTGAGAAGCACCTCCTCCGGTGGCGGTGGCGGCGGTGGCGGCGGTGGCGGCCGGCCTCAACACTTCGAGATGATGACGGATGATCTTATGTCTATGAGGTAACGTAACATCAACGGAAAAGGGCGGGAGAATTCCCGCCCTTTGATCGTTCCTGAAAAGATTTCCTACCGGTCGTTTTTCTTCATTTTCTTCAACAGGGCATCAAGCTTTTTAACGTCTTTTCTGAAAACACGCTGTTCGCTGATTTCGTTCACCCGGTTCCTGGCGGCTTCATAGGCTTCCTGCCGGCTCAGCCCTTTCTCGCGTTCCATTCGGACGACTCGCGCCTTAGCGACCTCCGCAATCAGCGAGGTCGCCATATAAGAAACACCCAAAGTCGTCAGATCAACAGCCAAAGGCGTCCGTTCCGGAAGGGTCGCCAGTTTTTCCAGAAATGTCGGAGGAGTCACCATGTTGACCTTTTTCACAGCCTTTTCACGGCGTTCTTCAACATCATCACTGCAAACATATCCCGGACCGCCCAGCCCGCCGAAGCGTTCGGAACCGGATTCCCGGCCGTTCGCATCAATGCGCACGTCGCCATTCAGATAAGCCGACAGCAGAGCCCGGCGGTTCGACCATCCATCATCACGATTCCACCGCCCTTCATGCGGCCCGGACAGCAGACTGCCGCCGCCCCCTAAACCGCCGCGGCTGCCCATCAAAAGGAAAACTCCGGGATTAACCATTGCTCTTTCTCCTCAAAGAAAATGTCTCAATTCAGAAAATGTACCAGAAAATAGACAAAACGTCAATATTTTCTTCTAAATATCAAAAGACGCCTGCTCCACACGGGCTTCATAAATTCTGTAAAACGCGCTTTCCAGATCCGGATCTTCGCTTTGAGCCATTTCCGCAATTTTTTCCATATCCATTTCAATGATCAGACACATGTCAACCTTGCGGATGTCCTCCATGGACTGTTCCGACAAACAGGTCAGAAAACATCCCTCTTCCGGCGTGCGTTGAAAGAAAAGAACACCCGGTTCCTGGCGGGAAAGAACCGGATTGTCAGGCTCATGCTGCATCGCGGGCAGGAAAATGCTTACCCGGCCCTGTTCATTCACGGCAAATGTCGGTGACGGAAATTCATTCACAAGCACAGCGCGTTCCTTTCCTTTGCACATCGGTCATCCGTGTACCTTTTTCAACAGCCACGCCATATTCCGCCCCAGAACTTCCATGGCTTTCATGGCTTCCTCGTCTGCCGTGACTTCGCCGATCTGGCGTCCGTAACCAATGTTCCAGTAATTCGAGCCAGGTACAATCATTTCACGCAGCAGGAAAAAGCTGTTGAGTGTATGGAAAGCATGCATCGCCCCGGCTCGGCGAGCCACAATAATGCCCGCGCCAAGCTTGCGCCGGAACAACGGAGCGTTCGCGCCCGACACCATGCCCGCCCGGTCAATCAGCATTTTCATCTGACCCGTCACGTCCCCGAAATAAACCGGAGAAGCCAGGATGATTCCGTCGGCCTCAATCATTTTATCAACGCATGAATTGATAATGTCCTCTTCAATCACGCAGCGTTTGTTGTCCGATTTGAAACATCCGCCGCACGCCCGGCAGGGAAAAATGAACTGTCCCGCCAGCTGAACCATTTCGACTTCAATGTCTTCCTGAGCCAGCTCCCGGAAAACAGTCCAGATCATTGACGCCGTATTCCCGTCTTTGCGCGGACTGGCGTTAAAAGCAACCACTTTCATTTTTTTCTCCCGTAAAAAAGCCTCTGATGCAGAGGCTTTTTTAATCCTGTTTTCAAGTCCGGCAAAACGTTTTTTCTTATCGTCCCGTCATTTTCCGCTGAAGCGTCTGAAGCCGGGCGGCGTCCTGTTCGTACTGGCGGCGCAGACGGATGTCTGAAAAACGGCTGAACATGCTCAGACGTCCTTTGAATTCCGGGTTCTTCTGCTCGTTATTCCGGATATAACGTTCCGTAACTTTGGCAATAACGGCGGACGACGCCTGCGTCAGGGTCGAATCGACCGAAGAGTATCTCTGCCGGTTTTCCAACCACTTCCCGGCCTTCATTAAAAATGATTCGGTGCGGGTGGGCGGGTCAACCATGTTGATCTGTGCCGTCGTCTTATCCAGCGTCTGTTCCACTTCCTTCAAAGACACAACCGTTTCCCGAAGCTGTGCATTTGACCGGACGTTTGAAACGCCCTTTTCATCAATGTCACGGTCGCCGTACAGGTAAGCAATCAGCAGTCTGGAAGTCGTCTGATTGCGATGGCGGGTCATTCCGTCCATATAAAACGTCTTGGACTGCAGATTCCGGTTTTCGTCAATCGCGGCGTTCAGTTTTTCCAGCCGGCCGAGTTTTTTCACATCGCTTTTGAATTCCGCACGGCTTTTCAAATCTATCAGGCGTTCGGTAAAGGTCTGAGGCATTTCCCGGTCCAGCAGTTTTTCCAGTACGAAACCCCGCGCCCGCCCGTAGGAACGCGCCGCCAGAGAAATCATGCCCGCCGCCAGAGATGTCGCGCCCAAGGTCGTCCGGCTCAGCATCCGCGCGGCCTTCTTATCCTTCAGCGTCCGGCGCAGAAGCATCATTTTTTCCATAAAGGACGGCGGGGTCACCATATTGATTTTCTGCTCTGCATACGCCTTGTATGCCGGGACACTCTTCATGGAGGTTTTCAGTTTTTCGCCGAAAAGATTCTGCGCGCTGGAGGTGCCGAAAGCCGTTATTGTGCACCGGCCGTCCAGATACGCCGTCAGCACCGACGTTCCGTCAATGCGGGAACCGCCCCGGGCCTCTGGAATATCATAGCGTTCCGGCGCCTGTTCCGGTTCGCCCCAGCCATCGCCCAGGCTGACACCGAAACCGCCGCGCCTGTTGTTCAAAAGAAGGGTCATTGCCGCTACGTTCATCATTTCTTATTCCTCCCCGGCCGGAATATCCGACACGTCCGATTCATAAATTTTTTTAAAAGCGGATTCCAGATCGGGCGCATCCTTTTCATATAAATCCGCCACTGTTTCCAGATCCAGTTCGATGACAAGGCATTTTTTCACGCGGCCCAGCGCCGCCATCACTTCCGCCGGAATATCGGACAGCCGGCACCCCGCCTCGGGCGAACGCCGGAAAAACAGTGTCTGCCCGTCAATCCCCGAAATCAGGGGGTCTGAAGCTTCGCCGGCAAATTCAGGAACGAAAACCGTCACGTTCCCGTTTTCATTCAAAGCAAAGGTCGGAGACGCCAGTTCTTCAATCTGCATAACAGATCCCCTTATACAAATTACCTGTAAAAAGGATAACCGCTTTCCGGAAGTCAATCAACAGAAATTCGACATTTTTGTCAACAATTCGGCAAACATCCCCGCTGTTTTTTCAGAAAAAACGTCTTTCTCGTTGAATCTTTTTTCTTTTTTGACTTGAACCGGGCGCTGTCCGGGCAAAGCCGCGCGAACAGGACGCTGCGCGGGCTCCGGATGTTCTGCGGATACGGTATTCCCCTGCGCACGGGCCGACGGCGAACCGTCCGCGCCCTTACTCCGGCCGGCGTCCTCTTTTCCCGATAAAATCCCGGCCCGGAACCGCCCGCCGGCTTATTCGCCCATTATTATCTTCTGAACCTTCTCAAGCGCGGCCTTTTCTTCCCGCGCGGCGGCATCGGCCTTTGTATTCAGCATCCGGCAGAATTCCGACCCGGATTTGCCCGATTGTTTGATTTTGCTGCGAAGCTGCCGCCGCCCGTCTTCCATCATTTTCTGCTTCAAATCGGTTTCTGCGGCCGATTTTAAAGCCTGGAAATAACGTTCCGCAAGACCCAGAATATCTCTGTTTTCACGCCGGAACGCCGTGGTATAAGGGCTGACGTCCTGGCCGTTTTCCGTACAGAATTCAATGACAGCGTCCAGATTTTCGGTTTTCCATCCTTCAATAAAACCGGTCAGTATCATTTCCCGTTCTGTGCCGAAAACGGGTTCATCCTCATTTCCGGCAAAAACGTTGAACGCCCGGAAAATGCCGCAGGCCGCAATCAAAAAAACCGTTCTTTTTTTCATACGCTTTTCTTTCTCCGCAAAGAAGCCTTTGTATCAGAGTAAACGCGGCGTTCCTTTTTTAAAAGCCGAAAGAAAAGGAGGCGTAAAAAAAGCAGGGCTTTTTTTGAAAAAGAAGATGCCAAAACCTCTTCAAAAGGTTATAAAGGGGTCGTCTTGAAAATTTTTCTTATGGAGTAACCTTTATGAGTTGTTCTCATCAATGTTCGCACGAAGTGGAACAGATGTGCTGCGTCGCCAAAGGCGCGAAGCACGGTCCCGCTCCCATCCCTGAAGAAGGCAAATGGGTCAAGTCGAAAGAAATCACCGATATTTCAGGTCTGACGCACGGCGTCGGCGCCTGTGCCCCCCAGCAGGGTACCTGCAAACTGACCCTGAACGTCAAGGACGGCGTCATTCAGGAAGCGCTGGTTGAAACGATCGGCTGTTCTGGCATGACGCATTCCGCCGCGATGGCCGCCGAAATCCTGCCCGGAAAAACACTTCTGGAAGCCCTGAATTCTGACCTTGTGTGCGACGCGATCAACGTCGCGATGCGCGAGCTGTTCCTGCAGATTGTTTACGGCCGCACGCAGTCCGCCTTTTCCGAAAACGGTCTGCCCATCGGCGCGGGTCTGGAAGACCTGGGCAAAGGCCTTCGTTCACAGGTCGGTACAATGTATTCGACAAAGCAGAAGGGCGTCCGCTTCCTGGAAATGGCCGAAGGTTACGTCCTGGCCGAAGGTCTGGACAAGAACGGCGAAGTCATCGGCTACAAGTTCGTTCATCTGGGCAAAATGATGGAAGCCATCAAAAAAGGCGAAGACCCGAAAACCGCCTATGAAAAGAACATCGGCACCTACGGCCGTTTTGCCGAAGCCGAAACCGTCATTGACCCGCGTCACAAATAAGGAGATTTGGAAATGGCTCAATTTGAAGGCTATGAACGCCGCATTGCCAAAATCAACGAATGCTTGGCAAAGTATGACATGAAATCTCTGGAAGACGCGGAAAAGATCTGCAAGGACAAAGGCGTTGACGTTGCCGCCGTCGTCCGTGGCATCCAGCCGATCTGTTTTGAAAACGCTGTCTGGGCCTACACGCTGGGCGCGGCGATTGCGATCAAAACCGGTGCGAAAACAGCGGCCGAAGCCGCCGAAAAGCTGGGCGTCGGCCTGCAGGCATTCTGCATCCCCGGTTCCGTCGCCGATCAGCGCGCTGTCGGTCTGGGCCACGGCAATCTGGCCGCCATGCTGCTGCGTGAAGACACGAAATGTTTCTGCTTCCTCGCCGGGCATGAATCCTTTGCCGCCGCCGAAGGTGCGATCGGTATCGCCCGCACGGCGAACAAAGTCCGCAAGGAACCGCTCCGCGTGATTCTGAACGGCCTGGGCAAGGATGCCGCCTACATCATTTCCCGCATCAACGGCTTTACGTCTGTTGAAACGGAATATGATTACGCCACCGGCAAGCTGAACATCGTCAGCGAAAAGGCGTTTTCCGACGGCGACAAGGCTAAGGTCAAATGCTACGGTGCGGACGATGTCTCCGAAGGCGTCGCCATCATGATTCATGAAGGCGTTGACGTGTCCATCACGGGCAACTCGACGAACCCGACGCGTTTCCAGCATCCGGTCGCCGGTACGTACAAGAAGTGGGCGATTGAAAACGGCAAGAAGTACTTCTCCGTCGCTTCCGGCGGCGGCACTGGCCGCACGCTCCATCCGGACAACGTGGCCGCGGGTCCGGCGTCCTATGGCATGACGGATACGATGGGTCGCATGCACGGCGACGCGCAGTTTGCAGGTTCCTCTTCGGTTCCGGCGCACGTCGAAATGATGGGATTGATCGGCATGGGCAACAACCCGATGGTCGGCGCTTCCGTTGCGGTCGCGGTTGCGATTGAACAGGCCGGGAAATAATTTTCCGGTATTTTATGAAAACGGCCCGTTTTGTGCGGGCCGTTTTTTTATGTTCCGGAGTCTTTTGCGATTCCGGACTTCACGGAATGTGCTGTTTCAAATCCGCGGGAACCAATGCTTTTCCCCGTTTTATTTCAGCGGTTCGGCCGCTTTAAATGTGACGTTTCTCACGAAATAAACCGAAAAGACGGTTTTCGTTTTAAAAACCGTATGTTATAAGTAAAGAAAGTCTTTATTTTTTACGCAAGGGGACGGAATGACTTCTGCAATTGTTTTGGGCGCTTTGTTAATGTTGACCGCCTGTTCTTCCCCGCAGCCGACAGCCCGGACGGCGGCGCGAACGGTGGTTGCGGTGCCGAAGCCGGCTCCGACGCAAAGAAAAATCCCGGCGAAAACGAATGCTCCTGTCCGCCCGGTCGCCGAGTACATGGCCGCACAGGAAAATGACCTGGTCGAAGCGCTGGCCGGTTCTGACATACGGCTTTTCCGGAAGAGGAACAGCCTGACGCTTGTCGTTCCGGGAAATCTGGCGTTCAGTTCCAACTCGTACAATCTGAAGGAAGAAGCGCGGGCTGAGCTGAAAAAGATTGCTCCGGTTCTGCGTTATTATGACAGGACACGGATCAATGTTGTGGGGCATACGGACAATACGGGACGGCCGGCCACGAATATGATGCTGTCGGAAAAACGGGCGGACAGCGTTGCGGCGGCTCTGACCGGATCGGACATTCCCAAAATTCGCTTCTGGGTTGACGGCAAAGGGGCTTCCGAGCCGGCGGCCTCGAATAACACAGCGGAAGGCCGGGAAAAGAATAACCGGATAGAAATTGTTCTGACACCGACCATCCGCTGAATGGCGGGGAGACGGTATGATGAAAAAAATTTTTTTAGCCGCTGTTTTCAGCCTGCTTCAAAGCTGTACTTTTCTTTTTTTCTATCCGACGCCGGAAATCGTACTGACGCCGGCGGAACTGGGTCTGGCGTATAAGGATGTTGTTCTGACGACGCCGGACGGACTGCGGTTGCACGCCTGGGACATTCCGGCGGTTCTTCCGGAAGGGACACCCTCCAAAGGAACGATTCTGTTCCTTCACGGGAATGCGGAAAACATATCGACGCATACGTTCGGGGTGGTGTGGCTGGTTTTGGCGGGATATGACCTTTTCGCATTGGATTACCGGGGCTACGGGCAATCCGAAGGGGCGCCGGATTTAAAAGGGATGGAAACCGACATCAACACGGCTTTGAAATACCTGACGGAGCATAAAAACGGGAAGCTGTTTGTTCTCGGGCAAAGTCTGGGAGGATCTCTGGCGATTGCTACGCTGGCGGAATCCCCTTATCGGAATGAGGTATCAGGGCTTATCGTTGACAGCGCGTTTTCAAGCACCCGGAGGATTGCGCGGGAAAAGGCGGCGGGCGTATGGTTTCTGTGGCCGTTCCAGTATCCGCTTTCCTTGCTGGTTGAGGAAAACGCGCCGGACGAGCGGGTGAAATTGCTTTCCATGCCGACCTTTTTCGTAACGACGGCGCAGGATCGTGTTGTCCCTCCGCATCATACGCGCCTTCTGTATGAAAACGCGCCGCCGCCCAAAGAAATCGTAATTGCCCCCAAAGGCGACCATATCCATGCTTTTGGAGAGGCCGAAGTACGGCGCCGCCTGATGGACTTTTTGGAGCAGGCGCCGGTTCCGGGGAAGGGCTCTCATCAAAACGGGAAGTAACTGAAAAGCGGAACGACCCAATATAAAAAAACAGCCCGGAGATTACATTGTTTTTTGCTAAGTAATAAAACAGGAAAACTGAATATTCCTCGCAAAAAAAGCAAAGACGGAGACATCCAGCTGTTCCTTTTTGCTTAG
>USCC01000087.1 GCA_900553035.1 uncultured Rhodospirillaceae bacterium | reverse complement strand
CCCCCCCCCGATTTTTGTCAACATATTTTTTCTAAAATTTTCAAAATCTACGAGAATCCAGTCCTCTATGTTAGACAAAAACAGACTCATCACGTGTAAATCCTTTTCCCCTTCCTCCGGACAATCCGGCTCCCCTCCCTTTTTGAGCACAAAAAAACGGCTCGCACAAAACGAGCCGTTTTTCCGATTGCAAACCGTCAAATCACTTGAGCAGTTCTTCGACCGCAGCGGCGACATGTTCGACATCAGGCGTTTCCACGGCCTTCCCGGCGACCGAAACCATCGGGTTTTTGCCCGATTTGCCGAAAGTGACCCTGACCTTGACCTTGTCGTTCCACTTGTTTTCACGAACTTTGGCCAGGACTTCGCCCATCAGCTTTTCAGCCCCGTTCTTCAGATTCTGCCCCGCGAAATTCAGTTCAACCTCAACCGGGTTCAAACCGCCGCGGATCAAATCCATTTCCATATCCAGCACTTTCGGACGGGAAATGTAATCCGTGTGCAACACTTCGTGCGCCTTGTGCGATGCCGCCTGACCGCCCAGATACTTTTCATAGCATTCCTTGACGGCCGGGTTTTCCTGCGCCTTGCGCATCTGGTTGCAGGCGTCCGCACGGAACAGACCCTGAGCACGCATTTTCTTTTTGACCGCTCCCTCGCTGACCGGCTGACCCGCGCCGCCGACGCATCCCATCGGACACGCCATCACTTCAATCAGGTCATATTTGCACGTGCCATTGACCGCCTGCTCGGCAATTTTCTTCGCGTTTGCCAAACCGTGCACGACGGCCAGGCGAATCGTCTCACCGTTCAGTTCAACCTCGGCTTCACGAATGCCCTTTTCTCCGCGGACTTCCTTAAATTCGACAGCGTCCTTCAATCCGCCGACGACCTCTGCCGCGAACCGCAAGACGGCTTCCATCACGCCGCCGGTCACGCCGAAAATGATGCCGCCGCCCGTGGACACGCCCAACGGCTTGTCCAGTTCCATCGGCGGCACATGCGCCAAGTCAATCCCCGACGAAGACAGCAACTCGCCCAGTTCCTGGGT
This sequence comes from uncultured Rhodospirillaceae bacterium, assembly GCA_900553035.1. GTDB lineage: Bacteria > Pseudomonadota > Alphaproteobacteria > CAAGCB01 > CAG-977 > CAG-977. The sequence goes on along the minus strand of USCC01000087.1, from coordinate 7,792 downwards.
TGTCAACACGTAATCAACGTCCGGCTGGCCGTCACGCGAAAATTCGGGACGGCGAGCTTCAAACTTCTTGGCCGTACACGGCATGATGCTGACCGATACGATATCCCGGTTGTCCTTGCCGCTGATCGAGGGCATCGCCTCGCGGACGACAGAACCGAACATCTGTTGCGGCGAACGGCAGGAACTGACGTTCGGCAGAAGCGACGGATAGTATGTTTCGGCATACTTGATCCACGCCGGACAGCACGACGTGAACATCGGGAACACACCGCCGTTCTGCTTGCGCTGAACAAATTCGGTTGCTTCCTCGACAATTGTCATGTCCGCCGTAAAGCAGGTGTCGTATACGTAATCAACACCCAGCGCCTTCAGCGCGCTGACGATTTTTTTCGTCGACTGTTCCCCCGGCTGCATACCGAACAGCTCGCCGATCGCCACGTGGACGGCCGGTGCAATCTGAACAACAACGACCTTGTCCGGATCATTGATGGCATCCATGACCTCATCGACTTCGGATTTAATCTGCAAAGCCCCCGTCGGACAAACCGCCGCGCACTGGCCGCAGTTGACGCATTCGGTCTTGATCATATCCTTGCCGAAAGCCGTTGTCACAACGCTGTTTGAACCGCGGTTGATGAAGTTGATCGCACCGATCCCCTGGACTTCGGCACACATGCGGACACAGTTGCCGCACAGGATGCACTTTGCCGGGTCGCGAATCAGAGAATAGGAACTGTTGTCCACCTTGATCTTTTTCGGCAAATGCTTGTACCGGATGTTCTTCACGCCGACCTTGCGCGCCAGCTGCTGCAATTTGCACGTTGTGCTCTTGCCGCATTTCAGGCAGTCCTGCGGATGCGAAGCCAGCAGAAGTTCCATCGTCGTGCGGCGCAGTTTCCGGATTTCCGGAGTGTTCGTCAGGATTTTCATCCCGGCTTCCGGCGGTGTTGAACAGGACGACAGAATGCCGCGCCCCTCAATGTCCACCAGACACATGCGGCACGCGCCGTAAATGCTCAGTTCCGGCTGATAGCAGAAGGTGGGGATATCAATCCCGACTTTACGGCACAGCTCTAAGATATTGCGTTCATTTTCGATTTCGACTTCTTTGCCGTCAATGAACAACGTTTTTTTCTGTTCAGTCATAAAGCTTACCCTCCGTTACGCCTGCGGCATGATGCCGACAATGGCACCGAACTTACACGTGGCGACACAGGCGCCGCACTTAATGCACTTCGTCTGGTCAATCTTATGGGGCGTCCGGACTTCGCCGGAAATAGCGCCGACCGGACACTTGCGGGCGCACGCGGTGCATCCCTTGCACTTGTCCGGCAGGATTTCCGGTTTGGCCAGAGCCTTGCACTGTCCCGTGGGGCAACATTTATCGCGGACATGCGCGAGGTATTCGTCGCGGAAATACCGCAGGGTCGACAGAACCGGGTTCGGCGCCGTCTTGCCCAGGCCGCACAGGGAAGCCTTCTGAACCGTTTTGGCCGTTTCCTCCAGAAGTTCCAGCGTCCCTTCGTCCGCGCGGCCTTCCATGATGTCGTCCAGGAGGGCGAGCATCTGCCGTGTCCCTTCTCGGCACGGCGTACATTTGCCGCAGGATTCGTTTTGCGTGAACTGCATGAAGAAACGCGCCACACTGACCATGCAGGTGTGCCTGTTCATCACGACCAGACCGCCGGAACCGACCATCGCGCCCACCCCTTTAAGCGAGTCAAAGTCAATCGGCAGATCCAGGTGTTCCGCCGTCAGACAGCCGCCCGACGGGCCGCCGATCTGCGCGGCCTTGAAGCCTTCGTTGTCGATTTCGCCCTTGTCGTTCAGAACGCCGCCGCCGATATTGAAAATAATTTCGCGCAGGGTTGTGCCGAACGGGACCTCAATCAGGCCTGTGTTGGCGACATGCCCGGTCACCGCGAAGGTTTTTGTTCCGGGCGATTTTTCCGTCCCGACGGAACGGTAGTTCGCCGCTCCCTTCAGGATAATCATCGGCACCGAAGCCAGCGTTTCAACGTTGTTGATGACCGTCGGCATCCCCCACAGGCCGGACTGCGCCGGGAACGGAGGCTTCGGACGCGGCATACCGCGCAACCCTTCAATTGACGCCATCAGCGCTGTTTCCTCGCCGCAGACAAATGCCCCCGCGCCTTCCATGACGTTCAGGCGGAAGCTTTTGTCCGAACCGAAAACATTGCGGCCCAGAACCCCCAGATTTTCGGCGTCCGCAATCGCCTTGCGCATACGCTTCACGGCCAGCGGATATTCCGCGCGGACATAAATGTAACCTTCATCCGCTCCGATGGCTTTGGCCGCAATCATCATGCCTTCGATAACGGCGTGCGGGTTGCCTTCCATGACGCTGCGATCCATGAACGCGCCCGGATCGCCTTCGTCGGCGTTGCAGCAGACGTATTTCTGATCCGCCTGATTTGCAGCCGCGAACGACATATTTCTTATCGCCTTTGACCTTGCGGGTCAGATCCCATTTCAGTCCCGTCGGGAATCCGCCGCCGCCGCGGCCGCGCAGTCCGGAATCCAGAACCGTCCGGCACACGTCCTCGTCGGTCATTTCCGTATAGGCCTTCTGAGCCGCTTTGTACCCGTCGTGATAAATGTATTCGCGGATATCTTCCGGATCGACATGGCCGCACGCCTTCAGGACTGTCCGGCTCTGGCGTTTATAGAACGGAATATCATCCGTCCCGTGACAGGGAGACCCATCATGCGGATCCTTATAGAGCAGGCGCTCGATCAGCTGATTGTGTTTCAGGGTCGTATTGACGATTTCCGCCGCATCATGCGCTTTGACATGGCAGTACAGAATCCCGTCCGGTTCAATCGACAGCAGGGGGCCCATCTGACAGAACCCTTGGCACCCGCTTTTGGATAACAGCGTTTTTTCGCGCGTGTCTTCGGCTTTCAGTTCAACCGCGATCTCAATCCCGGCCTTCTGGATTTCCTTCAGAAGCTCGTCGTACAGCTTCAGGGATCCGTTGGCAATGCATCCCGTGCCGGCGCAGATGATCAGGCGCCGTTTTACGGTGTCGTGCATGCCGTTGTAGTCTTCAGCAATCTGGTCTAAATTCGTTTGTGCCATTACGCATTCTCCGCCTGAATAATATCTTCGACCAGCTGCAGAGCCGATTCCGGCGTCATCTGACCGTGAACATCCTCGTTAATCACCATGACGGGCGCCAAACCGCACGCCCCCAGACATGAAACGGTTTCGACCGTAAACATCATGTCCTCCGTCGTCGGTTTTTCCTGGGAAACGCCCAGCCGCTTGCGCAGTGCCTTCAAAATGGGTTCCGATCCCCGGACATGGCACGCCGTCCCGTCGCACAGACGGATCAGGTACTTGCCTTTGGGTTCCAGCGCGAAGTGCGCGTAAAAGGTTGCCACCCCGTAAACCCGCCCGGCGGGGATGTTCAGGGCCTGCGCCACATAGTTCATGATTTCAGGCGGCAGATAACGGTAAACTTCCTGCACTTCCTGCAAAATAGGGATCAGATGTGCGCTCTGGCGGCCGTAACGGTCCAGAATCTCACCGACCTTTTCAAATTTGCGAGAGGTTGACAGTTCCCGTCCCGAGGACTCACTCATGCAATTTACTCCCAGTCAAAAAAACGAAATAACACGCTGATGTTTAAAGGTAACATCCATGCGACGAACGATCCGACATATCTTAATAGATATATTTAGTACTGAATGTAAGGGAATAAAAGGGACGTGTCAAACACTGTCAAACTGTTTGATTGCCAAAACTTATCCTCGTTTTTTATAATTATTCTTAACTTTTCTCCAACATCCGTTTATTTAAATAAAGATTTATTCCCGCTTGAAATCATTTCGGCAGCCTTTTAGGATGCGGAGAGTGAACGGCGAACCGAAAGGGAAGAGTGTGGGTACAGTCATTGTTATCGGGAATGAAAAAGGCGGAACCGGGAAATCGACTCTGGCCATGCACCTGATTGCTTCCTTTCTGCGCCAGGGGAAAGCGGTTTCTTCGATTGACCTGGACGGCCGGCAGGGGACTCTGACTCATTATATTCAGAACCGGGCCGCCTATGCTGAACGGCACGGGCTTTCCCTTGCCCTGCCCCAGCATCTGACGGTTTCCGTCCGCGAGGATCTCTCCCCGCAGGAACGCCGAGCCGATGAAGAGGCCTTCAGCGCCCAGATTGCCGACCTGTCCGCGGACAGTGATATCGTTCTAATCGATACACCGGGTGCAGATAACGCCCTGTTCCGGCAGGCTCACGCCTTTGCCGACCTGCTGATCACCCCAATAAATGACAGCCTGATTGACCTGGACGTGCTGGCGAAAATCGATCCCGAAACACTGACTGTCAAAGCGCCCAGCCATTATGCTCAGGCCGTATGGCAGGCGCGCCAGAAACGGGTGCAGATGAAAAAGAAGCCCGTTGCCTGGTTTGTCCTGCGCAACCGGCTGATGCACGTATCAACGCGTAATGAAAAAATCATGTGGAAGCTTCTGGAAGCCCTCGGCCGGCGCATCAATTTCACGCCGCTTCCGGGATTGGGGGAGCGCATCATTTTCCGCGAGCTTTTTCTGAAGGGACTGACCCTTCTGGACATGGAGAATAAAAAAGCCGGGATTGAAATGTCGATTTCCCATATTGCCGCAAGGCAGGAGTTGCGGCAGATTCTTCAGGCCGTCGGAATGGATGACGACTCAGAGGGCTGATACACTTTAAATATGTTCTAAAAAGAAAAAGCGCCGAAGGCCGCGCAAAGCCTTCTGACCGAAACGCCGTCTTGACAGACGCCGTTTAATTTATGATTCTATCCCAAAGTCCGTTTATTTCATACCGAAGGAAGCAATAATGATTATTCAGACCATTCCGACAAAACCTTTTGAAGGCCAGCGCCCCGGAACATCCGGCCTGCGCAAGAAAGTTTCGGTTTTTGAACAGCCTCATTACCTTGAAAACTTTGTTCAGTCCATTTTCGACAGCCTTGAGGACTATCAGGGCAAGACCCTTGTCATCGGCGGAGACGGCCGGTATTTCAACCGCAAGGCCATCCAGATTATTATTAAAATGGCCGCGGCGAACGGTTTTGGGGAACTGATGATCGGAAAGGGCGGCATCTTATCCACACCGGCGGCTTCCTGCATCATCCGGAAATACGGGGCGTTCGGCGGCATCATCCTGTCGGCCAGCCATAATCCGGGCGGCCCGAACGCGGACTTTGGCATTAAATATAACATCAGCAACGGCGGCCCGGCTCCTGAAAAAGTCACGGAAGCGATTTACGCGCATACCCAGACCATTGAAAGCTATAAAATCGCCGACACTCCCGACATTGACCTGGATATGATCGGTGAAAAGGTTTTGGGAGAAACAAAAATCAAAATCATTGATCCCGTACGCGATTATGCCGAACTGATGGCCAAACTGTTTGATTTTGACCTGATCCGCCGACTGTTTGAAACAGGCAAGTTCAAAATGCGCTACGACGCCATGCACGCCGTCACGGGTCCCTATGCGAAATATATTCTGGAAGACCTTCTGCACGCGCCGGCCGGAACAGTTGTTCACGGAGAACCGAAGGAGGATTTCGGCGGCGGCCATCCTGATCCGAACCTCGTGTATGCCCATGACCTGGTTGACGTCATGAACGGCCCCGACGCGCCGGATTTCGGAGCCGCATCGGACGGTGACGGCGACCGTAACATGATTCTGGGGCGTGACTTTTACGTCAACCCCAGCGACAGTCTGGCGGTCATTGTTGCGAATTTCTGGCAGGCGCCCGGCTATGACCGCGGCCTGACGGGTGTGGCTCGCTCGATGCCGACCAGCCAGGCCGTTGACCGCGTTGCGCGCGGCATGGGGATGAGCTGTTATGAAACCCCGACGGGATGGAAATTCTTCGGCAATCTGATGGACGCGAACAAAGTGACCATCTGCGGCGAAGAAAGCTTTGGCACCGGATCCAACCACGTTCGTGAAAAGGACGGCCTGTGGGCGGTTTTGTACTGGCTGAACATCATCGCGGCGTCGAATCAATCGGTCGAAGACATTGTCAAGGCTCATTGGAAAAAGTACGGCCGCAACTATTATTCGCGGCACGACTATGAAAACGTCGATTCACGGACGGCGAACGAAATCATGGACGCCATGCGCGCCATGGCCGGGGAAACCGTCGGCAAATTCTACGGCGAGTACGAAGTCAAGACCTTCGATGACTTTACGTACATTGATCCCGTTGATAAAAGCGAAAGCAAACATCAGGGCATCCGTGTCCTGTTCACGGACGGCTCGCGCATCGTCTTCCGCCTGTCCGGAACGGGGACACAGGGAGCAACCATCCGCATCTATGTTGAAAAGTACGAACCGAACGTGGCCCGCCATGACATGGATCCGCAGGAAGCTCTGGGAGAGCTGATTCAGATTGCCGAAGAAATCTCCGGTGTCAAAGCCAAAACGGGACGCAAAGCACCGGATGTTATCACCTAAGGCATCTGCGGTCCTTCATCCGTTGATCCTGCGCGCCGCAGACATTCGCGGCGTCGTTGGAAATACGGTCACCCCGCAGACCGCCGAAATAATCGGCAAGGCCTTTGGGACATACCTGCGCCGCAACGGAAAAACGAATGTATGCGTCGGCTTTGACGGCCGGGAATCCTCTCCTGCGCTGGCCGAGGCTCTGGTAAACGGCCTGCTGTCCTGCGGGATGCTTGTGTTAAAGGTCGGATGCTGTCCGACGCCTCTGCTTTATTTTGCGCTTCAGGCTTCCGGCATTGCCAACGGCGTCATGGTGACGGGGTCGCATAATCCGAAGGAATACAACGGCTTCAAGCTTGTCACCGGCAACGCGCCTTTTTTCGGGGAACAGATTCAGGAACTGGGTCGTATCGCACGTACGGGACGTTTTGAAAAATCCGTCGGATGCCTGGAAGAAGAAGACTTCTCGGAACTCTACATCCACCGTCTGCTGAAGGATTTCCGACACGGGATGGATCTGAGGGTTGTCTGGGACTGCGGCAACGGCGCGACCGGGAAAATTGTCAGCGACATTCTGCCGAGCCTGCCCGGGCGCCACATCCTGATCAACGGGGACATTGACGGCTCTTTCCCATGCCACCATCCGGACCCCAGCCGTCCCGCCAACATGAAACAGCTTCAGGATGTTGTCCTTCTGGAAAACGCGGATCTGGGGCTTGCGTTTGACGGAGACGGAGACCGGCTGGGCGCCGTGGATGCGACAGGACGGATTCTGGAAGGCGATCAGCTTCTTCAGATTTTTGCAGAAGACCTTCTGCGCCTGAATCCCGCGGCCACCGTTATTGCCGATGTAAAGGCGGGAAAAACCTTCTGCGACGAAATCCGGCGCATGGGCGGCAATCCTTTGATATGGAAGACCGGCCATTCCTTCATCAAACAGAAAATGAAGGAAACCAAAGCCCGCCTGGGCGGCGAAATGAGCGGGCATTTCTTTTTTGCCGACAAATACTACGGCTACGACGATGCTCTGTACGCGGGACTGCGCCTTTTGGAAATCGCCTCAAACAGCTATGCGGAAACGCTGGCCCAGCGTGTCAACCGCATTCCTCCGTCTTTCCGGACGCCGGAAATTGAGATGGCCTGCGGGGATGATAAAAAATTCCGCCGGATTGAAACGATCCGGAAAAAACTGGCCGCGGCGAAAATCGCGTTTGACGATACCGACGGCATCAAGGTGGTCAAAGAGGACGGATGGTGGCTTTTGCGAGCCTCAAACACCCAACCGATGCTGGTGGCCCGATGCGAAGGCGACACCC
>USCC01000086.1 GCA_900553035.1 uncultured Rhodospirillaceae bacterium | reverse complement strand
GATCCGGCCACCCCCGGGTTCTGCATCAGCCCTCAATATTTTAATGATGGCATCAAAGAATAAAAAAACAAGCAAGAAAGGGGATTGTTGTTTACAGCCTGCCTTTTATCCCGGTATATCCCGCTTCCTTTAAATAGAGTAAGGCTCTCTTTACGTCTGACACCATCGCGGCCTCAGCAGGCAAAGGACTCCACACGTTTTCCGGCCGAAGAAGCCTCAAAACGGTATTCAGGTTTACAAAAACCGCCTGCCGACCAACTTTTCGGCATATCGGCGCTGTCCGGAGGGCTTTTACGCAATATCCGCAACCGGCTCTTCCCCGCATCCGGAAGGACCGCGAACAGACCGAGACAAGTGTCGTCCCCGCCCGCTACGCCGAGCCTTATTTCCCGCTTCGGAAAGCGTATGGCCGGCACTCCCGTACAGTTCATGCCTCTGAACCGAACCCATGCCGGCACGCTTTTTCATCCTCAACCGGAATCCGGCTGTTGCTTCGGCCTCTGGCGGAGTTCCTCTTCTCTTTGTTTTTCGGCCTTATGTCCGCAAGGAAACATTCATGTACCGCGCCCGTTTTCCGGAATGTCTGTTCGTTTCCGGCATGAAAAAGCCTCCCGAAGGAGGCTTTTATCTTTAACGCTGTTTTTTCTGCGCCGCCAGCTTCTGAATGACGGAAGCATTCGCTTTGGGCTTTTCGCATTTATGGATGTAAACGGAAGAAGTCCCTTCACTGCCCGTATCCAGCATGTACCCCAGCTGCTTGCGCGTCCAGGCCATTTTCTGGCCGAAAGCCACCGGTTTCGTACGCAGTTCGCCGTTCGGCTTGAAGGCCAGTTCGGTGATATCAACGTCTTTGCCGAACTTCGCCGTATAATATTCAACGGCTTTTCCGGCCTTCAGCGCTTCCGCTTCCCGAGCCCGTTCGGCCTGATTGACCGCGGACATGGTTTTCAGATCTTCGGACTGAACCTTGTTCCACCATTTCAGGTCATACGTTTCCATCTGCGTGTTGATGTAATCATTAATCAGCCGCTTGACTTCCGGCGGACGCTTAATGACTTCGGCGATTGTCGAAACGACGGCGTTCACCGTATCCATGTTGGCTTCGTCGGGATGCCGGCTTTTAAACGAAACCGGATTATCGACAACCGGGAAAGCATTCTGAATACCGTACTTTGCTTCAATTTCCTTATTGATCTGCAAAGCCCCGCGTGCCACACCCATGCCGTCGCTGACGATGGCGATGCCCGGTTCTTCCTTGCCGAACTGAGCGGCGTTGTATTCCTTGGGCACCAGAGCCATGCCGTCCTTGATCGAAATGTCGATCTTGATGTCGGCACGTTTCATCACGGCCATCAGTTCCGCATGAGGCAGACCGGCGAAAATGGTTTTTGATTTTGTCGGGAATTCTTCGTTCAGCTTGGCGAACTTTGCCGACAGGCGCTTGGCCGTCGCGTCGAAGTCTTCATGGCCGCCGCGAGTCGGCTGCACCTGAATGAAGAAGACCGTATTGCGGGCCTGTTCAGTGCCGAACTGTTCAAATTCTTTCTTTTCATCCGCAGACAGAGCCTCATAAACCGGCGTTCCCTTTTCAACCTTTTCGTATTTCTGCACTTTTTCCAGGAAAACATCGGCCGCCTCGACGGCTTCGTCAACGCCCTTTGTGTAGTCTGCACGGCATCCGCCGATAAAGCACAGATTTTTGCCTTCCGCAAATTCCTGAACGGCCTTGAAGGTTTCACCCTGGCAGTCCTGATTCGCTTTTCGGCGGACATCCTGCGGGTTGATACCGATCGGATATTCCTGAATTTTGACCTTTTTACCGAAGAATTCGTAAACATTTTCCCCTTCGGCGGCCTTTTTGAATCCTTCCGGTGCGATCTGTTTCATGATGTCGCAGATGTGCTTTGCATCACGATCCGTCTGACATCCCACGACATCGGCCGACGACATGACGCGGGCGAAATATTCCTTCATGCCCGGATGTTCCAGAAGAGGCGTACCGTCAATCGTCATACCGTTCATTTCCTCGGTGCTCAGGACGGGGATGTGCCGGAACATGCCGATCGGCATTTCGCCTTCCTTGCCGCGCATCGCGTAGGGAACCATTTCGTTGTCGTAGTCCTGGCTGAAGAACATGACATTGTCGAGTCCCGCCATGCGTTCGCGCATCATCTTTGCGGAATGGGCGGCTTCGGCTGTCTGGTATCGGAATCCGAGGTCAAGCGCCATGGCTTCGTTGACTTTTTCGACTTTTGCCTCAATCGCGGGTATATCGGCGACCTGTGCCAAACGCGCGTCCATTGCCTCCTTATCGACGGCGTAATCGCCGGCAAAACCTTCCCGGCTCATTGCCTGCATCATCGCCTTTTTAACGTTCGGAGCGACGCAGGACGGATCTCCGAACAGACGGATGTCGTCTTCGCAGGACAAAATCTTCAGATCTGTTTTCGCGGCCTTGAGCTTATCGGCCGAAGTCCGTTCGCCGAGCATGACGTACGTTGAAAGCTCGACAGCTTCCCTGAAATCGATTTCCTTGTTCTGATAGGCGTTATTGACATCGCGCAGGGCATTTTTTTTGAACGTCAGAGCCTTTAAGGAATCGACGGCATGCTTTTTATTCTTTTCAAAAAGGTTTTCAAACCCGTGGCCGCCGGGCCCCCAGAGGAAGTCGAGCGTATTCTGGCGGGCGAAATCGCGCAGAGCGGGCGGGACGGAAAAGACTTCGGTGCTGAGGCCGTTTTCCATTTTTCCGCTGACGGGCAGGAAAGCCTGGCCTTTGCTGAGCGCCGTCTTCTGTTCAGAGGATAAAGCTGCCCAGTCGGCGTTCACCTCGGACCATCTGGCGGATTTTTCCTGAGGAACCGCGGATTCCTTGCCGACCCATGCCACGTCGATGGATTCGTCCCCGGCCTGTTTGGCATCGCACATGGCCGTGTAAACACCGCCACCCGGATTTTCAACAGCCGCCCCGTTTTCGGAATTGATGCTGATACCGCCGCGGCTGGTCAGGTGAAAAACATTAACTTTATCGCTCATTGTCAAAAAACCTTTTTCATCTGTTGAAATTTATTTGTCTAAAATTATAACAAAAAAAAGATCGGAAACAACCCAAAAAAGCACAAAAACCCGATTATTTTAAAAAAGAGTTTCCTCTACGCGGCGGAAAGCGGCCTTCACACTTATGGACAAAATAAAAAAAACGTTCATAGACAAAAAAACAGTGCCTCCATGATTGACAATCCCGGCATTTTTCGACACAATACAGGTAGGAATCTGCAGGGATTCTCAGTTAACGCTTCAAAAAGGAACGCTCGGATGGAATACTTTGATTTTGACGGAACATGCTCCAAACTTGTCAATAATCCCAGTACGGCCTACATGGACGGAAATGTCGCTTTCGCCTTTGCCGTGAAACTCGCGTGCGGGGACGAATTCCGTTTCCTGACCGGACGCAGCAAAGAAGACTTTGCCTCCCTGCTTTATAATAAGGGCGAAAACGTCGAAGAAGCCCCGAATTCCGCTGAAATACGGACCGCGAAGCTGACGTCCGCCCAGCAGCGCTTTTCCCAGTTCCTGAAAAAAAATCCGAAAGTCGCCGAAGCCTATCCCGGCATTGAAGAAAAAGTCGCTTTCTATATGGAAGGCACAAACCTGGCCGATGCCCTGGCAAAAAAAACACGCATCACGGATCACGGCGAACTGCTGACCGTCGGCGAAGAGGACAAGGCTCTGAGCGCGGATCTGAAAGCGGCAGGCCTGACCCTGAACGATAAAAACGAGATTCTCATTCCCCGCACGCCCGAAGAGGAAAAACAGATGGAAGCTTATGTTGCCTCCATGCATAAGGACGGCCGGGAATTCATTGGAAAACTGTGCGAGAAATACGGTTTTGAAACCGACGAATCCAAGGCGACGGACAATTATCTGGTCGTCGAATACAAAATGAGCTCTCTTGCGGTCAATTTCAATTCGACCCTGAATAAGGAAAAAGCCTTTGCCGCGAATACCGAGGTTCGGGCGTTCATGGAGGAATCCCTGAAAAAAGCGCCGCCGGAAATGTTCTCGCTGGAACAGGAAGAAGCTCAGCCCGGATCGCCTCCGGTATTTGAAATCCGCAGTGCGGCGTCCAAAGGGAACGCCCTGCGCGCCTTCGGCCTGCTGAAGGACGGCATCAACTTCTACGGCGACAGCTTCGGCAAAGTCGTCGGCCATGATGAAAACGGCGGCGAAATCCGCAAGGGCGGCACGGATCGCAGTGTCGGCGACACCGCCCGGAAGGAAGGCGTAAAAGTCAACATTTTCCAAGTCGCCAGCTCAAAGGATAAGGAAATAACGAATCCGAACGACTCCTGCGCACCCCGGGCAATTTTTACCTCGCCGTCCGATCTGGGGCTTTACATGCAAAAGGATGTCATGGGCCGCATGTTGCAGAAGACACAGGAAAAAACAAACATTCTTCAGGCCGTTCGTAAGGAAGTGAGCCGTTAGTTTACAGGGATTTCGGCAATGGCTTCTGAGGCCGTTTTAGAAAAAGGCGCGGATTCGGGCGCAGTTCTCCGCCTTCGGGGCGGATGGACGCTGAACGCTCCGCTGGAAGACCGCAAAGCAGTCATCGGTGCGTTTTCGGCGCCGTCGTTTCGGCATGTCGTTTTCATGAACGACGGCATTACGGAATGGGACAGTACGCTGGTCGCTCTTCTGGTGCACCTGATTGGGCTGTGCCGGAAAAATGATGTTTCCTGTGAACGGAAAGGGCTTCCGGACGGCGTTGACCAGCTGATAGACCTGGCTTTGAAAGTACCGGCTCGCGCGGGCGCCGAACGGACGGATGTGCGTCCGCCTTTTCTGGCTCGTGTCGGGCAGACAAGCCTGGACGTCTGGGAAACGACGAAAAAGGCCTTCCGCTTCATCCGCGAATCCAACATGGCTTTGGGACGTTTTATCCATAAACAGGCGGTCATGCGCAAAACCGACCTTCTGCTGGCTCTGCAGGAAGCCGGCTTTGACGCTTTGGGCATTGTGTCCCTGATCTGCTTCATGGTCGGCCTGATTCTGGCGTTCGTCGGCGCGGTCCAGCTGAAAATGTTCGGCGCACAGATTTACGTCGCCAGCCTGGTTGCCATTGCCATGTCGCGCGTCATGGGCGCCGTTATGGCCGGCATTATCATGGCGGGCCGGACGGGATCCTCCTATGCCGCCGTTCTGGGATCCATGCAGGTTAATGAAGAAATTGACGCTTTGGAAACCATGGGCGTTTCTCCGTTTGACTTTCTGGTGTTGCCGCGCCTTCTGGCCTTGTCGCTGATGATGCCGCTTCTGACGGTTTACGCGGATTTCATGGGCATTATGGGCGGTGCGTTCGTCGGTATTTTCATGCTGGATCTGTCGCCGCAGGAATATTTCAAAATGACCTTCAACGCCCTGTCGATGAAAAATATCATCATCGGCATTGTGCACGGCTCCGTTTTCGGCGTTATCATTTCGCTGTGCGGTTGCTATCAGGGTATCATGAGCGGCCGGAGCGCGTCTTCCGTGGGTCGCGCGACGACAGCCGCCGTCGTCAATTCCATTGTCGGCATCATCATTGCGACGGCGATCATTACCTTCATCTGTGACGTGATCGGAGTGTGACATGGAAAATGCCCCGATCATCACCTGTGAAAACCTGGAAGTCGCTTACGGCGATTTTGTTTTGATGCGCGACCTGAATTTTTCCGTCAACCGGGGCGATGTCTTCATCATCATGGGTGCCAGCGGATGCGGCAAAAGCACGCTTTTAAAGGTCCTGGTCGGGCTGAAGCGTCCGGCGGCCGGAAAAGTCATTTTCGACGGACAGGATTTCTGGGGCGGTTCAGAAGAATTGCGCGACAAAATCATGAAAAAAGCGGGCATCCTCTATCAAAGCGGCGCTTTGTGGAGTTCAATGACGCTTGCGGAGAACATTGCGTTGCCTCTGGAACAGTATACGAAACTGACCCCCGCCGAAATCAGAGACGTCGTTGCTCTCAAGCTTGATTTGGTCGGGCTGGCCGGATTTGAAGAGTTTTATCCCTCGGAAATCAGCGGCGGCATGAAAAAAAGAGCCGGGCTGGCCCGCGCGCTGGCGTTGGATCCCGACATTGTGTTTTTCGACGAACCTTCCGCCGGGCTGGATCCTGTCAGCGCGCGTCTTCTGGACGACCTGATTCTGGAAATCAGGGAAAGCCTGCATACCACGATTGTCATGGTCACCCATGAACTGGCTTCCATATTTGCAATCGGCACAAATTCGATATACTTGGATGTGAACACAAGGACGGCGATCGCACACGGCGACCCGAAAGAGTTGCTGAAGCATCCGCCTAATCCGACAGTTCTGAATTTCTTAACACGCGGCGCAGAAGAGGAACCGCATAGGAAAAACGCATGAGTCAAAAAGCAAGCACGGCACGAATCGGCCTTTTCGTCCTTACGGCGATCGCACTTTTCATCGGAACGTTCCTGTATCTGAACCGGGGCGTCTTCTTTTCCGACAGCATTAAGCACGTCCTTTATTTTGAAGGATCGGTCAAAGGCCTGAACGTCGGATCACCGGTGGTGTTCAACGGCGTCCCGGTCGGCCGCGTCGTCGGTATCTCTCTGATTACCGATATCAAGGACATGGACATCCAGATCCCCGTTTACATCGAAGGCAACAAGGACAGTTTTACGATTCTGAACGCCGACGGATCACGCTCCAACGATCAGGCATACCTGATGCAGAAGCTGATTGACAAGGGGCTGCGAGCCAAACTGGTATCACAGAACCTTCTGACCGGCCAGATGATGATTGACCTGAGCTTTTATCCGGGGACGCCCATCGTCCTGCACGGCAACGGCAAAATCCCGGAAATTCCGACGCTCCCGTCTACGATTGAAGAACTGTCAAAAACAATCCAGAACCTGCCGATACGCCAAACGATCAAGGAACTGAATACCCTGATGGCCGAGATGAACGAGCTGTTCCGCACAATCAACAAGGACGCGCCGGGCATCGTCTCTGATGCGAAAGTCATTACGGAAACGCTGGCTTCCACCTCTAAAAAAGCGGACAAAGTGCTGGATTCCTTCTCTGAAGGATCGCGGACCATGATTGATTTGAATAAAACGCTCAGGGATTTCGGATACGCGGCGCAGTCGATCCGGAATTGGGCGGATTATCTGGAGCGTCACCCGGAAGCGCTTCTGAAAGGCAAAAGAGGATACGGACAATGACCCTTCGTTTCACCGCACTGACGTTCATTCTGACGCTTCTGGCGGCCTGCGGCTTTTCAAAACCGTCGACGTTTTACGTCTTGGATGCCAATACCGCCCCGCGGCAGAGCCTGACCCTGAAAAATGCCGACTCCGTCGTTATCGGCATTGAACAGATTTCGATTCCCACCTATCTGGATCGTCCGCAGATCGTTTTGCGCGACGCGGAGACCTCGACCATTATGATTGCCGAGTTCCACCGGTGGGCCGAACATATCAGCGACGTCATGCCCCGCGTCCTGGCCGACGCCATTTCCGAACGAGCCGGCTACCCGCTGGCCAAACAGGTCGATGTCAACCGGGAATTCCTGAAATACCGGCTGTATGTCGAAGTACAGCGTTTTGATGCGACACCAAACGGCGAAGCGGTTCTGGATGCCTGGTGGCTGATTAACGACGCCGACGGGCAGACACTTTACCGCACACGTTCGACGCTGGTCGAACCGGTGTCCGACACCTACCCCAGCCTTGTCAAAGCCGAACAGAAGCTTATCAGGGAACTCGGGTTCACGATTGCCGACTATTACAAAAAAAATATAAAACAGACAAAAAGGGCGAAATAAATGAAAAACATGTCTTTAAACGAGGCTTTTAAAGGTCCGCGCCTCTCTCCTGCCGCTGAAAATATGGTGCAGGACATTGACCCGCCCTTTAAAATTATTGGTGATGAGCGGACTCAGGCTCGTATTACGGACATGATCAACCAGATCGCCGTTTCGGAAACCGGCCGAAAAACCCTGGAAACCGCCAGCAGAGCCGGTTATAAAATCGGCATGGAATTCGTTCTGGGATCCAACGGCGGATGTAGCAAGGAACATAAACAGATTGTCCTCAGCCCGCTTTCCAAAGACGATATATTGGTCGGCGTCCTGATTCATGAAGCCCGCCATGCGGGACAGTTTGAACGCGGCGAATATGACGCCAGTGACGACCGCCGCCCGCGCCGGGAAACGCTGATGACGAACATCATGCGGACACGCGCTGTCGAAGCCGACGCCCAGGCGACCGCGGCTCAGGTGCTGGGCGAAATGATGGAAGCCGGAAACGAAACGCCGCTGTTTGTCTTTGCCCGGGCGAACGCCGCCATCGGCCGAGCGTTCAATCAGGCCATGTACGAAGACGGCGCCCTGGAAAACGGAAAAGCCCGGACAGCGGCGTTTCTGGCGTGGTATGAAAATGACCCGGTCAAAAAAGCGTATGACGAAGCCTATCAGGTTGAAATGATGACGCGCCGGGCGGAAAAGGGATTAAACGCAGAGGATACATACGACCGGGTACAGACGCCCGCACAGATCGTCAAAGACCTGTGCCTGGACGATAAGGGCGGATGCTACTTTACGGAAAACCCGTCCGTTCTGGCTTCGGGATCTTACATTGCCGTTGACCGGGACACGGCGTCGGTTTTGAACGGCCTGATGAAAACCGCCGCGCCCGCCCGAAAGGGAAACGAAGGAAACCTGACGCCTTTTACGGCAGACATGTCGAAAACGCTGAATCCGGTTTTCGTGCAGGCACGGAAGCTCTCCCGCTGACGGTCTCTCCAACGGCCGCTGGCTTGAGGGCAAATGCAGGTAAGGCTCGATTTACTGAAAAGAGCGGCTTTTCCAGCCGCTTTTTTTTGCATCACAATTCTGCCACATCATTGCCATAATTCTGCCACAATTGAGTGATAAGATTAAGCTGTGTTAGTTGAATCA
>USCC01000085.1 GCA_900553035.1 uncultured Rhodospirillaceae bacterium | reverse complement strand
GGTTCTTTAGAGACTTCCGGCGTCTTCATATCCATATTCTGGTCCGTCATGGCACCCCTTAAAGAAAAAATCAGGCCAGCTGAAGAATGCCCTTGTCAATTGCCTTGAGCATAACGGCGATATCGCGCCACGGAGCAACGGGACGCCCGTCATCCTGGAACAGATCAATCCCCTTTCGGAAACAGTATTCAAAAATCACTTCAGGATCCGATTCAAGCACTTCGTCCCATATTGCTTCCATGTCAGGGTTGCTGTAATCCGGCACATCCCCGAAAATGCCGTATAAAATCGTGTCGCGATCGTCCGAATAAAGCAAAGCCGCCAAAGGATCCGAGGATTGGGCGAGTTCTTCCTGCTGTTTTTTTAGTTCTTCTTGCGATGGCAGGAAAGATGCGGCACGGATTAAGTTTTCTTCTTCCGTAAACTGATTGAACAAGACGGTATCCTTTCCATTGTACAAACGGATATGTGTTTTATATAGATTGCTAGGTTCAGAGAAAGCTGTCAAGTCCAGTCTCGCAAAAAAAAGAGCTTTTTATGCGAATTTTCATATTGCTTTATAATTTTAAAAAACGATAAAAATCATGAAGTTGTTTTTTTGTTTAGAAGCACGCAAAAAGGGAGGGGCTCTTTTCTTCCCCTCCCTTTTGCTTCAACTTTAGCAAGAATTACATTCCGCGAGCCTTGCGGCGAGCCAGACCGGCATTGAACGCCGTATTGGTGTTCGTCTGTTCCTTGGCCTTTTCAATCGAGGCAAAACGGAAGTGCTTATTCAAATCCTTAAATCCGCCTTCCAGCGTTACCATGTTCTTATCGTACTGGGCTCCCAGCTCAGGCTTCTGCGCCTTGATATCCGCCAGCTGTTCAAGGTGACCTTCAACACCGACCTTGTACGTCGGCATTTCGTTCATCTTCCAGGACATGGCCTTGACTTCGGGCCAGACTTCCGCGCCCTCTTTCTGCCAGGCGAAATGACAACCCAGAGCAACAGCGCCGCCGTCCGAACGGATATTGTCGCCGACCATGACGGTTTCTTCGGCCTTGGCGCCGTGACGATCCAGAATGCCCTGCATCACTGTCGTATTGGGCTTCCACATATCGGAAGCATTCAGAACCAGATTGTCCCCGAGCTTTTCAACCAAGGAATCGCGGTATTTGTCGTACACGCTACCCTTTACCTGCATCGGAGCCTTTTTGAACTGATGCTTGCCGTCAACCATTTCCGTTGAATGATCGGCGCGGGAAACCATGCCGTCGATCAGGTCAATGGGGAATTTCATGTCGGCCAGACGTTCAATCGCGCCCGAAATCGGAGCGTCGGTATAAAGGACGAAAGCCGACCCGGCGGCCTTTGCCTTACGCACTGTCGCAATGACGCCTTCGTATACCTTATTGCCCTGCGTGCGCTCTTTCTGAATGTCGTGAATGAGCTTTGCATCAAGTTTTTCCAGACGAGCGGCTTCTTCGGGCGACTTGCCTTCCAGACTGAGCATCGGCGTTTCCTTGATCAGGGTGGAAATGCTGTGGAAACGGGCGAAACCAGAGGTGTTGTCGCGCATATTCTCGTACAGTTTATCCTTATCAATGCCGCGGCTGGCCGCCAGCTGTGAAACGGCTTTTTCCGTCGTCACGCCCCAGATGTTGAAAAAATCGGAAATCGTGTTGTCAATATCGCTTACGATTAATTTGACCGGGGTTTTTTCTGTCATAATAGCCTCTCTCTTAAATGAGTTTCCCTGTTAATTTCAGTTATAACGAAGGTTTTTTCCTTTTTCAACCTTATTTTGTCTATTTTTGATATTTTTTTTCATTTTGTCGCCGCTTTTCACATAAAAACGTTTCTTTTCAATGTGTTAATATTCTTCCCCGTTCCTTGAAAAAATCGGCCGCCGTCCCCCTTACTGTCCGAAAAATATATGAATAAAACGGAAAGTCCCCGAAATAGACAAAACATACACCTCCCTGATTCGCAAGGCAGAGCAACGAAAAATAATCCCGCAAGCCTATTGTCAAAACCGAATCCTCCTTTAATATACATAAAGGGTTCCATTTTCAAAGGTCTTTTCAATGTCCGAACAAAAACTGCCTGACATTTTTACGCTTCAGTACGATTTTATCGACAACGGCGCCGGAGATTTGATGCTGGTCGTCGAATCTCTTGACGGTGCGCCGCAAAAGCCGACCGTGTATTTCGACGGTTTTTTTCAGGCTCTGTTCAAACGGCGGGACGACCAGCTGGTTCCCCTTCCCCATGTGACAAAGCCCGTGCGTGAGATGATGTCCTCTTATGAACATATTCTGGTCACGGAAATGGACGATGATGATGAAATCACCGAAGTCTATGAGGCGCCGATTGTCATTCCCGAAAACGGCGTTCTTCCTTATCCGAAGGAACTGATGGACTACATGGATATTTCGGGGCTTATCAAAGAGATTGAAGAAGAATGATGCCGGACGAAAAGATGGATCGCCTTCTGCGGATTATGGCGCGTCTGCGGGACCGCGAGGCCGGATGCCCGTGGGACAGGGAGCAGACTTCCGCGTCGATTGCGGGGTATACGCTGGAAGAAGCGTACGAGGTTTACGATGCGGTGGAGCGCAATGACGATGCCCAGCTGAAAGAAGAGCTGGGCGATCTGCTGTTTCACGTTGTTTTTCATTCGCGCATTGCCGAAGAAAAGGGAAGCTTCAGCTTTTCCGACGTGGTGAAGACGGTCTGTGACAAAATGATTCGGCGTCACCCGCATATTTTCGGCCACGCGGCACAGGCGCCGAACTGGGAAGCATTGAAACAGGCCGAACGTGAATCCAAAGATCAGAAAAACGTTCTGTCCGGCATAGCGAAATCGCTTCCGGCGGCGACGCGGGCATTCAAGCTTCAGAACAGGGCGGCGCGAGTCGGCTTTGATTGGGACAGGCCGGAGCTTGTCCTGAATAAGATTGCCGAGGAAATGCAGGAACTTCGGGATGAGATTGCTCAGGCGGATCATGAAGACCAGCGTGAAGACGAAATGGGGGATCTGTTGTTTGCCTGCGTCAACCTGGCTCGCAAGCTTGGCATTGACCCGGAAAAGGCACTGAAACGAACGAACGAGAAGTTTGAAAGACGTTTTTCATATATTGAACGGAAACTGAAGGAACGCGGACAGCCTTTTGAGGAAACGAATCTGGATGAAATGGAAAAGCTGTGGGTTGAAGCAAAGAATCTGGAACATGAACGGGAACGGGCGGAAAAATAAAAGTACGGCGATATTATCCGAAAAGGAAAGGCGGCGGAAATGCCGCCTTTTTTGCGGTCCTGTCTCCCGAAGGCCTCTGAGCACCGCCGCCGGGAAGTATCTTGCACCGCCGGAGAAATCGTAATGTTCTTTTTTGCTTAGCAATAAGCCATACCCTGAAGCATACGCTCTTGCCCGTATCAAACCGATAAGCCACCGCAAAGGCTTCTGGGCACCGCCGCCGGGAAGTATCTTGCACCGCCGGAGAAATCGTGATGTTCTTTTTTGCTTAGCAATAAGCCATACCCTGAAGCATACGCTCTTGCCCGTATCAAACCGATAAGCCACCGCAAAGGCTTCTGGGCACCGCCGCCGGGAAGTATCTTGCACCGCCGGAGAAATCGTGATGTTCTTTTTTGCTTAGCAAGAATGACGGACGGAAAATGTCCGGGAGCATGAAAATTGTTTCATGAAAAGCAGATCTTATAAGCGGCGCTCGCCTCTCTTTAAAAAAAGCGGCTTAAGAAGAAGCCGCCTTTATTTATCCCAGACATTCATCAGGTTGTTTTCTTTGCGGATGCGTTTTCCCTTTCCCAAACGGCCGTGCCGGACAAATGAAACCGCCATTTCAATGACTTTCGGTGACCGCTGCACATAAAAATGCGGGACATTCAGGATAAGAAATTCCTCCTTTGCCCCAGCGTGACGCGCTTCGTCAACCCGCAAAAGGCCGTCATTGTCGGCGCCCAGATACGGATTGATGCCCTTCGCATCTTCCTTTCCGCCCATAATGACCGCAAATTCACCCTTCATCGGCGGCACGTTGTCCGTAATGAAATCCGGTGTGATATTCGTCCCCATTGCTCCCAGAAGTTTTTTATAAAGCCATTTTTCCTGCCATTTATGGGCCCAGATGAAGCCGTGATTCGGCACGGAAATCTGAACCGACCGCCCGTTCATCGAAAGCCATTCGGGATCAAGGGCTATCGCCTGGCGCAGAATCAACCCCCCGGCGCCGTGAACGACAAAATTAATTTGTTCCAGATCTTTCCGGCGGTTCAGCATCGCATTCAAAGCCTTAGCCGATTTCAAAACGTCAAAACGCAACATCGGGTAGCTGAAGGAAACGGTCTCATACCCTTCCTGACGAAAAGCCCGAATCATTTTATCGAATGACGACGGCGACTGAAACAGGCCATGGATGAAAACAACAGCCTCCTTGCGCAAAGGCTCGGCTTCCCAAGCCTTCAGGAAATAAGACATCATTTCGCAGCAGACCTCAAACGTTCCGTCCGCGCGGCGAATACCGTAAGGATCCAGCAGACGGCACCGATGCGACCATATGTTTTCCTGAATCCGCCATCCGGCATAATTATGCCGGTCAAACCAGTAAAACATTCCGCCGCAGGTAAAAAAAGGAACCGTCATCGATACACCGCTTTCCATATCCGTTTATTCTTATTGAATAGTAGAAGATAATCGTTCATAAAATCAAGCAATCTCTATCGGCCTTTCAAAGATACGGTACAGTAACCCTATGGAAAAAAAGAAAATTGAAATCTTCACCGACGGCGCGTGCAGCGGGAATCCGGGAATCGGCGGATGGGCGGCAGTTCTGCGTTATCGGGAAACGGAACGCGAACTGTCCGGTGCGCGGGAGGCGACAACGAATAATCGTATGGAGATGACGGCCGTCATCGAAGCCCTGAACGCCCTGAAGGAACCCTGCGAAGTCGACCTTTATACCGACAGCCAGTATGTCATGAAAGGCGCGACCGAGTGGATGCCCGGATGGGTCAAAGCCGGATGGCGTACAGCCGATAAAAAACCCGTAAAAAACAGCGACCTGTGGCAGATGATCTTTCACCTGCTGAAAAAGCACGACGTTGCATGGCATTGGGTCAAAGGACATGCCGGTCATCCCGAAAACGAGCGATGCGATCTTCTGGCACGCACGGCAATCCAGGAACTCAGAGAAGCTTTAAAATAGCTCCTTTTCCGCAGTTGGGAATACGGACAGAGGACGCTCCGGCCTATCTTTATCCGGCTCACGTTCCCGGAGGTTTTTTCCGGGCCGCCCTCTTTTTTCAAAAGCATAAAGACAGGAGCGCATGGCATCAAAAAACGGCGGTACATTCCGCCGTTTTCCGTTTCTTCCCCGATGCCGTTCAGCACCGTTCGCGTTTATACCCTGTCAGGTGTTCCTTGTTTTCCTCATACAGCTTTACGGCGTCCAGAATGACCTGGAACGCTTCATGCTGATCAAGGAAACCTTCCACGACCACGGTTTTGTTCTCCAGCTTTTTATAATCTTCAAAAAAGCGCTGGACTTCGATCATGCGGTGCGGTGGCAGTTCATCAATCGACGAATAATGGGCGTATTCCGGATCATCGGCATGGACGGCGATGATTTTGTCGTCGGCCTCTCCCTGATCGACCATCTTCATCACACCGATGGGGCGCGCCGTTAAAATCGTCAGCGGGTAAACCGGTTCCTGACCCAGCACAAGAATGTCAAGCGGGTCGCGATCGTCACAGTACGTGCGTGGGATAAAGCCGTAATTCGCCGGATAATGCACACTGCTGTACAAAACGCGGTCAACACGGATCAGGCCGCTTTTCTTGTCCAGTTCATATTTATATTTTGATCCCTTGGGGACTTCGATAACACCGGGAACGAATTGAGGCACTTTGCCTTCCAGTTCCACGTCATGCCACGGATGCATAAGATATCTCCTTAAACAATTGTTTTATCGGAATAGTATCATCCTTTTCGGCATTAAGGAAGTGTGAAAGATTTTTGAACATCTTGCCGGACGGAAATGGAAAGGATATACTTTTATAAGTATTTTGAAAGGAAAAGCCGTGCCGAAAAAACCGGATCAGGAATCATTCTATGAAGTTCATCTGAACAGGCAGAACGAAGTGATGATTTCCATTCACGCCCGTGATGGGGAACCGTCTTCCCCCGTCCTGATTTACGACGGCGGCCCTCATGCTCTGTTGTACCGTACCCCGCAACAGACGATTCTGCTTGATTTCCTGCATCCCGAAGTTCGTTCCTTTCTGGCCGGAGCAAAACAGGTTCTGATTGCCGAAGCCGAGAATTTCAAGATTATCCGGGAATACGAAGCGGCCTGCAGAAACGTCACGAATCTGCCCTTGGACAGTAAGGGCGTCATCCCTCTGATGGAAAAAGAGGAGGCCGGACGCGTGGACGAACGGCACCTGTACGAATGAAGCAGTTCCAGGAAACGCTCCCCGTTCAAACCGCGGGCGCAAGTTTTACCGACATCACCGGCGCCGTCAATCGCCTGATCGGACAGAGCGGTATCCGCACCGGGCTTCTGACGCTGTTCATCCGGCATACGTCCGCCAGCCTGACGGTTCAGGAAAACGCGGATCCGGACGTTATGGCTGACCTTGGCCGGTTTCTGGAACGGATGGCGCCGCAGGACGACCGCCTGTACGTTCATACATATGAAGGCAAAGACGATATGCCCGCTCATATCCGGACGTCTCTGACGGATGTATCGCTCAGCATTCCGGTTGCCGGCGGACGCATGACCCTTGGGACATGGCAGGCGGTGTACGTCTGTGAACACCGGAACCATGCCGCTGTCCGGAACGTCGTTTTCCATTTAATCGGCGAGTGATTTTTTCCATTTGCCGTTCAGACAGTATTCGAGTGGCCTGAAACGGTTTTTATAAGCCATATTCGGACATTCGCGGATATAATATCCCAGATA
The DNA here is from genome assembly GCA_900553035.1 of uncultured Rhodospirillaceae bacterium. GTDB lineage: Bacteria > Pseudomonadota > Alphaproteobacteria > CAAGCB01 > CAG-977 > CAG-977. Next base: position 2,020 of record USCC01000085.1, on the reverse strand, counting down.
GACATATGGCAGACCGCGGCTTCTGGCAAATTCGACCAGCTTCAGGATTAAGAAGGTCCCCAGGCTGTTCCGCGGGGTCTTCGGGTCAAAAAAGCTGTAAACCGCCGACACGCCGTCATCCAGAACGTCGGCCAGCATGACGCCTCTCAGGCGGGAAGTCGCCGTTTCACGCAGTTCAAGAAGGACGCAGTCAACGGGCGTATCTTCGATCATGGCACGGTATTCTTCGAAATACATCGTGTTCATTTCGCTGTCACTGTGACGAAGGGTCAGATAATCATGGAACAGATTGTACTGTTCGGGTGTGGCGACATTGGGTATGACCGACATTTCCAGACCGGCGTTCAGGCGGAGTGTTTTTTTCATTTTTTTGGAAGGCACGAAATCATCATTTCGAATGCGGACAGAAATGCAGGCATCACACCCCGGACAGGCGGGAATGTAACAAACCGTATGGCTCCGTCGGAATCCGGAACGCGACAGAGCGTTTGCCCACCACTGAGAATCGCCGGAGGAAATATCCGTCGCCAGCTTTCTTTCCGTCCGGTTTTTCAAATACGGACACGGCATCGGCACCGTACTGTAGAACGATTTCAGACCCGGCGCATTTTTCATGTTCATTTCGACCTCACAAGCTGAACTCAGTCAGGATACGCCCAATATCTGAATCAAATTTTAATAAAACCAAAGCGAGAGGATTTTTTTATCTTCGGACACGTCCTGCTTCCGGGAACAGCGACGAATCAGGGCTGTTCCTCCGAAAGCTCTGGAAGGCGGAGGAAAAACCACATCGCCGTTCTGACGGATTTGCACACAGACACCTTCTTTTTCCGGAACAAGAGCCACGAAAGCTTCGCCGCCTCCATGCTTCAGAGCGTTCAGAACCGCTTCATGAACCGCCAGACGACAGGAGATCCGTTGTCTCTCCAATCCCGGCATCATCGCGTCCGCAGCTTCCGCGACGGCCTTGGCAAGGGCTTCTCCTTCTTTGATGCCGGCGGCGTAAAAAAGGCCGGGAAGAGAACATTTTTTTTTATTATCCACTTTTTTCATGCGCCCACAGCATCCCCTTCCGCCAGAAACACTTGTCACAGGGACATCTCACAGCCATGCCGTTCCTCGCGTTCTTTTTTGCTGAGCAAAAAGACAAAAGAACACGGCCTCCTTACCCTGCGTTTTCCCGACAAAGCCTCTTCCCGGTTCAGAAGCAGCGCTTCAGTTCCGAGACCATTGTGCAGGCCGTCAGATCCAGCGTAATCGGTGTTATCGTCACGGCCCCGCGCAGAACCGCTTCCAGATCCGTACCTTTGACAGAAGGGTCTTCGGTACGGGCATAACCGATCCAGAAGGACGTTTTCCCGTCCGGAAGGGAATTGATTGTCAGTTCGTCGCCGATTTTACGGCGGCTGAGGCATGGGATTTCAATGCCGCTCACCTTTTCCGGAGGCACCGCCGGAAAGTTCACGTTCATCAGTGTGTCCGGCGCCCATTCCATTTCTGCCAGCCGGCCGATGACTTCGGGGGCATATCGGGCCGCCGTCTCCCAATAGGGGGTATCCGCCGGAGATTTTGCGCCGTACAGACTGAGCGCCATGGAGCGTACTCCCTGAAGCGTCCCTTCCATTGCCGCACCGACCGTTCCCGAGTACGTGACGTCAAGCCCCAGGTTCGCGCCCTGATTAATACCGGAAAGCACCAGGTCAGGCTTATGGTCTTTTAAAAGCGCACGGCAGGCGTAAAGGACACAGTCCGTCGGTGTACCGTCAACCGTATAGTGGCGCTCCGAAACCCGGTGCGCCGTCAAAGGCCGGTGAGTTGTAAAGGAATGCCCCGCTCCGCTCTGTTCAAAAGCCGGCGCAACAACCCAGACGTCGTCGGACAAGCCGCGGGCGGCCTTTTCAAGCCCCCGGATCCCTTCGGCCGAAATGCCGTCATCGTTGCAGATCAGAATGCGCCGGGAAGAAATGCCGCCCGCCATTTTATCTTACTTCTTTGCGGAAATGACGGTCTGTCCGCCCAT
>USCC01000084.1 GCA_900553035.1 uncultured Rhodospirillaceae bacterium | reverse complement strand
TCAGCAGCAGAATGATCAGCAGCAGAATGATCAGCAGCAGAATGATCAGCAGCAGAACGATGAGCAGACTCCGCCGCACGCCAACCATTTCCAGCCGGATTTCCTGGATTATGCCAAACGCTATGATGCAGAGATGGCGGCTCAAGGCGCGGTGAATGAGGATGTTGCCAAAAAATTCGCCAATGAATCGGCTGAGTTTTTTGTCGTTGCCCAGAAACGCGAATATGACGAAGCCCTGCTGAAGAGCCTGCAGGAAACGTATTACGGTACGCCGGGCAACCCGGGCCGGAAAGATCAGATTGAAGGAAAAGACATCGCGTCTTTGCCGCCGGCCGACCAGATGCTTGCCAACATGGTCAGCAAATACGGCCTGACGTCCGATGTGGGGATTCGTACGAACGACCTGCCGGTTGATCTGCGCGATTATCCCGACCAAGTGCGTGAAGGCTATGTGGCTCAGATGAACGCGTTGTTGTCGAATTATGTGCCGAATCACCAGCCGCTGTCGGAACAGGATTTGATCGCGGCGGCGGATCGTGCGGAAGGCCGCCCGACTCCGACGATGGAACCCGAAAACACCATTGAAAACAACAGCCAGGAAGTCGACCTCCTCAAAGAAGCCGAGCAGATGAAGGACTGGCTGAACTACTACCGTCGTGAAGGTATCGCCGAACACACGGACAAGGAACATCCTTATCAGTCCCCGTATGCGAACATCGTCAAGGTCGTCAAAATGGGCGGCAAGGAGGATTCGCCGGTTCATATGCAGCTGGACACGGGATCAACGCTCGTCAATACGAAGGCGAGTCTGCACCTGGCTCACGCCAAGGGCGGCCCGACGCTGGAAGAATGCATGACCATGGTTCGTATGGGACAGCGCAAAGGCTGGACGACCGCGAAACTGACCGGGTCGGAAGAATTCAAGTCACAGATGTACCTGGCCTGCCGCGCGTTGGGCATGCCGGTGAAGGACTATGAACCGTCTCAGGAACTGCAGGCGAAGGCCGAGGAAATGATGGCGAACATGCCGCGTCCGTCGTATGCGGAAAAAGCCGCCGATCTGGACGCCCGGACGCAGGGCGGAACGTACACGCCGCCAAAGGGACGGGAACCGGAGCCGCAGCAGGACGAACAGCAGCAGGACGCACCGGACAAGGCAAAGCTGCAGGCCGGATTCGATGCCGTTGACAAGGTGATGGGCGAAGCCATGGATCACATTGCGGCGGATGAAAAGGCCAAGCTGGGCGACGCTCTGAAAAAAGCCGGAAACGACCAGCGCAAGGCCTGGCGGAACGAGCTGAAGGGAGTTGAAGCCAAAGAAGCAAAAGGTGAAGCCCTGACGCCGCAAGAAATGGATTTGAAAGCGAAAGCGGCCAAATACCAGATCATGACCGATCCGAAAAAAGAGCCGAAAAAGACTCCGGCCATTCCGGCAAAGGACATGGATCCGGGCATTAAAAAGGCTCTGAAGGGTGAAGAACGCCGGATTAAGGCGGATACGATGCTGACGGCGGCGGTTGCCCAGGAACTGTGCGCGAAAACAAAGGATTCCGTCGTGAACGGGTCTCTGGATATTTCGGCGCCGATTCCGGTCGCTGATCTGATGACCCAGACGGAAAAAGTCGTTGCCGAGAAAAAGGCAAACATGCCGAAGGGTATGGCGGCCCTTCTGCGGGAAGCCGGGAATACCGCGGCCAGCGCCAAGAATATTTTCGCACAGGCCGCCGTCAACTTCCAGCAGAAGACGAACGAGGCTCCTGTCCAGAATCAGACGCATCAGATGTCCGACGCGGCCAAGAAGATGACAGCTCGCCTGGCGACGGTTGCCAAGAATCAGGGACGTTAAAAACAGCCGGCGGCCGGTCGTAACAGGCCGGCCATCCGCTCAGGAAAGGAACGCAAAATGACGGAAAAGGAAAAAACATTTCAGGATATCCAGAATCCTCAGAAACCGGAAACCGAACCTGAAGTCTATGTCGGTTCCGTCAGAAACGTTTCCGAGGATAAGGACAAGGATGTCGCGGCCAAAGATCCGCGGCGTCTGCTCCAATTCTGGAAAGCTTTTCAGGCCCGGCAGGAAGAAGCCTATAAAGCGGCCGGCATCAGTGTGTCGGCGACGAAAATTTCCGCTGTGAAGCTTGTCATGGGCAAAGACGGGAAAGAAGCCGTCAAGATCGATTTCGTAGGGGGCGGCGGCGTGCTGGATACGGGCAACCAGGCCCATATTTTCCGGCGGGTCAACCGCTCAATGCCGCGTCCGAACAAACTTTACCTTCTGATGCAGGCGGTGCGTCTGAGGGGATGGAACGCCGTAATGATGGAAGTCGACGCCGCGACCCGTGAGGCGCTGGCCAAAGCCTGTGCCCGTGCCGGCATTCAGATTTCCGGAGAAAAGGAAGTCAAAAGCCGTCCCGTGATGCAGAAGTCTTCCTACAGCAGTTCTTCTTCCGTGCCGTCCTTCCAGGCGAAGCTTTCGAAACAGGAAGCAGAAAAGGAGAAGGAAAGCACCGAAAACGCCATGAAGATCATTGCGGCGGTCGGACAGATCGAAACCGGCGCGGACAAAGCCAAAGATGCCCGCAATGGAATCTTCTTCAGCAATGGAAAGACCGCGTCGGAAGCCATGTGGCGCGTTGGTTCCAAACCTTCGGACCGTCGTTCCGAACTGCATTCGTCGCGTCAGACGAAAAATGCCAATCTTCTGGAATGCCGCCGTGAGGAAAGCATCCTGCTGTCCGAAATCAAGGAACAGTATACACAGATCATGTCGGCGGCGAAGCAGGGCTTTGACGAACGCCAAATCGCTGTGTGGCGTGAGAAATACTACGGTAAAGACGGCCAGGAAGGGCTGGAAAGTAAAATCACGCACAAGCATGAAACCGGGACAGCTCTGACCCCGGCGGAAGCAAAGCTGGAACGTGTCATTCTGGCGTACGGCATCAAGGCCGATCCCGCCCGGGAAAAGCTGACGCCCGAACAGAAGGCCGCGCGCGCGAAGATTGTCATTTCCGAATATGACGGCGCAATCGCCAAGGAATACCGCTCTGTGAAGACGCGTAAAAAGACCATCTGCGACCTTAAAATGAACGCGGTCAAATGTGCGTCTTCGGATTACCGCCTGAAAGTACTGAAGAGCGGAGATCGCCGGGTGATGCCGATGACGCGGGACAGGCTGGTCTCCAAATCTCTGACGCTGCTTCCGACGGATATCCGTGATACCACGACGCTGATCGAATCACATAAGGGGCTGACGATGCGTCTGAAAAAGGTGAAACAGGCCTGCAAGGATCAGCACAAAGCCAACCGCGGAAACCCCGATCAGCAGCGCGAACAGACACAAAAGGAAATTGAAAACGTTGCGGAAAAGGTCGCGACGCAGACGAAACGTCAGTCGGGAAAGGTAATCCGATCCCGTACGGCGGGAAAGCGCCCCCGTACCCCGGCGCCGCGTTCCGCCGGGAAGCCGTCTCAGCCGAAATCCCCGCAGGAGGCGGCAAAGGCAAAAAGCGAGGCCGATAAGAAAAGAGGCGTTGCGATGACCCGTTTTCTGATGGATCAGAAGGGGGTTCAAAGATAGATACGATTTACTTCCCCGCTGAGCCTTGGGTCGGCGGGGAAAATCCATGTTTTTCGGCGGCGGCTGAGCCGTTCGTTGAAAATTCGGTGAAAACCCGAATGCTGTCGCGTAACCCGCGACGTGTCGCGGAAGGTTTTCCGGGAATCTGATTTAATCAAATGACACAAAACATCTCTCTCTCCTGTTCGTCATTTCGGTTTTTTTTCGTGCTTCCCGGGAACCTTCCGTAGAACCCACCGCCGCGCCGGGGCTTATTTTCGACACAGATCCCGGTCCGTCAGGCGCCGGCGGTTGTTGTGTAAAAACGTTGTCTTTATCTCTCTGCCGTTCGTCATTTCGGTTTTCTTTCGTGCTCCGGGAACTTTCTGTAGAACGCACTGCGGCCGTGCTTATTTCCGCTACAAAGTCCCGTTCGCTCTGCAAGTGTTTTTTTGTCTCTGCTTCCCGCCGTTTCCCTGTCAGCCGTTATGTAAAAAAAAAGCGCTGTCTTTATCTCTCTGCCGTTCGTCATTTCGATTTCTTTCGTGCTTCCCGGGAAGCATCCGCAGAACGTCTCTCGGCGCCGAGGCTTTTTTCGTCTCAAAGTCCGCTCTGCAGGTGGTTTTTTGTATCTGCTCCCAGCGGTTTTCCTGTCAGCCGTTGTGTAGAAAAAGCGTCGTCTTTTCGGATTCCGTATCTGCGTTGGCGGCTTCCGGTCGTTCTTCTCAAAACCCTCTTTCCTGTAAAAGGGCATATCAAAAGCCCGGCGGATAAAAATACGCCGGGCTTTTTTTCAGGATATCTTATTCTTCCTCTTTTGAGGGCCGCGGAATCTCATTTGAAGGATTATAATCAAGCTCTTTTTCCAGATATTCACACAGCAATTCCATCGTCTTGATTCGTCCGTACTTCTTGTTGTTGTCCGGGACAACGTACCAGGGAGCATACTTTGTATCCGTTTTTTCGAGCATGTCGTCAAACGCTTCGTCGTACTGATCCCATTTCTCCCGGTTGCGCCAGTCTTCGCTGCCGATTTTCCATGTTTTATAGGACGTCTCTTCGCGTGATTTGAAGCGAACCAGCTGTTCATCCTTTGAAATATACATCAGGAACTTGACGACAATATTGTCACCTTGTGTCAATTGTTTTTCAAAATAGTTGATTTCTCCGTAGGCCCGTTTCCATTCCTCGTCCGTCGCGAAGTGTTCAATCCGTTCGACCAGGACGCGACCGTACCAGCTCCGGTCGAAAACAGTCAGAAGCTTCTGATCGGTCAGCCGTTTCCAGAACCGCCACAGGTAATGGCGTTTGTTTTCTTCGTCCGTCGGCGCCGCAATCGGGAAAATTTCGCATTCGCGCACGTAAACCGATGAAGACAGACGGCTGATGACGCCGCCCTTACCCGACGCGTCCGGGCCTTCAAAAACCAGAATAACCCGTTTGTTGCGCTTTTTGACCTCCATCAGCAGGGCGTTCAGCCGCGCCCGCAGGTACGGCAGTTGTTCCCGGTAATCTTCTTTGCTGATTTTCGCGTCCAGATTCAGGCTTTTCAGGAATTTGATTTTATTCTTCTTTTCCTTTTTTTCTTTCGGCGGTTTTTTCCCGGCGGCTTTTTCTTTTTCTCTGTTATGAAGATCGACCAGTTTTTCGACCCGGTCACAGAAGAACTCCAAAGCCCGGCGGATGCGTTTTGTAAAGGAGCCTTCCTCGATTTCAAACCATGGAGCGTTTTCCTTATCCGTATACCGGATGATTTTCCGGGTCGTTTCCTCAAAACTGTCGGACAGGCAGCAGTTTTTCCAGTCATCTGGCATGACCCGCCATTTTTCGTACGGATCTTCGTCCAGTGCCCGCAGGAAACTTTCCTGTTCGGATTTTTTCTTATGGAACCATATTTTACAGAAAATCGTCCCCGCGTCCGTCAACATCTTTTCAAACATGTTGCATTCATCGAGCCGTTCGTATAGCTGGTTATCGTTTATTTTATCATATGCCCGAGACACCAGCGGATCGGAATACCACGAACTGACGAACACGCCGGTTTTCCCGTTGGCCGGCGTATCGCGCCAGTAACGGCGGTATTCGACGCGTTCCTGACGGACGTTGCGCTGTTCATAGGCTCGCAGAACCAGACGCCGCTGATCCAGCCAGTCGCGGAAAATGCTCAGGGCGGCATTTTTTCCCGATCCGTTAACGCCGCACAGAACGACGATCACGGGGATGTTCGCCTCCTGTATTTTTTCCTGAAGCGCGATCAGCCGTGTGCGGATTTCCGTTTCCTCTTCATTGCTGAAGTTTGCTTCCAGTTCGATTTCGTCTTCTTCGGAAATAAGAGCCATGTTCTTTATCCTTATTTTGCCGCCGTGGAGGGAGCCACGGATTCCATCACGATTTTTTTCTGCTGTTTCAGCGGAATCTTTGCCTTTTTCGTTTTGGTGGTCTTTGTTTTTGCCGTTGTTCCTTTTGCCGTTTTCCGGGCCGGAGAAGCTTCCGGTTTTGCGGCGGCTTTCTTTTTCGGAGCTGTGTCCTCCGGCACTTTGGCCGTTGCGCGTTCTTCACGGCGGACGGCTTTCTTCTGGCGGGCGACGGTGGCGCGCAGTTTTGCCGAACCGCGGCCGGAAAGGCTCGGATGAGTCATGAAAAACTGATGGCAACTGAACGCCTGCGGGCTTTCGGACACACGGGTGTACGTCATGTCGGAATGCAGAACCCAGCTGAGCGCCTCATCTTTGATATTGCCCTGCATGATCTGGCCCAGAATCTGTTCGTGAACCGTCGGATTCTTAATCGGCACCAGGGTTTCGACCCGGTGCAGTGTGTTGCGCTGCATCCAGTCCGCCGATGAAATGAAGACTTTGGCCTTCGGCGAGGGCAGTTTTTCACCGTTTCCGAAACAGAAAATCCGCGCGTGTTCCAGAAAACGCCCGATGACGCTTGTGACGCGGATATTCTCCGACAGACCCGGAATCCCCGGGCGCAGTGCACATATGCCCCGGACAACCAGACTGATCTTCACGCCTTCCTGCGAAGCACGGTACAAAGCGTCAATCAGCCGGTCATCCAGAAGCGAGTTCATCTTGGCCCAGATTACCGCCGGCCGGCCTTTCCGGGCGAATCCGATTTCCCTGTCAATCAGCTCCAGCAGCCTGTCGCGCAGGTTCAGCGGCGCAATACTCAGCTTTTTCAGGCCTTCCGGCTGTGCATAACCTGTCAGATAATTGAACACAAGCGCGGCGTCATGGCACAAATCCTTGTCACAGGTGAAAAACGACAGATCCGTATACAGATTCGCCGTCACTTCGTGATAGTTCCCGGTGCCGAAATGGGCATATCCCTTCATTTTCCCGGCTTCCTTCCGGGTGACCAGCGAAATTTTGGCGTGCGTCTTATAGTTCATCAGGCCGAAAACGACGTGTACTCCGGCCTGCTCCATGTCCTTGGCCCATTTTATGTTGGCCTCTTCGTCAAAGCGGGCGCGAAGCTCGACCACGGCGGTCACGGCCTTTCCGGCGCGTGCGGCGTCGATCAGAGCCTTTACAATCGGCGAATTCTTATTTGTGCGGTACAGGGTCTGCTTGATTGAAACAACGTCAGGATCCTTTGCCGCCTGCCGCAGGAACTTTACAACGACCTCAAACGATTCGTACGGATGGTGGATCACCATGTCCTTTTTGCGGATGGCCGCGAAGTGATCGCCCTTGAAATCGCGGACGCGTTCCGGCCGCCGCGGTTTGTACGGTTTGAATAACAGGTCTTTCCGGTCGGAAACAATCAGAGAGGACAGCGTACGTACGCCGATGATACCGTCGCGGCGCATGACGTTTTCGCGTTCGACATCCAGCTTGTGCACAATATAGGAAAGGAGCGAATCGGGCATTTCCGCATCAACAATCAACGCGACGACATGTCCGCGGCGCTGTTTGTCCAGAGCTGTTTCAAACTGGCTCATGAGGTCTTCCGAACGTTCGTCAACCTCCAGAATACTGTCGCGGATAATGCTGAACAGACCGCCTTTCATCACTTTGAAGTTTGGAAAAAGTTGATCCACGAACAACATGACGACTTCTTCCAGCGCAATAAAGCGATCCGGATTCCGACCCAGGCGGATGAAGCGGGACAGGCTTACCGGCAGGGGGACAAGCACTTTATGCTCCCGTCCGTCCCGGTCTTTCAGGGACAGAATCAGCGAATGCGACAGATTCGGCAGAAGCGGGAAAGGATGCGCGGGGTCAAGCGCAATCGGCGTCAGTACCGGAAAGATGGATTCCTCGAAAACGGTTTGCAGTGTTTTTTTATCCTGCTTTTTCAGTTTGTCGCGGCCGATGATGAACATGTTGTTGCGTTCCAGCTCGGCGCGAAGAATATTGAAATACGCGTCCTGTGTCTCGCGCAACAGGGCGACGCGTTCGCGTATGGCGTCCAGCTGTTCCTGAGGCGTCCGCCCGTCATCGCTGCGGGCTGTTACGCCGGCATAGACCTGAGCCATGATTCCCGCGACGCGCACCATGAAAAATTCGTCCAGGTTTGATCCTGAAATCGCCAGGAAGCGCAACCGTTCCAGCAGAGGATAGCGCGTGTTCATCGATTCTTCCAGAACACGCTGGTTGAACGCGAGCCAGGACAGTTCCCGGTTAAAAAAACGCGAGGGGGTGGATAATGTAACAGGTTCAGAAAAGACGAGAGGTTCGGCGACCATCGGGGGCTCCTAAAAAAACACGCAACGTTCCGCTAAAGGGAATATACTATAAAAATAAAAGGTTTTTAACTAAATAAACGGCCGGAAAGGATAGATACCTAAGATATATTTACTCCGGCGGAACCAGCGGTTAACATATTCAGGCAAGATGAAGGGAAGAGCCATGTCAAAAGCAAACGTCAAAGTCAAAGAAAAGAAAGTCCGCACGAAAAAAACGGCCGAAATCAAGGTTGACTGTCCCTGTACGGAAGCGGTTCCCGCCGAAAAAAAGGACAGTGCGCACCCCTGTCACCTGTACCTGATGCGCCATGCAAAAGCGTCCAGGGAATATGAACATTATGACGATTCCGCCCGTCCTCTGATCCGACGGGGACGGAAGGACGCGAAAATGATGCGGAAACTGTTTTCATCCATGCATCTCCAGCCGGATCTGATTCTCTGTTCCCCGGCTCTGCGGGCGGCAGAAACGCTGGAAGAAATCCGAAAGGCCTTCAGCGATCCGGAAATACGCTTCGTTGAAGAACTGTATCTGGCGTCTACGGCGGATCTGTTCCGTATTGCCAAAGCCATTCCCGCCATAAAACACGACGTCCTGATCATCGGACACAATCCCGGCCTGGCCGAATTCGCCGAAGTCATCTGTGACAACGCCATCAGCGACGACAGAGCATACCGGCACATGGGGAAGAAATTCCCGACAGCCGCCGCCGCCTTTATTGAACTGACCCGGGATTGGAAATCTTTGGGCGACGATACGGGGCGGTTGATTGAATTCATCCGTCCGGCCGACCTGAAATAAAAAGTATTTCTCCCTGAAACCGGCTCCGGCTTTACGGTGGCCACCAGAGCCACGTTAGCGACGACGCCATAGGCAGCGA
>USCC01000083.1 GCA_900553035.1 uncultured Rhodospirillaceae bacterium | reverse complement strand
GTCGTAGTAAACCTCGTTGCCGTCTTCGTCCGTGTAGTAATATCCTTCCGAAGCCCTCCCTTCCCCGGATGTTTCCGCGCCCTCCGCCGCCGCCGCAGTCGGGTCGTAGTAAACCTCGTTGCCGTCTTCGTCCGTGTAGTAATATCCTTCCGAAGCCCTCCCTTCCCCGGATGTTTCCGCGCCCTCCGCCGCCGCCGCAGTCGGGTCGTAGTAAACCTCGTTGCCGTCTTCGTCCGTGTAGTAATATCCTTCCGAAGCCGCTTCTTCCCCGGATGTTTCCGCGCCCTCCGCCGCCGCAGTCGGGTCGTAATAGACTTCGTTGCCGTTTTCGTCCGTGTAGTAATATCCTTCCGAAGCCGCTATCGGGTTGCCGTTTTCATCCACTGACGCGGCGTTCGGGTCGTAATAGACCTGATTGCCGTTTTCATCCGTATAGTAATACCCTCCCGAAGCTGTCGGGTTACCGTTTTCATCGTATGCCGCATTCGGGTCATAATATATTTCGTTGCCGTTTTCATCCGTATAGTAAGCGTAATTCCCGGAAGCAACATATCCGTAGATTCCCTGCTCCCCTTCACCGTAGTAACCGCCGCCTTCGTATCCTTCCGTATCCTGATAATTATAAACTTCACCGTTCTCGCCATAACTGTATTCGACCTGCTCGCTGGATGCGTCCGCATATCCGTACCCCCAGCTGTCGTCCAGACCGTAACCGTTTTCCTGCTCCCTCTGTTGAGACATCGCCGCCGTCTCGGCCAGAGCTTCGTCCAGATTTGAACTCCACTCCGACAGATCCACGCCGGAAAGCATCTGAGCGGCCTCAGGTTCTGCCGGAGCATCCGAGGTATACTCTTCTTCTTCTCCGGGGGCGCTTTCCTGCGCCGTTTCATATTCATCCGCCTCATATTCTCCGGTTCCGTATTCTCCGGCTTCTTCTGCCGCCTCCTCGGTATAGTATTCGTCCTGCGAATACTCCTGTCCGTCGTCTTCGGAAGCATAGACCGTCTGTTCGTCATATTCTCCGCCGGCTTCAGGCTGTTCCGCCGAAGCGCTTTCCTCCGCCGTTTCATACGAATCATAATCGCCGTAGGCCATCGGCTCGGTTTCGTCCTGATAATCGGCATACGGGTCTTCCCATCCCGAAGTACCGTATCCTTCCTCGTAACCGTTGCTGTAAGCGCTGTCGTAATAATCATAGACCGAAGTCGTATCGTCTTCCTGTCCTTCCAGCACGTTGTACGGATAGGACGCCGCCTGCCCCATGTATTCCGGCGGGATTTCATCGGTTTCCTCCGGCGGTGTTTCCAGCAGTCCTTCGCCGGAGTTTTCTTCGGCCCATGCCTGAACGACTTCCTGTGTTTTCGCCTGATTGTCCGCCAGAACCGCCGCCAGCGCAGACGTCTGCTCCGTCTGTTTCTGATTCAGGACATCCATTGCATCCGACAGAGAAGAACGCTGCGACTGAGCCATCGCCTCCGCAACGGCCTGCGTCTGTTTTGACAGCGCTTCCGCCGCCATTTCGGCCTGAAGGCGCTGTTGTTCCTCCTGTTTGCTCAGAATGTGCCCCATTGTTTCCGACAGGACGGAACTCTGCGTCTGCGCCATGGCTTCGGCAACAGCCTTCGCCTGTGCCGCCAGAGCATCCGACTGAACCGAGGAAAACAGGGAAAGAAGCGTTTCATTCGCATTCTTCTGAGAATCCGCAATCGCTTTTGCAATCAGCTCGCCCTGAATTTCCGCGGCGCTCTGCTGCGATTTGGAAAAAGCTTCCGCCATCGCCCGCGCCGTCATTTCCTGGCTTTGTGCCAGAATCTGCGCCAGAGAATCGGCCTGTGTCCTGGCCTGTATTTCGGCCGATTTCACCTGCGCTTCGGTCAAGGCCGTAATCAGTTCGGACAGATTGTCGTTCGGCTGGGGCTGAGGCGGATAATAAGGGAGCGAGCCTCCCGGCATCCCCTGCGGCAGAACAGGTGAAGCTTCCACCGGAGCCTGAACCTCGGGCGCAAGAAGTTCCGGTTTATTCTGAGCATACTGGCTGCGCAGTTTCGAGCTGACGGTTGCCGCTTCGGTGGACATTTCCGCGGCGTTGAGCTCTTTGGAAACCTTTTTGTATTCTTCCTTTGCCTCTTTCAAAGCTGCCGAAATCGCTTCAACGTCCGCTTTGCTGGTCGATTTGTCATGCTGGGCTTCGGTCAGCGTCCGCGCCAGCATTTCCATATTGCGCCGGGATTCCTCCTGCGCCTGAGCCAGAACAGCGGCCTGATTCTGGTTCATTTTTTCCTGCGCCTGAGAAAGAGCGTCGGCAATCGCCTTCGCTTTCATTTTCTCTTCGCGAGTGACTTCTATTTCTTCTTCGACGCCGGATTCGTAATCATCGCCGTACTTTTCATGTTCCAGATATTCCAGATAATTGCGAACATCGTTGCCGCCCGGAATATCCGACAAAGTCATGCGCGCTTCGGCATCAATGGCCAGAAGCATGTCGTTATAGCGTTTGACCAGGTCTTCACGCAGGACATGAAGCTGACGATAGACGTTAATGAAGCGCTGTGCCGTTACGTACGGATCTTCTTCCGAATCCGTCGCCGCGCCGGGAAATTTCGGCTTCCATTTTTTTACACTGGATTCTTTCGGCGGGCTCATTCTTTCTCCACACAGGCACTCGACATTATCCCTTTATACAGAGACTCTCCATAATATTATGCCGCGGCAGATTAATATATCTTTAATCTGCCGCGGCATTCTTGCGTTAAAAAGCCCTTACGGGAAAGAAATCTGAATCACCCGGTGCAAAGCGGAAACTTTGTCTTCGGGGATTTCAACCTTTTCTTCCGGATTCCACAAAACGCCGAACAGACTGCCGTCGATGTCTTCGCGCACACTGATCAGACGGACTTCGTTTTCGCTGATATACATGACCGCGATATCGCCCAGGCCGACCATCTTCGTCGGGTCAACCACCAGCACCGAACGAGCCGGAAGCAGATTGCCCAGACGGCGCGTACATAAGGAAAGAGCATAGGAAGAAAGCGGATTGACAACACTGGCCGAACAGGTGACAGTTCCCAGAGGCGCCTGGCGGTCGATGATGATCGCGCCGTTTTCGCCCGGTTGCCCGTAAACGGGCAGAACGACGTCCTGACGTTCCTGCTTGACACCGGATTTGGAAACAGGAAGTTCGGGATAGCCGCCCTTCGCGCCGGCCACCGTACGGTAACGGGCGTCATTGCGCTGGATGAATTCCTCCAGAGCGCCGGCCTTGTCCAAATCGTAAATCTGTTTCTGAAGTTCTTCGTTCGTGTACCCCAAGGCGCGGGCAATACGGGAAAATTCGTCTTCCGAGACTTCGCGCTGTCCCATTTCGATGCGGTGGTAAACCGACAGCGTCAATTCCGCTCCGTCCGCGGTATCGGCCAGAGTCAGGTTTTTCTGACCGCGGATATAGCGCAGACCCGCCCCCAGCATTTTCAGGCCGCTGCGTTCATTGACACGGTTGCGCCGCTCCTGTTCCCGCCGCCACGCCTGGACGACGTCCGGCTGAGAGCTCGCTTCGTTAACAAAAATCTCCTGAAGCGGACAGTCCAAAAATTCGGCGATGCGAACCAGTTGTTCCTGATCAATGCGGCGGTATCCTTTTTCAATCTTGCTGACGGCCGACAGGCTGACGCCCAGAAAATCGGCCAGCTCCTGCATTGAACGACCGCGAACCCGGCGGTACATTCGAATCTGATTAGGAAAGATAATCTCTTCCATGCGCTTTGTCCTTGCTCCCTTGACAAACGTGCCACGACGGCGCGTTCCTTTTTGTCGCTTCCTGTATATCTGTTTTACAAAAAAAATACAACAACCCAGAGCGATTTTGCCCGGATTTTATTAAAAACATTAATAAAATATCATAAAAATCAAGGATTATGAAGCTTTTTAAAATATTTACAGAAAAGCCCCGCTCAAGGCGGGGCTTTTTTCGGTCGTAACCGGAAAACACAAAGGGATTACTTGCTCGCACTTTTTGCGGCGTTTTTCACCCGATCGGCCATCTGTTTCATCTGGCGCAGTCTTTTCTGTGCTTCTTTCATAAGTTTGACAATACGTTTTGCCGCTTCTGCCGTCTTACATGCGCCGTGCGCCGCTTTTGCAAGGATGGCGATACCGCCCGCGCCAAGCGTCAGAATCGTGATCACCAACAGAAGCAGAGTCACAAGCAGGTCAAAGATGTATTCCAACGCTTTCATGCCACAGCTTTCAGGAAACTGTTGTCCTGAAACCTGTGATGTCATCTCCTCCGCCTTCGGCGTAATCAGAATGCCGAAGAAGCAAACGGCGACAACGATAAGGAAACTGCCTATACCGCCGGCCTCGTCCAGTTTGTCATAGGCGTCAACGTAAGCCCCCTGCTTCATCAGGTTCATGAACGAAGGCTCAATGCTGGTCAACGAGTTCTGAATCATGGCGACGGCCATGTTCATGACCAAAGCCATCACAACAAACAGCAGACATGAATGGAACATAATATCCCACGCGACTTTTGCGTACTGCCGCGTTGCCGGAAAAACCCAGGCCACAACCCACATCGGCACCAGACTGACAATCAGCCCCATCCGGAATATGGCATCCATCAGCGTCATCGGGAAAATCAGAGAAATACCCCAGAACATTGATCCCATAATGCATCCCCAGAACCACATCAGGGGATTGAAAAGGCTAAGGTCGCCCAATATCGGAACCGAAAATTCCTTCCAATAATAGGAGCCGCACCTTAAGGAATAGGCCATCTTCTGCGCTTCCCGCAGGCCTTCGCCCAGCGCGCCGGTCATACAGTCCAAAGCCTGCCGGACTTCAGCCGACATCGGCAATGCCCCCGAGCTGGCCGGAATCATCGAGCCTTCCCCCGAACAGGCCGTCGGTTGAGTCACCAGAGAAACGCTCAGCTGTGAAGCCGAGGTCACCACCGGATTGATGAAATAATTGAAAATGAATGATGAACCGGCGGACAGAAAGACAATAGCGAAACAGGCACGGAAAAGCATGCCGCCGACTTTGGTTGCGAATTCGCCCAGATCCGGTTCGCCGCCGACTTTCCCCAGAAACGCCGCCGTATTGAAAGCCAGCCATATTCCCAGAAAAACGCCCAGCACCTGTTTGGCGGGACCTTCCATAATTGTCCCGACATAACCGGCCAACGCGTTTGAAGCGTCAAAGAAAAGAAGGAATATTGTACACGTCCAGCAACCTTCATAGTCCTCAATTTCTCCGAAAAGCTTGCACTTTTCTGTCCGCCCGGCGAAAGCGGGCGAAACAAAGGACAGAAAGACAAGGGCAAAAATCCCCCAAAGCAGCAACTGTTTTGTTTTCGCATTATGCTTCATGTCCGAGCCTTTCATAACAAAGGAGAGGAATCATCCGATCCGCTGTCCTTATTCCTTTTTTTCACGACGGCATAAATCGTTCCTCCAATTGCCGTCAGCAAAGCCGCCCCGATAATGCCGCCCAGGACAGGATAGAAATATTCGCCTTCAAATATGTTCAATATCCCCGACCAGTAAACCAGTCCCGCCAAAACGGCCAATAATATATACTGCCCCAAACGCGCCATTTAAAAATCCTATTCGTGCCTGACGTATCCCTGTGACCAGTCCTTTTTGCCCATGGCGTCCCGCATGACCGAATTGTTCAGCAACTTTCCGTATGAATCCGTATCTTTGCCTTTCTCGTCCAGATATCCCCGGTTCTGCAGACGGCTTTGCGCTTTTTCCTTCGCGAGCTTGTCCCGGAAGCTCATCTTCTCTCCGGCCGCCTCTTTGCGCCGGGCGGTTTCCAGTGTGCGTGCCGCCTGTTTATCCTTAAATTTGCCATAACGTTTCTTGGCAAAGCTTGCGGGGATTTTCGCCGCGCTGTACATGGCCATGCCTGCGGACTGGAAAACGTTGCCCTTGCTGGGAACGGCAAGGAAATTCTGCACAAGTTCCAGAATGACCTGACCGAACAGAACAAGGAAGAAGCAGATGAACAGGAAACCGATAATTCCCGGAGAACCGTTCGCGACCTTCTCAATCGTTTCCTTGTCACGCATGAGTTTTTCGGGATTCAACATGTCCCCGAATTTATTAATGACAAACGTACGGAGAACCAGCACGCACAAAGCGATAAAAACACTCATCAGTGTCGTCTGGAACGCAACGCTTAAAAGCAGATCCCATCCTTTCTTTGCCAGCCCCCGTCCAACCGGAAAACAGAACGCGACAATCCACAAAGGCAACAACGCCATGACAATGCCGAAACGCAGAACCGCATCCAGAAGGAACAGCGGGAAAACGGCCGACATAAAAACAGAAACAATGTAAATAATTGCCCCGAACAGTTTCTGCAGAGCCGGCGCTTCAATCAGAACGGCAAAGCCCAGCTCCTGGCCGATCGACAGACGTTCATGGATGGCCGTGACCAGGCACAGCATGCCTTCCCGCGGCGTTCCCGTCGGGCAGGCAATACCGCCTCCGTCCGTCGGGACGCGCCCGACAACCATCAGACCGAAATCAACAAAACCGCTGAATGTCGGAAAAATCAGATCATTCGTCACCTGGCTGATGTATTTCAACAAAGCGACCCCCATGGTCAGCCAAAAAACCCGGATTCCCAGATCCGACCAGAAGGCACCGACATCCGGATCCTTCAGCGACGCGACGAATTTCATAACCCGAATGACCAGCCACAGGCCGAACAGAACGCCCATCAATTTCTGCGCCGGCCCGGCCGTTGCCGCCTGAGCCTTGTTGTACATGGCTTCAATGGCGTCAAAGGCCAGAGTGAACATCGGACAGGACCAGCATTTCGTGACTTCGGCCTTCACAGCGGTCAGGTTGGGATCTCCCATATCCACTGCTTCTTCCAGCTTGCCGCACGCGGACAATGTCAACACGGCGCCGAGCAGCATGAAAACGCATAAAACGTTTTTCATCCTTCGCCCCAGCATCGGAAAAAATCCCTGTATCCGCATTGTGCTCTCCTGTACGCCCGTTGAACCGCCGAAACCTTTTTAACGATCAGGTTTCGTCTTTATGCTTGCGTCCTTCGTGAAAGGAGTAGTCGCGGCCCAAATCCTTGTCTTTCAGTTTCTGAGCCTTGTCGCTGCGCTTATCAAGTTTCTTGAAAGCCGCGTCACGTTCGGCATCGTTCTTCCAGCTGCCCGCGGCGTCCTTCTTGTCGATCTTGTCGAACAGCTTCTGTTCGCGGTGTTCGGCAATGGCCGTCCTCGCCTCGTGGAACACGCCTCTTTGCAGCAGTTTGCCGTATTTTTCGGTATCGCCGCCGTTTGCTGCCAGAATGCCGCGTTTTTTCAGGTAGTACTCCGCCGCCTGTTCACGCCGGGAAGGTTTATAGGTCTCGCCTCTCTTTTCAGCGGCCTGCTGGGCACGGCGACTTTTTTCCACCGTCCGGGCGGCACGTTTATCAACAGCACCCACGGCTTTTTTCGCAACGAGTCCGCCGCCTTTTTCAACGCCCATCTTGGCGCCTTCAAAGGTCGATTTTGCCGCGGCAAACGCCGTATCGTTCGAGAATTGTGTCTCGGCGAAATAGTTTGCCAGTTCGTCGGCCTTCAGCAGGAACAGGATACTGTAGAAGATACAGACAGCCATGACGATGATACCGGAGTTTGAAGGCTTTTCTTCGCTGCCCGTTGCACGGAACTTGTCCATCGCCGTTTTCGGGTCAACACCGGAAAGTTCACGCAGTCCCGTCGCCCCCAGCAGCATTTCAATGTCCAGATCCAGAATGATTTTCAGACAGAGGAACAGGAACGTCACATGCAGGATGGAGTTCAGCCCCTTCTTGGCAAATCCGGCTGTAACGGGGAACACCCACGACACGATGAACAAGGGGCACAGAGCCGCCGTAACACCCAGCCGGAACAAAGCGTCGAAAATCCGGAACGGAAAGGCGATCAGCAGAAGCCAGCAGCCTGTTTTCAGCATACATCCGCTTAAATAAACCGGAAAATCCGGAATCGTGGCAATCTTAACAATAATGGTGATCTCAACAATGATTGAAAGGCATTCGACGCCTTCCCCCAGACCGATGCCGTTGGCAACGGCTTTGTGCATCTCCTCCATTAACGCGGAAAGAGGAGCCACGACGGACGCCAGTCCGTCCCCGGCCCCGGCATCAAGGCCGGCGAATCCGGCCCCTATTGCCGTGATTGGTGCAACGATGTAACCGAAAAAGAATGCCGAATTTCGTAGGAATACCGCCGCGAAGGCGCATTTAAAGAGCATCCCCCCCACACTGGTCAGGTATTCCATCGGATCCTGTTCTTTGAGCGAACCGACCATTTTCATTGTAAATATGGCCAGCCAGAGGCCGAAACCGACAGCCATCAGCTTGATCGCGGGGTTGGCAACGCGACTGAAGGATTCTTCACCGATTTTGACCGTGGCATCGGAAACAATATCGAAAACGGGCTTCCACCACCTGTTTTCAAGAGCCTCGGCCTGATACGCGGCGAGCTCCTTGCATTTCGGATTGAAATCGACCTTCGCCTGCGCCGGAGAAACGGCAAGGAAGAACGTCATGAACAGCGAAAACAAAACCCCGATAAACATGCTGCGTTTCAATTTTGTCATCATACATTCCCCTTTCCGGCGCCGTATCCGGGTTGGAAATCCGGCCGCACTTTTCCGTCCGCCTCGAACAAGGCAATTCAGTCATATTTACAGGATATAATAAAAATGCATATAGAAATATGACAGTTTTTTGATTCTTTAAGGCCGGGAATTCCGGCATTCGCAGAATCCCTTCCGCGTGATTTTACACCAAACGCCTTTTTTGCAAAAGGCTTTTGACTTCATTTGATTATTTATTATATTCTAAGCATATCGGCGGATATGGTTTCCGCCTTTCTGAAATACGGAACGACATGGAACAAAAGCCATCATCACCTCTTACGCCTCCGGCGCCGGGACTTGTCAAACGCATCAAAGTGCCCGTCAAACGCCCCGCCGTGCCGGCCGCTCAGCCCGCCGGAGCCCCCGTGCCGCGACCGCCGCAGCCGGGTGTCAAAATGGTGAAGGTGCCCGTCAAACGCATTAAAGTGCCTGTGGCCAAAGCGCCCGCCGCCGTCCCGCCGGCCGCTCCGGCTCAGATCGGAAGAGCA
>USCC01000082.1 GCA_900553035.1 uncultured Rhodospirillaceae bacterium | reverse complement strand
GTGTTCCAATCAAGCCCGTGAACGTCCATCAGGACACGCATCAGTTCGGCAATGGCCAGGGTCGGGTGCGTATCGTTCAGCTGAATAGCGGCCTTTTCGGGCAGTTTGCGCAGATCCGTGTTCGTTTCCAGGAACCGGCGCATGATGTCGCTGATGGCGCAGGACACAAAGAAATACTGTTGCATCAGGCGCAGTTCCTTGCCTGCTTCAACGGCGTCGGAAGGATACAGAACCTTGGAAATGGTTTCGGATTTGATTTTCTTTTCAACGGCCTTGATGTAGCCGCCTTCGTTAAATGTCTTGATGTCCAGCTCGTTTGAGGACCGCGCGGAGAAAAGACGGAGGTAGTTCACCGTTTTGCCGCCGAATCCGACGATGGGCATGTCGTACGGCACCCCGACCAGGGATTCCATATCGACCCATTGCGGATGGCGTTCGCCGTTGACTTCCTCATAAACGACGCGGCCGTAAATGGGCACGTGACAGGCGCGGTCACCGCGTTCAATCTGCCAGGGTGAAGAACGTTCAAGCCAGGAATCGGCGCGTTCTTTCTGATAGCCGTTTTCAAAATACTGCTGGAACAGGCCGAATTGGTAGTTGATGCCGTAGCCGTAGCCGGGCAGACCCAGCGTCGCCATGGAATCAATAAAACACGCGGCCAGACGTCCCAGACCGCCGTTCCCCAGAGCCGGGTCATATTCACAGTCAATGACGTCGCGCAGAGGAATCGGATTGTCGAGCTTCACCTGGTCGATCAGCTCATGGATGCCCAGGTTGTCGAGGTTGTTGACCAGAGAGCGGCCCAGCAGGTATTCCACGGAAAGGTAATAGACCCGCTTCGGATCTTTCTTTGCATAACGGGATGCCGTCTGGAACATGCCGTCCGTTGCGATTTCCCGAACAGCCAGCGCCAGCGCCGTGAACAGATCCTCTTTCGACGCTTCGGACACCTGTTTGCACAAAACGTACTTCAGCAGGCGTTCCATTTTTTCAGCGATCACTTCCGCCGTCACTTTGGGCGTAACCGCGGGAACGTTCGTTTCGGTCGCTTTTTTCGTCACTTTCATATTCCTCCTGTATTAAGAGATGGATTCAGTACGCGCTGGATAGCACAGTTTCGCCCATAAAGTAAGAAAAAAATGAAAAACACCGCTCTGTGAAACCGTAAAAGAGGCTGAAAAGGGCGGGTTTCTGCGAACAAAAGAGAATTTTGGAATGATTTTAAAGAGTTTATCAAAAAAGCATTGATTTTCTGTCCATTTTTGTGCCATAAAGAAAGAAAGGCCCTGAACTCCAAGGCACTGTCGAATAATGATTTTTTGAGGAGGGTACCTCCGTGACGACCGTTCTTCACCCCGCGGAATTGACCGC
The DNA here is from genome assembly GCA_900553035.1 of uncultured Rhodospirillaceae bacterium. Classification (GTDB taxonomy): domain Bacteria; phylum Pseudomonadota; class Alphaproteobacteria; order CAAGCB01; family CAG-977; genus CAG-977. Next base: position 7,970 of record USCC01000082.1, on the reverse strand, counting down.
TGCCGAAAAAATTTATGCCCGTAAATTAATGACGCTTTATGCCGAACCTCTGGGAAAGCTTTCCGAAAAGGCGGTGGCGGATCTGACGGCATACAACACCTTTTTTGAAAAGGAACAGCTGGAGGCCTACCTGAGCGAAGGGCTCCGACGCCTTCTGCCGCCTGAAGAGAAGCTGAAACAAACGCCCGGCGGCCTTCGGCGGACGGCGGATTATGCCGCGCAGTGCATCGGACGCGAAATTCTGGCGCAGGAAAATCTGTGCCCCCGCGTGACGGCCGGAAATACAATCCTTTATACAAGCGCCGATCTGGTGCAGGCGGAAAACGATATTGTCGATACCGCGCGGCGCATGTCTTCACGTCATTCCTCTTTTTTCCCGAAAGGTTCGGATCTGATGGATCTGGCCGAAGATTTCGGCGTGTTCTGGGGCGGCGCCCAGGGCTATTCATCATCCCGGGAACTGAACGCGGCATTGGCTTCCATTCTGGAACCCTCTGACCTGCGGGTCATCAACGGTCCTCCGGGTGCGGGGAAATCCGCCCTGTGCGCCGGTGTGGCCTATTGCATTCTGGCCCATTCGGACGAACCGCCGTCCTTCATTACGACGTCGCCGTCAGACAAGGCGGCCGCGGCGATACAGGCCGACGTTCAGTTTGCGGCTTCGGCGCTGGATGACAAGTGGCCGGAACAGTCTCAGGTGGCAGGGTATTCCCTTCATGATCTGGTTGACCGCCTGAACGACGGGATGGTTAAGCCGGGAACCGTCATTATCGTGGACGAGGCGGGATTGATGGGGACGCGCGACATGGCTCGCTTTATCAAAGCCGCGGATCAGGCGCGCGCGAAATTGTTTCTTCTGGGAGATAACCGCCAGATTCCGCCGGTTCCGGCCGGGAACGGATTCGACCTGATTCTTTCTCATGTCCCCGAAGTCCCCTGTTGCAGTGTCAGCCGCATTCTGCGCCAGACAACGCCCGGCGAAGCAAAGGCTTCGGCATGGATCCGGGACGGGAAAGCGGAAAAGGCGCTCGAGTTCTATGACAAACAGCGCTATGCTGACGGAGCGAAGGCTCTGAATTTCTATCAGGACGGCGAAGAGGTTTTTGACCGGCTGACGGCGGATTTTGTCGCGTTTACGACTTCGGAAGAAGCGGCCAGCCGTTCCTCGGTCGTCCTGGCGGTTGACGAACCTTCGGCCGACATGCTGAACGCCCGCCTGCGCGAGGGCCTCAAAAAGGCAGGCGTCATCCGGAAAACACAGCAGTTTCTGATGCCGGACGGCCGCCGGAGGGAGCTTGGGCTTGGTGATGCGGTCATGTTTATGGGCAAAATGGAAACGCGGCGCGGGGCGTCGCTGGAAACGGTCAACGCCGGTACGACGGCGCGGGTCGTGGATATCCGTGACGGAAACGTCGGTCTGATGCTGGACGGGCGGAAACAGCGCGTTTATATCAGCGCACCCGAAGTTGCCTCTCTGCGTTCTTCATGGGCGCTTCCCCTGTACGTGGCGCAGGGGGTGTCGCGCAGTCGGGCATTCCTGGCGGTCAACCGCAAGGGCGCCCTGGATCTGGCAAACGGTCTGGTCGCCTTTACGCGCCATCAGGAACAGATGTCGGCCTATATTTCCAGAAAAGCCTATCCCGACGCACAGGCTCTGGCCGCGGAAATGTCGGTTTTCTCGACGCGCAAGCCTGTGATCCACGATTATGCCGGCCTCACGCCGGCCAAACAGGAGGCGTCTTTGGCTGCGGTGGTCACCCGGTCGCTTTCCCGCGGTCGCCCGGAGTAAAGGAAGAAGGAAATGACGGAAGAAAAACGGATTTTCGAATTTGAAGGGTTTCAGACAGCGTCGCCCCGCATCGCCGAAGCATTCACCTACATCCGCCAGCTGGAAACGGCGGCCGGAGCCGGGGCGGACGAAACGGCGGCGGCTCTTTCGGAACGCCTGGGTGCGGCCGCCGGACTGGTTTCGCGTCTGAAACATGCGCTGAACGAGTTTCTTCGGGAAACGCGCGGGACGGAACTGGACGATGTTCCGGAAAACAGCCTTGCCGGACGTACGGCGGCACTTGTGTCCGAAATCGCGGATCAGGTCTTTCTGCCCCCCTCCGGAACGTTTTCCGAAGCGGATTTGCATGAAAGACTGAAAAAAACGGATTTTTTAGCCTCAAAACTTCCTTTTCTGACGGCAGGACTTGACGCGGGCGAAGATTTGAGCGAAAACAAATCTATGTGAGTTTTTTTAAGGTGGTTTTTTATGGTCGTCCGACAAACAGGTCCGGAACAGGAAGGCTTTTACGACATTCTGCAGAATGGCGCCGGGGATCTGCTGATTTCCATCCGCGCCCGTGCCGGAGAACCCAATAATCCCCGGATCGTTTACGACGGCGGAAAGCACGCGCTTCTATACCGGCAGCAGGGTTTTTCGATTACGCTTGATTTCATCCATCCCGACGCGCGTGCGCCGCTGGCTCGCGCCGAATCCGTCCTGATCGTCGAATTTGAAGGCGACGAAGTCATGCGCGAATACGAAGTGCCGGTGCGTTTCGTGAAAAAATTACCTCTGTCGCCTGAAAATTTGCCGACTTTGCCGCGATAATCGTGTATATTTGTTTCCGTCTTTAAACGTACCGGGAAAGGATTCTGGGTTCGCATGGGAAACATGGCGCACTCCTATTTTTATTTCATGGTCTTTTTTATCGTCGCCCTTGTGCTGAGCGCGGCATTCCTGAAACTGGCCTTTTCCCTGAATAAAACGCTGTCCGCACTCCCGGATGATGCCGCCGGGAAAGAAAGCTACGCGGGCGGCTTCCGCGTTCTGTCCCGCGTTTATCTGCGCTTTCCCGTCCGTTTCGCTCTTGTCGCGCTTCTGTTCATCCTGTTCAATACGGAAATTCTTCTGCTGTTGCCGTGGGCCATGGCTTTGCGCCTGTCGGGATGGGAAGGCTTCGGCGTTGCCTCAGTTCTGCTGATTTTCTGGGGTGTCGGGTATGTTTATGTGTTCCGCAAGGGAGCTTTGGAATGGAGATAGAGCCTCTTCCCCTGTCATGGGCGAACGTACGCCGGCAGGCGTCCCGGCATGGCTTCGCTGTGACGAGTTTTCGATTCCTGGCGGCATGGGCGCGTGAAAATTCCATATCCGTGATGCCGTTGGATCTTGGATGCTGTGCGCCTTCATGGACGGGCGAAGCCGTTTTTTCGACGTTGCAGGCCGGTATTGACGAGACCTCTGACCCGCGGCACGCGGATGTTCTGATGGTTTCCGGGGCTCTCAGCAGCAAGGCCGTGCCGGTTCTGCGCCGCATTTATGATCAGATGCCCGAACCGAAAAGCGTTGTCGCCGTTGGTTCGTGCGCGCTTGGCGGCGGTCTGTTCGGCCGTTCGTATGCAGTAGTGCCTTCCGTCGCGGATATTCTGCCCGTTGACGTTTTTATCCCGGGTTGCCCGCCGTCCTTTGCTTCGTTCCGTGACGGCATTGAACGCCTGCGCCGCCGTCTGGCCGAAAAAACGATGGAGGGCTGAGGGATGGGGGACACCGCCGCTTTTATCTATAAATCGCCCGAAGATTACGGACAGTTCATCCGCCTGCACTTCGCCAAGCAGGACATTCCCGAAATGTCAACAGCGTTCGGCGAACTGACTCTGACGGTGTTGCGTTCCGTACTGCTCCGTCTGCTTCAGTTCCTGCGCGACGAACCGGCCTGTAAATTCAGCCAGATGACGGACATCACGTGCATTGATTATCCGGAACGTCCCGAACGCTTTACCGTGGTTTATCATCTGCTCAGCACCGTTCATAACCGCCGCATCCGTATCCGTTTGACGACGGACGGAGAGTTGCCCGTCGCCTCGGCTTCCGCTCTGTTTCCTTCGGCGGTGTGGTATGAACGTGAAATATGGGACATGTTCGGGGTTGTTTTCGGGAATCATCCCGATCTGCGCCGTCTGCTGACGGACGACGATTTCCGCGGCACGCCGCTGTGCCGGGATTTCCCTGTCCGCGGAAAGGGCGCGGTCTGTTACGACGACGCGCGGCAGGTCTGCCTGTACAGGGAAAAAGCGGAAACGCCCCCCAACCGTTCCCGGACGGTCAATCTTGGCGGAGGCGAAGAATCATGAGTCCAACTGAAACCGGTTATTTCATGAACATTGCTCCCGAACCGGCGACAGGGAGCGGCATTTTCCGCCTTGTGGCTCAGCTGGACGGTGAAGTCGTCCGGCGTGCGGACGCGCACATCGGTTTTTCGCATCGGGGCATTGAAAAGCTGATGGAAGGAGAGAACGGTCTTCAGGGACTTTTCTTCTGCAGTATGCTGTGCCGCCCGATCCCCTTTGCGGGAGAACATGCGTTTGTGCTGGCGGCCGAGCGTCTGTTGGGGATTCGGCCGCCGGAACGGGCAGAGTATATCCGTGTGCTGGCGGCCGAACTGGCCCGTATTCTGTCGCACCTGAAATCGACGGCTGATCTGGCGGATGACACGGGGACGGAAATTGTCCGTCCGATTGCGGCGCGTGCCAGTCGGCGGATTTACGCTCTGATCGCGCGGATGTGCGGCGCTTCGTTTCCGGCGGCTTTCTTCCGGATCGGCGGCGTGCGGAACGACATTCCGGCTTCCCTGCCCGACGAGTTGTTTCGGTGGCTGACAAAGGAAATGCCGGCCGTCCTGCATGAAATTGAGGAGTTGCTGACCGAGAATCGTATTTTTAAGGCGCGGACGGTCGGAATCGGTGTTTTTAACGCGGAACAGGCGCTGGAAGCCGGGTTTTCGGGCGTTAACCTGAGGGCGAGCGGCGTGGCCTGGGATCTGCGCCGGACACAGCCTTATGACGCTTATGACCGCGAACCGCCGGAAGTATCCGTCGGGAAAAAAGGCGATTGTTACACGCGCTTCCGTCTTCGGATTTATGAAATTTATCACGCGCTGGATCTGATCCGCCGCGTCATTTCCGCAATGCCCGAAGGCGCGGTGATGCTTCCCGAATACGATGTCCCCCCGCGCGGGGACAGCCGTACGACCGCCGAATCTGTCATCCGCCGTTTCAAACTGTATGCGGACGGTACCCGCCTGCCGGCCGGAGAAGTGTATGCGGCAACGGAATCTCCGTTTGGGGAAGCCGGCGTTTATCTGGTGTCCGACGGAAGCGCCGTTCCATACCGCTGTCATTTCCGTTCGGCCGGTTTCCCGCATGTGCAGGCGGCAAAAGAGTTGCTGAAGGGGTGTGAGCTGGCGGATGTGCGCCCGATTTTGACTTCCCTGAATTTTCTGATGACGGAGGTGGACCGATGAGCGCGTTTGCGTTTCTGCCGGAAAACCGGAAAAAAATAGACGCTCTGATCCAACGTTATCCCAAAGACCGAGCCGCGTCGGCGGTTATGGGGGCTCTGTGGGTAGCGCAAGAGCAGGAAGGATACGTTTCGGACGGAGCGATGCGTGAAATCGCCGCGATTCTCGGCCTTTCGGAAGCAGAGGTGTTCACGCTGGCCTCTTTTTACAGGGACTATCATCTGTCGCCCGCCGGAAAGCACCGTGTCGCCTTCTGCCGGGGAATCTGCTGTGGCCTGAAACAGGGGGAAAAGGTTCGGGAAGCCTGCCTGACCTATCTGAATATCGGGATCGGCGAAACCACTCCGGACGGCCTGTTCACCGTGACCGAGACAGACTGCCTGGGCGACTGCGTCAATGCGCCGGCCATGCGGGTTGATGAGACATATCATGACCTCCTGACGCCGGAAAAGGCTGTTGCGATTCTGAAAAAATACGAGGAAGAGGCATGAAGGACGCGGATCGCATCTTTACAAATCTGGACGGTTCGGGCGAACCGGGGCTGGCGGGGGCGATGAAACGCGGCGAATGGACGGATATCGCCGCCTGCTTCCGGAAATCACCGGCGGAACTGCTGACTCTTTTCCGGGAATCCGGAATGCGCGGCCGCGGGATTTACGGCCAGAAAACCGCCGATAAATGGGAACGCTTCATCCGGGAATCGAAAGAGCCCCGTTTCTTGGTCGTCAGTGCGAACGAAGGCGAACCGGGGACCTGCAAAAACAAATTCCTTCTGCGCAATGAAACCTACAAGTTGCTGGAAGGATGCCTCCTGGCGGCGTATGTGACGGGAATACACCGAGCCATCATTTATGTCCGGGGGACATTTGCCGAGGAAGCGGAACTTCTGGAAAAGGCAATTGCCGAACTGTACGACGCCGGTTATTTCGGCCGGAATATTCTGGGATCGGGATTTGATTTCGACGTGAGTGTCCACCGGGGCGGCGGCGCTTATGTCTGCCGGGTTGACAGCGCACTTTTTAAAAGCATTGAAGGGCGGCGGCCGCATCCTTCCGCACCGTCCTTCCGGGAAAAAGGGCTGTACGGTGCGCCGACGCTGGTTCACAGCGTTGAAACACTGGCGGTGCTTCCTGTTATCGTCCGCCGGGGCGCCGGCTGGTTTGCGTCTCTGGGACGGGCGGACAACGAGGGGACGCGTCTGTTTTCAATTGAGGGGAACGTCCGCACGCCGTGTCTGGTCGAAGAACAGTTGGGCATTCCGATGCGCGACCTGATTGACCGGTACGGCGGCGGCGTGGAAGGCGGCTGGTCAAACCTTCAGGCGGTGATCCCGGGGGGGATTTCGACGGCGTTTTTGTCGCCCGGCATTTGTGAACACGTGCGGATGGATTATGATTCGCTGTCCGAGGTTTATTCCGGGGTCGGGACGGGTGCGGTGATTGTCATGGACATGTCGGCGGATCTGCCGGCGATTTTGGAAAAGATCGTCCGTTTTTTTCATGCGGAAAGTTGTGGCGCGTGTGTGTGTTGCCGCGAAGGGTGCGCCCGAATGGCCGGGCTGACCGGCCGGATTGTTTCAGGACAGGGCAAAATCGCCGACATCGCGCTTTTGGAAGAACTGTGCGAACGGATGGACGGCAACGCCCTGTGCGCGGTCGGGAACATGTCGGTGCGGCCGGTGCTGGGGTTTTTGAGGCATTTCCGCCGTCTTCTGGAGGAACGGTGCCATGATTGAGGTTATTGTCAACGGCAAAACGGTGTCGGTTCCCGAAGGAGCGACGGTTCTGGAAGCCTGTATCGCCGCGGGAGCGGCTGTTCCGCATGTGTGCGACAGCCGGGAATTGAAAACAGGCGGCAGCTGTCAGATGTGCCTGGTCGGGATTGAAGGGCGCGACAGACCCGTAATGTCCTGTTGCACACCGGCCGAAGCCGGGATGCGGGTGAGTACGGAAACGCAAAATGTCCGAGAAATCCGCCGGACAATGATCAACCTGCTTCTGGCTCGTCATCCGGCGGACTGCAACACGTGCCAAAAGGCCGGCGAGTGTCCGCTTCAGGACGCCTGTTTCGCCTGCGGCGTCGGTGAGAATGCTTTCAACGACGCCTCCGAACCGGCCGAAGAACAGAATCTCGGCCCTCTGATCGAGACGCATCTGCGGCGCTGTATCCTGTGCGGCAAATGTTTGCGGTTCCTGAACGATGTTGCCGGTATTTCCGAAGTCACTCTGAAAGGCCGGGGAAGCGCGTCCCAGATAAAGGCACTGGTCGACGGAGCGCTGGCCTGTGAAGTCTCCGGAAACCTGATTGACCTGTGCCCGGCGGGGGCTTTGACGGACAAGACGGCGCGCTTCCTGTACCGCCCTTGGGAGCTGACCCGGACGGCGGGAATCGATGTGATGGACGCGGTGGGATCAAACGTTTACATCGACGCGGCAGAGGGTCGTATCGCACGAATTGTTCCGCGGAATACTCCGGAAATCAACGGGCCGTGGATTTCTGACAAAACCCGCTTTGCCTTTGACGGGTTGGAACGGGATCGGCTGGATCGTCCCTACATCCGTATTGACGGCCGTCTGAAGGAATGTTCGTGGACAGAGGCGTTCATGACGGCGGCGTCCAAAATAAAAACCGTCCGGCCTGAGCGAATCGCGGCTTTGATCGGGGATTTTGCCGATTGTGAAAGCA
>USCC01000081.1 GCA_900553035.1 uncultured Rhodospirillaceae bacterium | reverse complement strand
GGGGGTACCAGTTCTATTGCAAAGCATATCTTTGGCAGAAAGCAAAGCGCTGTAAAAAACAGCCGGAATCGTTTCATGAGTTCGCTCCTTTCGGTATTTCAACTTACAGGAAACAATATACACTGGAAATGCCGCAATGTGAAAGGGTTTTTATGAACAGGGGTTCAACGTCGCCTCTGCCGCCGTTCCCGCCGGTAATCCCAGGGCTTGGAAAAGGAACAGGCCCACACACCGCGTTTTGCTTTTTTCGCTTCGGCTTCGGCATCGGCAAATTTCATGGAATACTGTGTGTACGCCAAAGCATGGCCGTTCGCCGCCATCCAACGGTTGAGGCTGATTTCCCGGCCGTCCCGCGTGACAAAGCATTCCCCGATCAGACGCCCGTAGTTGTCCCGTTCAACCGCGCGGCAGGCCACTTCGTCCGTCCCGATAAAGGCACGCAGGGCACGCGTGGCTTCCCGGCCGCACATGACCTTCCGGCCGCCGCAGGTGCAGATCTGATCGGATTCGGGGGCGTCAATTCCTTCCAGCCGGATACGCTCCGTCCCGATTTTCAGGGTATCGCCGTCAATAATACGCCCGTCTCCCTGAATCGTATAAACGCCCAGAAGAGCCAGAAGAAATCCGATAAGATATTTTATCTCCCTTTTGGTAAACCGCTTTTTTCTGGTCATTTTCTTAATAATCCACTAACATGAAGCTTCTTTTTAAAAGGTTTACAAAGCATAGGGACGCGTCCATGTCAAAAAAAATTTTCCTGCTGTTTTTCTTTGTATTTGCCTTTTCCGTTAAAACGGCCGCCGCAGACGAACTGAAACTCCTCCGCGTTACGCCGTCCGGTGAAGAGGTCACGGAACGTTCGCAGATCGTTTTCCAGTTCGACCGGCCGATGACGGAACTGGGCAACATGGATCGAACCGCCGAAGAAGTCCCTGTCAAAATAACGCCCGACGTCAATTGCCGCTGGCGGTGGCTGAACACCACGGCGCTGGCCTGCCAGCTGGGAGGAGCCGATCTCCTGAAACAGTCCGAGCGATATGAAATAAACGTCCGCCCGGGATTCAAAAGCCTTGACGGTTCAAAAATGAAAAAAAGCGCCCGGTACGTCATTGAAACCCGGCGTCCCGAAGTCCGGGTCAATGAAAGCACTTTTGTCGGCCGTTCCCTGTCGCCGCAGCGTCCGATCTGGCGCGTGCGTTTCGGTATTGCTCCGAAACGTGACGGACTGGCGGACTATTTTTATTTCCGGGCGAACGGTCGCGAGATTCCGGCGGTCATCGTTCCCCAAGACTACCCGAGAGAGCTGTCTTATACCATTGCTCCGTCGCAGGATCTGGGTGTCGGCGTGCCTTATACGGTTCTTTACCGCGAAGGCATTTCGCCGCTTCAGGGCGGCTCTCTGAAAAGTCGGCGATCCGGTATCCTCGGAAAAGGAGAAACAGTCCCCGTTTTTCAGGTTCTGGGGCTGAAATGCTGGGATAATCAGTACAATTCCGTCGAATATTCAATGGAGGAACTGAAAAAAATAAAGCCGCTCTGCCGCTTTGACAGAGATATCAATATCCGCCTGTCTGATGAGGCCGGAATGGATAAAATCAGCTCTCTTGTCGAAATCCGACCCGAAGGAAAAGTCCTTGACGGAAGTTTTCCCCGCGACACCATAAATCTGCCGCGTCTGAAGGCGGGGACGGATTACACGGTTGTTGTGTCCGGCACCCTGACCGATGTGTGGGGAGCGGCTCTGGGGCGGGAGGTGTCTCTTTCCTTCCGGACGTCGGATCGGGATCCGAATCTGGAAAATCCCTATTCCTATGCCGTTCTCGAGGCTCTGGAAAAAACCGATCTGGTTGATTATGCCGCCAATCTGGACAGCGCGGAGATCATATATAACGGTTTCAACAGCATCGGCCCTGTTTCCGGTGTTCGGCCGGTCGAGGGAATCCGGCCGGATCTGCGCAATGTTCAGTATGCTTTCGAGGTCGGCGTCCGCGGAATGCTGGAGGATAAAACGGGTTTCCTGAAGGGGCGGTTCCGGACGGATCCGAAAACCTATGAACAGACTTTTTTCGTTTCGGTGACGCCGTGGGAAGTTTTGGTAAAGCTCGGCCGTTACAGCTCTGTCGCCTGGGTCGTCGACATGGCCACAGGAGCGCCGGTCGAAGGGGCAAAGGTCGAGCTGTACAAAGATGTGCCGGCGGCGGCACAGGCCGACCCCGGAAAGGTTTTCGCCAAGGCCGAAACAGGAAAGGACGGAGCCGTCCGCCTGCCGGGATATGCAGAATTTGATCCGGCGGGCGAAATGCTGAACTCCTGGAAAGATTCGGTGCCGTCGTTCTTCGTCAAGGTGTCAAAGAGCGGTTCCGTCGGGGTCATGCCGCTGAAAAACGCCTTTCAGGTTTCGGCGGGACAGCTGAGCGACTGGAATGTTGACACGGCGTACAGCCTGTCGCCGGACATGTATGTCAAATCGTGGGGAATAACGGCGCAGGGCGTCTACCGCCCGGGCGACGTCGTCCGCTACAAGCTTTATGTCCGCGAGGAGAGCGAGAAAACATACGGTAAGGCGCCGGAGGGCACGTATGCTCTGACCGTGATTGACCCGACGGATAAAAACGTTCTGGATCTGAAAGACCTGAAACTGTCCGAGTTCGGCGCGCTGGACGGGGAATTTAAGCTTCCGGAATCGTCAACGGCGGGATGGTACCGTTTCGTCCTGAAATATAAAGACCGCGAACTGTCACCGATGCGTTTCCTGGTCAGCGATTTTGTGCCTTCACCTTTCAAGGTTGCGACGGAAATCGGCGCAAAAACCTTTGAAGCCGGGGAGGAAGCAACGGTTGATACGTACGCGACGCTGTTTTCCGGCGGCCCTTATGCCGACGCGCCGGTGCGTCAGTCCATCGTTCTGAGCTATGCACCGTTCGTCTATCGCGGCAAGGGGTTGGAAAACAAGTCGTTTAATTTTGATCAGCCGCTTGAAATGGGCGAATACAGCGATGAAATCCTTCTGAACAAAAGCAGCAACCTGAATGCCAAAGGCGAATTCCGGAATACGGTCGTCTTGGGGAACTCCCCGAAGCCGTACGGCCGTCTCCGGCTGGAATCAACGGTTTCCGACGACAGCGGCCGATCGACTTCCGGAGCGGTTTCCGCGGATTATTTCAGCGTTGACCGTCTGGTCGGGTTGCGGAAAAATGAATGGATGAGCACGGTCGGGAAGCCTTCCGTATTTGAATACGTCGTCACAAATCCGGCATCAGAGCTGGTTCCCGATGTGGCGGTGAATATTTCATTCTTTCTGGTGCGTTACAAGGCCGTTCGCGAAAAATCCAGCGGAAACGCCTTCATTACCCGCTATGACCGCGAAGAAGTCTCTGTCGGTGAATGCCTGGGCGTCAGCGGAACCGCGCCGAAGGAATGCTCGTTCACGCCAAAGGAAAGCGGGCCGTACTTTGCGGTGGCTTCCATTACCGATACAAAGGGACGGCGTCATTTCGTCCGGGAACATTTTTATGTGAACGGCAAGGATTATGTCGCCTGGGAAACAAAGGACAACCGGATTGATCTGACCCTGGACAAGAAGGAATACCGTCCCGGCGATACGATCCGGATGTTTATCAAAAACCCGATGCCCGGAGCGTCGGCTCTGATCACGGTTGAGCGCTACGGCGTTTTGGAATCGTTTGTCAAAACGTTCGACAGCAGTACGGCCGCGGTTGAAATACCGGTGACGGAAGATTTCTTCCCCGGTGTTTACGTGTCCGTTACGATCTTTTCGCGGCGTGTGGAAAAGCCGGTTGAAGGAACGGTTGATCTTGGAAAGCCGGCAGAATGGGGCGGGTATGTCAAAATCCCCGTGACTGATGCGTCCCGGAAGATAGATGTTTCCGTTGCCGCGGAAAAACCGGTCTACCGTCCGCGCCAGAAGGCGAAGATTGACATTCAGGCCTCGCTTCCCGCAAAAGGAAAAGGCCCGCTCGAAGCGGCGGTTGTCGTTCTGGACGAAGCTGTACTGGCTTTGCTGCCCGGAGGAACGACGGCATATGATCCGTATAAGGGCTTCTATGCGCTGGGCGCTCTGGATGTGCGGACGTACAGCATGATCGAACGTCTTATCGGACGCCAAAAGGTGGAAAAGAAAGGCGCCAATCAGGGCGGTGACGGCGGGTCGAATTTCACTTTGCGCGACGTCTTTAAATTCGTCGGATACTGGAATCCGTCGCTGAAGCTGGACGGGAACGGGAGGGGGTCCTTTGAAATGGAACTTCCCGACAACCTGACCGGATGGCGCGTGATTGTCATGGCGGTGAATGAAACCGACCGGATGGGGATGGGCGAAACGCGCTTTAAGGTCAACAAACCGCTTGAAATACGTCCTTTGTTGCCGAATCAGGTGCGGACGACGGACATTTTCATGCCGGCGGTTTCCATCCTGAACCGGTCGCCCGCGGAACAGAACGTCACGCTGACCATGTCGGCGTCGGGTAAACTGGCCGAACCGGCGGAAGAAACGAAGACGGTTGTCCTGAAACCCTTTGAGCGCCGCGGCGTCTTTTTTGAAAGCGTGCGCGCCGCTCTGAATCCGGAAACGCGGGAAGGGGAAATTACCCTGAAGTTCACCGCGCGGGCGGGGGAAGAGACCGACGGATTGATTCAGAAGGTGCCGGTGCGCAATCTGACAACGATGCAGACGGCGGCCGAATACGGAAGTTCAACGGAGGAAAGCGTTTCGGTGCCTCTGTCTGTGCCGCAGAATGTCGATGTGTACGGCGGGTCTTTGGTGCTGTCCGTATCGCCGACGGCTCTGGGCGGGCTGGACAAGGTCGTCGCCTGGATGAAGGACTATCCGTACTCGTGCTGGGAGCAGCAGATCGGCCGCGCTCTGGTCGCCGCGTCTTATGTCCGTGTGCGGGACAGTCTGTCCGACGGAGATTTGTGGCCCGACGCGGAGGAATTTGTCCGTGCGACGCTGGAAAAAGCATCGAATTATCAGGCGCCCAACGGCGGAATGGCCTACTTTGAAGCAAAGAACGACTACGTCAGTCCGTACCTGTCGGCTTATACCGGTTTCGCGTTCGTCCAGCTGAAGCGCATGGGATATGAAATTCCCGAAAATGTCGCGGCGGGGCTTCAGAATTATCTGTACCGCGTTTTCCGTGAAACCGATCCGAAGATATCGCGCGAAGTCCTGATGACAACGCGTCTGATGTCTCTGCCTTTCCTGTCGTCACGGCAGCCGGGGCTGATCGTTTCGTGCGATTTCGATGCTTTTGAACGCGAGCTTCCGCTGATGTCCGTTTTCGATAAGGCTCTGTTCCTGAGCGCGGCACGTTCAGTCCCGGATCGGAAGGATCTGGCCGCCCGTATTGAAATGAGCCTGCTGAGCATGATGAATTCGACGTCGGGTCGTGTTCTGTTCCAGGACGGCGACACGGGGCCGTGGTGGTATGCTCTCCTGTCGTCGCCGGCGCGGGACAACTGCGCGGTGCTGACGGCGTTGACGGCGGGAGGCACGGCCGGAAACAATACGGATCTTGTTGAAAAGCTGTTCCGTTCGGTATCGAGCCTGCGCCGCGGGGACGGGACATGGGGGAATACACAGGCGAATACGTTCTGTATGAATGCCGCCGAATCGTACGCGCGGGCGTTCGAATCCGAAGCGGTGGACATGACGGTAACAGGCCGCGCCGATGGAACAGAGATCCTGAACGCCGGGTTCAAGGCAAAGAGCGATGCGCCGGTCACGGAAAAGGTCGTTCTGGGCAAAGCGGAAGCCGGCCGAAAGATGACGGCCTCTTTCCGCAAGGAAGGGACAGGGCGTTATTATTACAAAACGATTCTGTCCTATCCGGCGATGGACGGCCGGGAAATCCTGTCCGGCATGGAAGTCCGGCGTTCTTATGAAGTCGAACGGTACGGCCGTTTCCAGCCGGTAAGGGAGGGGATGTCTCTGAAGCGGGGTGAACTTGTCCGCGTTTCGCTTGACGTCATGAATCCCGCGCCGCGGACGTTTGTCGCCCTGATGGATCCGGTTCCGGGAGGGCTGGAACCGGTCAACCGTAATCTGGCGACGGCTTCGTCGTTCGACGCGGACAAAGCCGGAGATGAACTGGGGACGTTCCTGTCCGGATTCTATTTCCGCGAAATCGGCCATGATTCCGTGAAGTTCTACGCGGAAACGCTGAACCGCGGGGAATTCAAGCTGTCCTACACCGCCCAGGTTGTCGCCGACGGAACGTTCAAGGCGTTCCCGGCCAAGATTGAAGCGATGTATGAACCGGACATTTTCGGCCTGAGCGCCCTGCAGACTCTGAGCGTTGAAACGGTTGCGAAGCCGTCGGCCGTTCCGCCGCCGGCCGACGAAATTGTCCCGGCTCCTGAAACGACCGGCGCCGAAAGCGATGCGGCAACTGTTTTTCCCGCTCCGGTGATGGAACCGGATGTCGCGGCGGCGGAAACGCCTGCTCCGGCCGTCCCGAAAGAATCGTTTTTCCAGAAGCTGAAACGCAAGATCAGGGCGTGGACGCATCAGAAAACCCCGGACATGACGGAGGAGGAGGAAACCGATCCGACAATCGTTCCGCCGGCGGTCGAAGACGCGGCTCGGAAGGGGACGGATCTGTCCGCCACGATTCCTCCGGCTTTGCCCAAAGCGATTTAAGGGAGACAGCCCGACATGAAAAGCCGTTTGCTGAAAAGGGCAGCGGCGGCCGTCGGGGCGGGAATCGTCCTTCTGGTCGCCGCGACGTTTTATTATGCTGCGCCTTTGCCTTCTTCTCTGGAACAGATGACGGCCGATGTGCACAAAACGCAGTTTCTGGATCGCCATGGCGAACCGCTGAACGCTTCGTTCCGAAATTACTGGAACGTTCATGACCGTCTGCCACTGCACCGGATTCCGGATCTGATGCAGAAAATGTTCATTGCGGCAGAGGATCGGAATTTCTACTCTCATGCCGGGACGGACTGGCTGGCCCGACTGAACGCTCTGCGCCAGAACGTGCGCGCGGGCGGAATCGTCCGCGGGGCCAGCACGCTTTCCGAACAGGTCGTCCGGATGATTTATCCGCGGCCGCGCACATTCTTTTCAAAATGGCTGGAAGGTTGGGACGCGTTTCGCCTGGAACGCCGTTTTTCCAAGGCGGATATTCTGGAATTTTATTTGAATCAGGTGCCTTACGCTTCCAATCGCCGCGGCGTTGTCCAGGCGTCCCGATATTATTTTTCCAAAACACCCGACCGGCTGACGGCTCGTGAAACGGCGGCTCTGACGGTTCTGGTGCGCGCACCAAGCTCTTTTGACCCCTACCGTCATCCGGGGAAAACGGATCGCCTGGTCAACCGCGCCTTGAAAAAATTTCACGAAGACGGCCTTCTGACAGCAGGGGAATACCGCCGGGCAGCCGAAGGGCGCCTGCGCCTGTCGCCGCCTTCCCTGACCGCTTCGGCGGAACATTTCCTGGATTATGTGCGCGAGACGGAACCTCTGGACGGGCGGGCGGTTGTGACGACTCTGGACGCTTATCTGCAGGATAAGATAAAACGGATGACCCGTTCGCGGCTGAAGGAACTCCGACATCGGAACGTGGGGAATGCAGCCGTTCTCGTGCTTGACCGCCGGACGGGCGATGTTCTGGCCTGGGTTTCCGAAAGCTCTGATCGGGAAAGGGACGGCGCTTTTGATGCGGTGCGGGTGCTGCGTCAGCCGGCTTCGGCGCAGAAGCCGTTTCTTTATGCGCTGGCTCTGACGAAGGGCTGGCGCGCCTGGACCCTGATTACGGACGAACCCTATGCGCGACCCGTGGGGCGGGGCGTGCATCATTTCCACAATTACAGCAACCTGTATTACGGCGATGTGACCCTCCGGGAGGCTCTGGGCAATTCGCTGAACATTCCGGCGCTGAAAACAATCGAATTCGTCGGCATCGCATATTATCTTGATTTTTTAAAAAAAGCGGGTTTTTCCCACTTTGAGCGGGAGCCTTCCTTTTACCGCGAAGGCCTGGCGCTGGGCAATGCGGAGGTTTCGCTTCTGGAACTTTCGCGCGCTTATCTGATGCTGGCGAACATGGGGACGGCGAAACCGGTGCGGACGCGGGCAGACGGGCTTGACAAGCCGGACGGAGAGCATCTCCTGCCGGAAACGACGGCGTCCCTGATCGCAGATATTCTGTCTGATCCTCTGGCGCGGTACCTGGAATTCGGGCGTGACAGCATTTTGAACTTTCCGGTGCAAACGGCGGTGAAGACAGGAACATCGACGGATTACCGCGACGCTTGGGCGATGGGGTACAACGCCGATTTCGTTGCCGGAATCTGGATGGGCAATCTGTCCTACGAACCCATGAAGGAAGTCACGGGGGCCGTCGGGCCGGCTCTGCTCCTGCGGGCGGTGTTCGGCGAGCTGAACCGGCGGATGGAAACGGGGCCTTTGTTCCTCAGCCCGGATTTGAAACGCCGGAGCATGGGGGATGCTTCGGAGCTGTACGACCCGTCGATTCCCGAAGTCCGCCCGGACGGGGAACGCGCTCTTCTTATGCTTCGTCCGGCTCACGGTATTGCGCTGGCCGTTGATCCGCGCATCCCGCGGGCGAATCAGGAATACCGTTTTGAACTGAACTTTCTGCCGGAAGGAGCGGAGGCCGTCTGGTCTGTTGACGGGAAGGAAATCGGCCGTTCAGCGGAACCGTTCTTTTTCTGGCGTCTGGAGCGGGGGGCGCATACGGCGTCGGCCGAAGCGGTTTTTCCGGATGGGCGGCGGTTGTCGGCGGGCGAACACGAATTCAATGTTTACTGAAAGAATGAGAAAGAATGAAAAAACCGGAACTTCTTCTGCCGGCGGGAACGCCGGAAGCTTTGGAAACGGCTTTGCTGTATGGCGCGGATGCGGTTTATGCCGGGATGCCGTCGCTGTCCCTGCGGGCGCAGTCGGGATTTTCGGAAGAGGAGCTGGCCGCGGGGATCGCTTCGGTGCGGCGACAGAAGCGGAAGATTTACCTGACGCTGAACATGTTTTCCCGAAATGCCGACGCCGAACGCCTGGGAGAATTTGCCGAAACAGTTGCGCGTCTGCGGCCGGACGGACTGATTGTCTCGGATCCCGGTGTTTTCATGTTCATGAAGGAACACGCACCGGAAATTCCTCTGCACATTTCAACACAGGCGAATGTGGGATCCTGGCTGACGGTTGATTTCTGGCGGCGGATGGGGGCGGCGATGTGCGTCCTGTCGCGGGAGACGCCGTTCGCGGATATCGAGGAAATACGACGCAGATGCCCCGGCATCCGGCTGGAAATGTTTGTTCACGGCGCCATGTGCATGAGCGTCTCGGGCCGCTGCCTGCTCTCCAACTACATGGCAGGCCGCGACGCAAACCGCGGCCAGTGCGCCCAGCCCTGCCGCTGGAAGTACTATCTCAGCGAGGAGACCCGCCCGGGGCAGCTCTATGAGA
>USCC01000080.1 GCA_900553035.1 uncultured Rhodospirillaceae bacterium | reverse complement strand
CCCATTACTACCCCCAGAAAGAACCTGGGAGACAAATCTATCCTGCTCCATATTTTCGGATGGCGGCCGTTTTTTCCGAAAAAGGCGGGGCAGAGGGAAAGTGTTTCGGATTTAAAGAAGGGGGAGCCGCTCGAAAGAAGGCTGTCCTGAAAAGGGCTTCCATCTGTGAACGGGGGCTTTTTCAACATCCGGCGGGGTGTCTGCAAAGTTCCGGAAGAAACAGAGGAACAGGCCTTCCTCCGATCGGCATTTCTTACGATCCGATGGATGTGTCCCGGAGGCGGAAACAACACCGGAGCCGTTTGTAAGGTTTTTGGAAGACGCCGCGATGCAGGCCTTCCGCGTTATTCCAGCGGTGCTTCGTTATAAGCCGGATCCGTCAGGATAGTGATAAGCTCTTCCTTGATTTTTGCGGCGTTTTCCAGCTCGATCTGGCATGTGCCGGCCGTCGCGTGGCCGCCGCCGCCGTACCGGAGCAGCAGTTCCCCGATATTGATGATGTTCGTCCGGTTGATGATGGATTTGCCGACGGCGTAAACGATGCGAAGCCCGTTGACGCGCCACATGGCATGCATGGAGATATTGATTTCGGGGTAAAGGGCATACACCATGAACCGGTTGCCCGCGTAAATGATGTCTTCGTTCAGCATATCAATGTAGGCGAGGTTTTTGTAAACGGTCGTCCGGCGGCGCAGCTGTTCGATGAATTTGTCCTGATGTTCAAAATACAGGTCAACGCGTTCCTTTACGTCCGGCATTTCCAGAATTTCTTCGGGATCGTGATTGCGGCACAGGTCAATCATGTTCATCATCAGCTGATAATTTGAAATCCGGAAATCATGAAAACGTCCCAGACCCGTCCGCGCGTCCATGATATAGCTGAGGAGCGTCCAGCCTGTCGGATGAAGAATATCGTCAATCGAATAATCCGCCGTATCGGCCTTGTCGACGGCTTTCATCATGTCTTCGGAGATGTTTTTGAATCGTTCCCCGCCGCCGAACGTATCCCAGACGACCCGCGCTGCGGAAGGCGAGGCGGGATTGAGGTAATAATTGCTTTTATGCCCGACGCGAGCCAGTTCGCTGATGTGGTGGTCAAACGCGTAGGAGGCGGCTTTTGAATACGGCAGGTTTGTCGTGATATCGCCCTGCCGGATGTCGACCAGTCCGTCCTGCACGTCTTTGGGATGGACGAACTTGACCTCGTCGATCAAATCCAGTTCCTTCAGCAGAACAGCCGAAACAAGGCCGTCGAAGTCGCTGCGTGTAATCAGTCTGAATTTGTCTTCCATAGTAAAGAAAGTCCCGGTTTAAACGTCTTCAATCATTGCCGTGATTATTTCGTCCCGCACCTTGTCCGAATTGGCGATGGGAACCTGGCATGTGCCTGCTCCGATGTGGCCGCCGCCGCCGTACCGGAGCATGAATTCGCCGATGTTCATCTTGGATGTCCGGTTGAAAATCGACTTCCCGGCGGCAAACACGACGTTGCGTTTGTTCTTGCCCCAGATTTCGTGAAAGGAGATGTTGATCTGCGGGAACAGAGCATACACCATGAACCGGTTGCCGGCATAAATGATTTCTTCGTTGCGCAGGTTGATGTGGGCGACGGTTTTATGAATCGTCGTGCATTTTTTCAGCTGTTCAATGAATTTGTCCTGATGTTCAAAATACAGATCGACGCGTTCCCGGACGTCGGGATCCTGGAGGATTTCCTCAACCTCCTGAGTCCGGCACAGATCAACCAGCTTCATCATCAGTTCGTAGTTGTTGATGCGGAAATTCTTGAAACGTCCCAGACCCGTCCGGGCGTCCATGATGAAGGCCAGGAGAATCCATCCTGTCGGATTTTTAATCTGTTCCAGGGTGTATTTGGCCGAATCCGCAATATCGACCGCCTGCATCAGGGAGGCGGGAATTTTGCTGAAACGCTCTTCGGCCCCGTAATATTCGTACACGACACGAGCCGCGGAAGGGGCGTTCGGATAAACAATATGGTTCGGGGGGCTGATGACGCGCGAAAGTTCGCTGATGTGGTGGTCAAAGGCGATGAAGACACCATCGACGTAAGGCAGGTTGGTCGTTATGTCAGAGTCGGTGATTGAGATACGGCCGTCCTGCATGTCCTTTGGATGGACGAACCTGATTTCATCAATGATGTCAAGCTCTTTAAGCAACGCCGCACAGACCAGCCCGTCGAAGTCGCTGCGTGTCAAAAGCCTTTTTTTGCCCAGCATGGAAGACTCCTTGAAAACTCATTTTTCCTGCTCTTAGCATAACCGGAAGTTATGGAAAAAAGCAACCAAAGCCGAACGGAATCAAAAAATAATCTTTTCCCTGTTGAACCGGGCCTCTGTTTCGTGGAATATAGAGGCTCTTGAGGCAGGGAAAACGTTATGTTCGCGCGGATATTCACATTGGGCATCATTCTTCTGGGGGCGTCGGCATGCACGCAGGCGCCGTTCATCGACATGCGCCGCGAAGCCGGACAGCCGGGGACGGTCGGAGAATCGACACCGGACCGTGTGGCGATCTGCTACAATTCCTTTTCCACAAACGAAACGGAAATTATTGACATGGCGCGCGCCGAATGCGACAAAACCGGCCGCGAACCGCGTTATGACGGGCATAAATACTGGTCGTGCCGCGTTTTTCTGCCGCACCGGGTGTATTACCGGTGCC
Source organism: uncultured Rhodospirillaceae bacterium (assembly GCA_900553035.1). Classification (GTDB taxonomy): domain Bacteria; phylum Pseudomonadota; class Alphaproteobacteria; order CAAGCB01; family CAG-977; genus CAG-977. Next base: position 7,102 of record USCC01000080.1, on the reverse strand, counting down.
AGGAACGCCCGGATACCGGAAAGGCGGAATAGGCATGGCCGTCCTGTCCATCCAGTCGCATGTCGTTGCGGGGCATGTCGGTAATTCGGCGGCTGTTTTCTGTCTGGAACGGACGGGGATTGAAGCGTGGGGCTTGGATACGCTTCAGTTTTCAAATCATGCGGGGGATGAGGGGTTTACCGGACAGGTTTTTTCGCCGGATCATATCTGCGAACTGGTCGCCGGGCTGTCCCGTTGTGTCGGGCTGAAGGGATGTGAAGCCGTCCTGTCGGGATATATCGGCCGGATCGGTACGGGTCGCGCCGTTCTGGACGCGGTTCGCCGCGTACGTGAGGCAAATCCGGACGCGCTTTACTGCTGCGATCCCGTCATGGGGGACGCCGGAAGAGTATATGTCGCGCCGGAGATTCCGGAGTTCATGCGCCGGGAGGCCGTTCCCGCCGCCGACATTATTACGCCGAATCATTTTGAACTTGAACTGCTGGCCGGGCGGTCAATCCATACCGAAGCCGAAGCGGTCGAAGCCGCCCGCGGCCTGATGGACGGCGGCCGTCCCCGGCTGGTGCTGGTGACCAGTTTCGGGGCGGATGACAAAAACGGGAATGAAATTTCCGTTTTGTCCATTTCTCCGGACGAAGCCTGCAAGGTGGCGACGCCTCGTCTTTCATTTGGTTTTCCGCCTTCGGGAGCGGGGGACATGACGGCCTCTCTGTTTCTGGCCTTCCTTCTGAAAACCGGCAGTCTGTCCGAAGCGCTTTCCCGTTCTGTTTCAGGCGTTTTCGGCGTCCTGCGGAAAACGGCCGGAACAAAATGCCGGGAAATCGGGCTGATTCCCTTCCAGGACGAGCTGGTTTCCCCCTCCGTACGGTTCGACTGTATAAAAATCGGATGATTTTTTAAGATTCTTGTAGAAATATTTTGTAAAATTTTGTATATTTTTGTCAAGAAGAGTTGCGGAACATTTTACATCAAGGATTCGCTGCCATGGCAAAAGCATACAATTACGTCCATCAGAAACATAAAGTCGACCGTAAAAAGAATCGGGACGAAAACAGAAAAAAGAAACCGAACAGAAATACCCGGGGCGGCGGCAACGGGGGGAACGGCGGCGGTTTTAATCCGGGCGGCACATTCACCGCCGAACAGCGCGCCGGTCAGTTCACGTTTGATACGATTCACGGCCTGAAACTGAAAGAGGTCGAATATACCGTTCCTCCGCTGGACGTCCGCAAGCAGGGCCGCAACGCCTTTAACGGCGGCCGTGATGCCGAAGGCCGGATCCTCGGCGGCGGCGTGCGTTCAAAATTTCTGCAGATGCTGGTCGAAGAACATGAAAAGGAGCTGGTCGAAAAGCTCGGACTGACCCAGCGTGATCTGGACGGCATGCGTGAAGGCTATACTCCGAACGGTTTCAACGTGCATCACAAGCTTTCTCTGCACGGCGGCGGGAAAAATGAATTTTCCAACTTCATTCTGACACCGCTGTATCCGCATGACCAGTGGCATCATGACGTCATTGATCCCCAGCTGGTCGGAATCCGCGAAGGCGAAACTCGCAAGATTCTGATTCCCTGGACGGACGAGATGATTTATGATCCCAAAAAGTATGGCTTCATGAAGGAAAACCAGCCGGTCAATCCGTGCTACCGTTCAAACGTTGATGCGTCCAAGTACCCGAAACTGTACAAGGCGGAACATATCAGCGTTGAACAGCGGCAGAAGGATACGGCGGCGTTTTTCCGTGAAATTGATGCCAAGAAGGCGGAACAGAAAAAGCGCGATGACAATAAGTCGAAAAAGCTGATGGATTCCGCTGTGAAGGATTACAAAAGCCGCGGGAGGTAGAAGCTTCATGGGAGCAGAAAAGAATAACAGGTATACTCACACGAAATATCAGGGCAGAGGCTTTACGAATGATTACGTGAAGGAGTATTCGAGGGATCAGAAGCAGGGGGATTTTTCCTTTGATACGATCCACGGGCTTCCTTTGAAAAAAATGACGTACACGGTGCTTCCGTACGAAGAGCGTCAGGCGCGCCGGGCGGAATTCGACGGCTATGTGGATGCCAAAGGCCGTACGCACGAGGGAATGCGTTCCAGGTTCCTGAAGCATCTGGGGCGTGAGCATGCCGAAGAACTGAAAAAGCAGTTGGGGTTTTCCGACAGAGCCATCAAGGAAATGGCAAAGTACGGTCATGCTCCGAAAGGATACAATGTGCATCACAAGTTGCCTTTGCATGGCGGCGGGAAAAACGAGTTTTCCAACTTCATCCTGACGCCCCTGTGTCCGCACGATCAATGGCATCATGATGTCATGGATCCGCAGATTCTGGGAATCCGTGAAGGCGAATCCCGCGATATTCTGGTTCCGTCTTCGGAAGAAATGATCTATGACCCGAAAAAGTACGGCTTTACCAAGGATAACGTTAAAGTGGAGCCGAATTACAATACGGTTATATTCGAGGGCGTGTATTCAAAAAATTATACGCAGGAGCATGTGAACGCCATTCGCCACCGGCGCATGGAAGCTCAGCAGGCGTCAAAAGCTCAGAAGAACGGGCAGGCGAATGGTTCCTCCCGGCCCGCGCCTGTACAGCAGGATAAAAAGGTGCCCGCTGTCTTTGAAAAAAGAAAATGTAACGGCGGAAGGTCGTAAAATCCGATCCGTTTCTGGAAAAAAACGCCGCAGTCCGACTGCGGCGTTTTATTTTTATCTCCGGCGCCGCGTTCCGAAACGAGACCGATCCGGGGGCTGATGCGGCGAAAGCGGATTTTTATGATGAAAAAACGGGTTTTTTCTGGTAGTTTTGAAACGCATTAAAAACAGAAGGGAGCCGCCCGGATGAAAAAAACGCTGATACTTGACTGCGACGGCGTCATTTACCCGACGTCTCAGGTTTCTCTGCGCGATTTTGTGCGCGCAATGAAGGATACAGCCCGGGACTGGAAAATTTCCGATGACGAATACAACCGGGCGTCGGCGGTTTCGATGGAAAAAAAAGCGCTGGGCATGTTCAATTTCATCCGAGAAATGACGGGCGGAGACAAAACAGCGTTCGACCGGTTCTGTTCGGACATGTTCGATAAAATCGATTATTCAAAAATCACCCGCGACGACGTTTTGTTTGACCGTCTTCAGGACGTCCGCAAAATACATGACGTCGTCATCCTGACCAACAACCACCGTGCGCATCTGGACAAGGTGCTTCAGGCTCGATTCGGCCGGACGGCGGAGGAAACCGGCGTGCCGTGCCATGACATCGCATCAACGGAAAAGGACGGTATTTTTTATCCGAAACAGTCGGAACAGGGGCTAAGCCTGTTCGCGGACAGAATCGGACGCCGCCCCGGGGAATGCATCCTTGTTGATGATGCTCCGGTCAATATCAGGGCGGCGAAGCAGATCGGCATGGGCGGCGTTCTGATTACGCCGGAAATGAACCTGTCGCGCTATCTGGCTTCCTTTCGCGCGGGGATTCCGGCGCGGGGTGTCGAACGCTAAACTATTTGACGTGTGTTGCCTCTTTCCCGAAAGGGAGTAGGATGTCTATATTCAATTGAAAAAAGGACAGAGGCAATGAAAAAATTTGACGCCGTTATCATCGGTTTCGGGAAGGGCGGCAAGACGCTTGCCGCAGATATGGCAAAACGCGGCAAAACAGTCGCCGTTGTGGAGCATTCTTCGAAAATGTACGGTGGGACATGTATTAATGTCGGATGCATCCCGACCAAATTTCTGGTCTGGCAATCCCGCGGGGCGTGCGCGGGTGCGGAGGCTTCTTTTGAACAGAAAGCGGAACGCTATCGCCGCGTGATTGCCGAAAAAACAGCCTTGGTTGAAGACCTGCGGCAGAAAAATTTCAATAATCTGAACGGCAATGAAAACATTACAGTGATAACGGGACACGCCAGTTTTGTTTCTTCTTCGGAAATAAGCGTCAAAACCAGAACGGAGACCTTCAGCATCACCGGCGAAAATATTTTCATCAATACCGGCGCGGAACCCGTCATTCCTCATATCCCCGGCATACATGAAAACAGCCGGATTTACACCAGTGCGTCGCTGATGTCTCTGGAAGAGTTGCCGCGCCGGCTGGTGATCGTCGGCGGAGGGTATATCGGCCTGGAATTTGCCTCTTTTTATGCTGCTTTCGGATCGCAGGTTACCGTGCTGGAAGGCGCTGACCGTCTGATGCCGCGCGAAGACCGCGACATGGTTGAAAACATGGCGGCCGCAATGACGGCTCAGGGAATCGATATCCGCCTGAAAGCGCGGGTTCTTTCCTTCCGCGATGAAGGGACGGAAACCGTTGTGTCCTATAAGGACGCGGACGGGGAAACAAAATCCCTGCCGGCGGATGCCGTGCTGATTGCCGTCGGGCGCCGTCCGAATACGGATGCGCTTGATCTGCACGCGGCGGGCGTCGCTACGACCCCGCAGGGCGCCGTCGTTGTCAATGAACGGCTTCAGACTTCGGTGCCCGGGATCTGGGCGATGGGGGACGTTCGCGGCGGCCCGCAGTTTACTTACATTTCTCTGGACGATTACCGCATTGTCCGTGAAACGCTGTTCGGGGACGCTCAGAAGACGACAGCCGATCAGGAGCCTTTTCCGTATGCCGTTTTTTTGACCCCGCCGTTTGCCCGTGTCGGAATGAGTGAAGAACAGGCGCGCGCGAGCGGGCGGCCTGTCCGGGTGTCGAAAGTGCCGGTAGGGGCCATCCCGCGGATGCGTATTTCAAATGAGAAATTCGGGATGTTTAAGGGGATTGTCGATGCGGAGACGCATGAAATTCTGGGCTGTGCAATGTTCTGCCGTGACGCGAACGAAGTCATTAACATGATGGCGGTGGCAATGAGGGCCGGCGTCCCTTATACGTTCATGCGCGACGGAATCTATACGCATCCGTCTGTCAGTGAAACGATGAACGAGTTGTTCTCTGAGGCGAATCTGATTTCCGTTTAGGGTGGCTGTTTCCCCTTTTCGGGGCAAGGGAGCCCGTGTAAAAGGGGAAGATTCTTACCAAAAGATTGGCTTTACGACTGAACGGGGCAGAAGGGGCTTGATAAAAGGAGGCGGAACGCCGGAATGCGCGGATCTGAACAGCGGCGGCGTGCGGAGTGTTCCTGAGATTGACGCCGTCCTTGCCCGGCGGACGGACTGACGGGAGCCTGTTCTTAAACGAAAAGCGGTCTCGCTTTTTCCCGTGGCCTATGTTATACGGGAACGTTTTTTACATGACTGCGAGGAATAAGGATGTTATGACCCGTACAACAGCACTGAATGTCGTGTGGACCGCTTTGATTTTTGTGTTCACCGTTTTTCCCGCCCGCTCTGAAACGGTTCCGGCGCCTTCGACCCTGAAGGCGAATTTCCGCCGGGTCGGGCTGGAACTTTCCTCGACAAACGTGTCGCATGCGACGGAATATGAAAATTCGCCGCTCAGCCGCCTGAACGCCGACAGTCAGAGCGTTGTCAAAGGCGTGTTTGACTTCATGCTGGAGTATAACCGGGAGGACATGCGCTGGAACAACGGGCTGTTCATGGAATACGCACGCACGAAGCTGAAGCCGGAAGGCGAGCCTTCGGAAACAAATGAAAGTGCCGATAAAATTCTGCTCTCCTCGTCCTATGCGCATAAGGTATGGAAGCTGTCCGGCGTTAATTTCGGGCCGATGTTCAATGCCGAGTATCAGACGGAATTTACGCGCAACAACGATGCGCCGCGCGCGAAAATTGCCCGGATGAAAGGCGGCCTGACCCTTTTTGACGGCAAAATCGTCAAGGATTTCTATGTGGCGGCAGTCGGCGAATATGACATGACGTATTCAAAACATGTTTCAAAATTCGCGGGCGAAGTCGGGTGGCGTTTGGAATACAAACCCGAAAACCGGCCGAACATTTCCTTTTCGACGGACGGGTACTATCGGCGTTATTTTTCATACAGCCAGTACATCGGGACGGATCTGCGTTATGAACTGAGCCTGACAGCGCGGATGGACGCTTCTGTCACGGATACGCTCAGTCTGGGGCCTTATATTTCCTATCTGCGCGCTCATTCACGTGAATCATCCGTTGCGGGCGCGAATTTCATGATCGGCCTGTCATTCTCGTACAAGGATCTGTTTTCATTGAAATAAAGGAAAAAAGCATGTTTAAGAACATACTGAAGGAATTCAAGAAATTCGCCATGCGGGGAAACGTCCTGGACATGGCGGTCGGCATCATCATCGGGGCGGCTTTCGGGAAGATCGTCGATTCCCTGGTGCGGGACGTCATCATGCCGCCGCTGGGGATTCTGCTGGGGAAAGTCAATTTTGCGAACCTGTTCGTCGTGCTGAAGAACGGAGAACTTCCGCCGCCTTATATCTCCATTGATGCCGCGCGAAAGGCCGGCGCCGTGACAATGAATATCGGCGATTTCCTGAATACGGTCGTCAGCTTTGTCATTGTGGCTTTTGCGGTTTTCATTCTGGTGAAAGCCGTCAACACCCTGAAAGACAGGCTTGACGACGAACCGGAGGAAAACAGCGCTCCTGCGGTAAAGGAATGCCCGTACTGCTGTTCGGCCATTCCCGTCAAGGCCGTCAAGTGTCCGCAGTGTACGGCGGATCTGCCGGAAAGGGAAACGCCGGCGCGGGAAGGGAAATAAAGTTCCGTGTCCGGAGGAGACGTGCTCAGACAGGGATTATGGAAAATCGGGTGAACAGGAGGCGTGGAACAAAGCGCCGTCACCGCGCGAGTCGATAGCTGCCGTCAATCCTGCAACAGATTTCTTCCAGAGGAACGGAACCGTCCAGGCAGATCGTAATCCAGTGTTTCTTGTTCATATGGAATCCGGGAAAGTATCTTTTGCCGTCAACGGCGGCGGCGACTTCTTCCGGCGCCATGCGAAGATCTATGATTTCGACGGTCTCTGTTCCGCTTAATCCGATTTTGTTTTTCGCAACGCTCAGAAGAACGGCATACCATTTCCTGTTATCCGGGCGGCGGACAATTGCGTTTCCGGGAAATTTATCCCATAGAAATTCGAATTCGTTCTGATATTTCTCACGTACATATTGAATGATCTGTACGGCACAATCACTTTTGAAAATCCGG
>USCC01000079.1 GCA_900553035.1 uncultured Rhodospirillaceae bacterium | reverse complement strand
ATAAATCATGTTTGCCACCCATCTTTCGAAGGTAGGATAATCTCCGGCTGTGTCCTCGGTGAACGGACTGCGGCGCGATCTGTACGGACAGATACGAGCCTCCCTGGACGCCGGGAAACGGCACGCCGCCGAAATCCGGACAAAAACGGTGCTGGAAAAGGAAAAAGCTCCCGCACCCGACACCGGTTGTCCGGTCGTTTATCTGCTGAAAACCGATGACAGACGTCTTTTGGACGCTCTGACCGACCGGGACGCGGACCGGTTATCCGAAATTATTCTTGAACTGACGCCGCAAACAAAGGAAGAGCTTCTTCCCGCGGCACTGCGCGAAAAAATCCGATGGGCACTTCCGACGATTGTCCGGGGATGGGAATACCCGGCTCTGAAACGCAGAATCGACACACTCCTGAATGACGGATGGCGGCGTTTTGAAATCGGCAATGTATGGGGATTGGAAGCCCTGCGGGACACGGGAGCGGACATCGCCTTTGACTGGCCCCTGTATGTGGCAAATGTTCCGGCCGCGCGGGCGGCTCTGGAGCTGGGTGCGACCTCTTTTACCGTTTCGCCCGAAACGCCGCGTCCGGACGTCCTGTTTCATGCTTTTCCCGGGCAAGCGACGGCCATGGTTTATCAGGACATGCCGCTGTTCGTCAGTGAAACATGTCCCCGGGCCGCCGTAGCGGGCGAATGCCTGAAATGCGGCGGGACATACCGGAAAACCGTGTCATCGCGCTACGGCCGCTTTGAACTGGTCGCAAGGGACTGCCGCCACTGGCTTCTGAACGAACGGCCGCACATCCGCAAGGACGAAGCCGTCAAGGCCGGTGCGAAACGCCGCCGCCTTGATTTCATGCACCGCGACATATCCGCCGACAGCTTCCTTGGAATACTGCGCCGCCTGACGGAAGACTAAACCGAAACGTTTTCAGCCGGAACGAAGGGTGAATCCGTTTTCGGATGCTGTTCCGGGCGGCGGAAAAGGCGCACGCAGTTCCGGCCGTCATTCTTTGCACGGTACAACGCCAGATCCGCCTGCTTCAAAAGCGCCGACACCGTGTCCGGCGTGCCGGGATGGAAAACCGTAACGCCCGTGCTGACCGTAAAGGAGAGTTCTCTTGTCCCGACCCTGAGGCGCAGAGCCGCCGTTTTCGCGCGGAGGCGCTCGGCCGCCGCGAGAGTCTCTTCCGCGTTTGCTTCCGGCAACAGAGCGACGAATTCCTCGCCTCCCAGCCGGGCAAAGACGTCCATCGGGCGCAGTCCGGCTCGGCAGGACGCGGCAAAAGCCTTCAGAACCTCGTCGCCGATCGCGTGGCCGTAGGTATCATTGACTGTCTTGAACCGATCCAGATCAAACATCAACAGGCCGAACGGGATTTTCATCCGTATTGCCCGGGCGCGTTCCCGTTCGGCGAAATCCATGAAACAGCCCCGGTTGCACACGCCCGTCAGGATATCCGTCATGGCCAAACGGCGCAGTTCGTTTTCCATTTCCTTGCGTTTCGTGATGTCAACAAAATAAAACAGCAGGCACAGTTCGCCGTCATACGTCATCCGGACGGCGGAAAACAAAGCCCAGAACGGCGCACCGCCGCGCACGCTCAGCCGAACCTCGGCGTCTTCGACATGGCCGTCGCGCATGATGCGCCCGTACAGCCGGTGCTGTTCCAGGGGATCCTCGAACTGCAGGTAATCCCGCCGGTTCAGTACGTCTTCAGCCGAAGCGCCGTACAGTTCCGCCCCTTTGCGGTTCACGAACATCACCTGCCCGCCGCAGATGCGGATAATCACCAGAGGCGTCAGAGAAGCGTCCATGATTGAGCGGAGGGTCTCTTCCCTGTTCCGAAGTTCGGCCGTGCGTTCCTCCACGGCTTTTTCCAGATGTTCGTTCAGGTGCTGGTATTCCAGCCGTTTCCATTCCAGTTCAAACAGCAGGGCGAAAGTGCGCAGGGAGGACAGAACGATTGAAAACAGCCGCGGAGCGGTCAGTTCGGTTTTTGAACGATAGTCGTTAATGTCATATTTTTCGATGATTTCCTTTTCCGGCGCGACGTCCGGCAACCCTGTCCGCAAGACGATTCGAATCAGGTGGTTGCCCATTTTTTCCCGAATCGTCCGGACAAGTTCCAACCCGCTGGATTCCCCTTCCATAACGACATCAATCAGCGCCAGCGCCACATCCGGGTTTTCCGTCAGCGCCGTTTCCGCCTCGGCCGCGCTGAAAGCGCTCAGGAATTGAATCGGACGGCTCAGAAACTTCATGCCCTTCAAAGCCAGCCGGGTGACGCGGTGGACTTCATCCTGATCATCGACAATCAGAATTTTCCATGCCGGCTCCGGGGCGGCGCTTTTTTCCTCCGGCATGAAAAAATCATTTTCCTCTTTTTTATCCGGCTGAATCATAATTCGTGCTTTCCATCACATTTTTGTTTGAGGTTCGCGGCGTCTTGTCCTAAAATGCCTGTTCAGACTCTGGTAGTATACCTTTGTTGGAACAGTTAAGAAAGAGCGTGAAACATGATAAAATGTCCAGTACAGCCCAATGACGTTTTCCAGAAGGCAAGCGGTCTCCCCTCCAAATGGATCGTCGAAAGAATCATTGAATTCCCCGATCTGCCCCTGCACGTGCGTTTAAACGAACAGGGCGGCAACGAACGGACGGTGACGGTCGCTCTTTCAACGTTGCTTGACACGCGGCAGTGGCGTGCTTTGAAGATCGGCGGCTCTCCCGACAGCGGCGCAGAAAAATAATCCCCTTTGAAACGGAAAACTTCCCCGTTCCGATTCGCGGCGGGGAAGTTTTTTTTGTCTGCAGACCGGTTTTACTGCCAGTACCCGAACAGAGGATACTGCGCTTCCACCCGGTAATACGATCCGTTCCCGTCATGGTGCGGGTGGCTGGAAAACAGGGTGAAGTGGTCAACATAGAAATTGTCCGAACGGAACAGGCTGTGGTAGCTGAGGAATTTCTGGACGTCTTCCGCCGCCGTTCCCCGAAGCTTTGCCAGCGTCGCGTGCGCATGGAATTTATGTTTGTCGGCGCCCAGGCCATGACGGGAGACAACGCTTTCAATCTTGTCATGCAGAAAATCAAGGGCGTTGTAGTTGCTGACACCCGCCCACAGGTGACGCATCTGCGTTCCGCTGGCAAAGAAACCGACCTGCGCCATGCTCAGATCGAACGCGGGCGCCTGAATCTGGCTGAACCCGTCGTGCAGGTAGTTCGCTTCATGTTCGTCGATGTTGCCGATAAAGCGAAGCGTGATATGCAGGTTGTCTTTTTCGGTCCAACGGGCGTTCGGGACGCCGCCGCGCAGGGCGTAAAGCTGTTCCTTGATGTTTTCAGGCAGTTCAATGCCGGCGAACAAACGTATCATTTTTAACCTTCCTTGTTTCAGGACTACTCTGCCGCCGATTTTACGGCAAAAGGCTTAATTAAGTCTTTCACGCGCGGCAGAATACGGCGCACGATTTCATCCACGCCGGCCGCCGACGGGTGAAGCCGGTCAGACAGCAGAAACGTCTCATTCGCTTCGCCGGTCGCGTAATTCATGATTCCTTCCATGAAAAAAGGATACAGCGGCACACTGTATTTTTCTGAAAGACGGGGATAAATGCCGTTGAACGCCGCAACGTATTCGTCGCCCATGGAATACGGAGCAACCATCCCGGCCAGCAGGACGCGTGCGCCGGCCTTCTGCCCCGCCGCAATGATCTGCGACAGATTGGCTTCAACCTGAGCCGGATCGACGCCGCGGAACGAATCGTTCGCCCCCAGTTCAACGATCAGCGCCCGGGGCCGGCGTTCCAGAACAGACGGCAGACGCATCAGACCTCCGGCCGTTGTATCCCCGGAAACGCCCGCGTTCAGGACTGTTACATTATAACCTTCTGCCCGCAGAGCCTTTTCCAGACGCGCCGGAAATGCGGACGATGCCGGAAGATTATATCCCGCCGTCAGGCTGTCCCCCAGCACGGCAATTAAATCCGGTTCCGCCGCAAAAACAGATTGCGCCGTCCCCAGAAATAAAAATAAAATGAACGCTGCGGATTTTTTCAACAAAGGATATGCCATGCCCGTTTCCCCGATGATTGATATGGACAACGCCGAACTGACTCTTCCGAGCGCCGCCGGCGACGTGCTTATTTTACGCGGAATTTCCCTGAAAATAAACAGCGGAGAAAGCGTCAGCGTGGTCGGGCCTTCCGGCGCGGGGAAATCCAGCCTGATGATGCTGGCGGCAGGGCTGGAAAAACCGACAGGCGGACGAGTTTCTGTTGCGGGAACGGTTCTGAACGGACTGGACGAAGACCGGCTGGCGTTATTCCGGCGCCGCCATATCGGCGTTGTTTTTCAGGATTTCCACCTGATACCGTCCATGACCGCCCTTGAAAATGTTGCGGTTCCCCTGGAACTTTCCGGTGAAAAGGATGCCCGGGAACGCGCCGCGGCCTGTCTGGAACAGGTCGGCCTGCGCCACCGTCTGCTTCATTATCCGTCCCAGCTGTCCGGCGGAGAACAGCAGCGTGTCGCCGTCGCCCGCGCCTTTGCCCCCCGGCCGGAAATTCTGCTGGCCGACGAACCGACCGGAAACCTGGACGGGCCGACCGGGCAGAAAATTACCGAACTTCTCTTCGGACTGCAGCGGCAGAACGGAACGACAATGATGCTGATTACGCATGACAGGACGCTGGCCGCCCTGTGTGAAAGAACCATCCGCATCCGGGACGGCCGGATTGATCCGGACGGCGGGGAGGATTCCTGATGGCTCTGCGAACCGTTTTCATTCACGCTTTCCGTGAAATGCGTCACGGGCTGAAAGGCTTTTTCCTGTTTCTCGGCTGTCTGACTCTCGGAGTGGCCGCAATCGCGGCTTCCGGTACCGTCAACGGCGCGGTTCAGGCCGGAATCAGGGCCGATGCCCAAACACTTCTGGGCGGAGATATGCAGGTGCGCCTGTCCTGGCGTGCCGCGAATGCAGAAGAGCAGAAGGATTTTGAAACGCTCGGCTCGGTCGCGCATCTGTCCTATCTCAGGACAATGGCGCGGGGCGGACGCGCGGGACTGATCGAGCTTAAGGCCGTTGACGGCAATTATCCTCTGTCCGGCCGTCTGGAAACGACTTCGGACGAACCGCTGTCCGCTCTTCTGGCCGGAAAGGACGGCGTTTTCGGCGGGATTGCCGACCGTGCGCTGTTGAGCCGTCTGGACATTCCGGCCGGCGGCCTCCTGAAAATCGGAAAGATATCCGTTCGCCTGCGAGCCGAAATACGCAAAGAGCCGGATCGGACGAACGCCGTTTCCATTTACGGGCCGCGCCTGATCATTTCACAGGAGGCTCTGGCGGCCAGCGGGCTTGTCCGGCCGGGAAGCCTGTATGAAAACCGTTACAATATTCGTCTTGAAAACGGGATGACGTTCAGCGGAGCCGAAAAATTCCTGAAGGAAAGGCATCCGGAAGCGGAATGGAAAATACGCGGACTGAATGACGCGGCCTCAAACATGAAGCGCTTTTTCGATGATATGAGAGCTTATCTGACGCTGGTCGGGCTGGCCTCCCTGATCGTGGGCGGCATCGGCATCATGAATGCCGTTCGAGCATGGATGAATTCGCGTCTCCGGACAATTGCGGTTTACCGGTGCGTCGGCGCTTCCCGGGCGCACCTGTTCGGTGTCAGCTTTGTCCAGATTTTCATTCTCTCCTGCATTGGGACGCTTCTGGGGACGGTTCTGGGTGCGCTGATCGGGGATTTCGGGCTGACGTTTCTGGACGGACGAGTGCCGTTTCATCTGCGCTCGGGCGTTTACGCGGCTCCCCTTGTTCTGGCCGCGCTTTACGGTCTGCTGATTTCGCTGATTTTCTCGCTGCCGCCGCTGTCCGCGTTGGGGCGGATTTCTCCATCGCTTCTGATGCGGCGGTCGGTTCTGCCGGCAACGGCGGATCTTTCGCCGGGAGTCCTGATGGGGGTGTTCGGCGGGTGCGGTCTTCTGATCGCCCTGATCATCGGGACGACGCCTCGGCAGGTGATCGCCTTTGGTTTCATTGCCGGTGTCGCGTTGTCCTTCCTGCTGTTCCGGGGAACGGCCGGACTGATCCGCGCGGGCGCGAAGGCCGCCGTCCGGAAATACCGCATTGCTTCGCCCTCTGTCCGTCTGGGTCTGTCGAACCTGTACCGACCCAATGCCATGACAACCGCCGTCATGCTGTCGATCGGCATGGGGATGACGGCGCTGGTCACGATTGTGTCCGGCGAACAGAACCTTTCCCGTCAGATTGCGGATGACCTGCCCGAAAAGGCGCCTTCATTTTATTTCACCGACATCGGCAGGGATCAGATCGGGCTGTTCCGACGTTTAGTCACGGAAACCGGGAACACTCTGATTTCCGAAGCGCCGATTGCCCGCGGGCGCATTACGGCTTTGAACGGCCGGCCTGTCAATGTTGACGCGGTTCCCCGTGACGTCCGGTGGGCTGTCAACAGTGACCGCGCCTTGACCGAAACCGGCCCGATGTTCAGGGACACCGTTGTAAAGGAAGGCCGCTGGTGGCCCGAAAATTACGCGGGGACACCGCTTGTCTCTGTTGAATCCAAAATCGCGGAAGGGCTTGGGCTGGCGGCAGGTGACACGCTGACAGCCAATATTCTGGGGCGCGAAATTACGGCTTCCGTCGCCGGGACGCGTGCGGTTAACTGGGGCACGATGCAGATGAACTTCGCGTTTATTTTCAGCCCGGGAACGTTTGAAGGGCTTCCCTACATGTGGATTGCGACGGTTCGCTCGCCGAATGTGGCGGCAGAGGACGCGCTGGAGGAAGCCGTTGAGGACGCGATGCCGAACGCCGCGCCGATCCGTCTGCGTGAAGTGGCGGACAGCGCGTCGGAAATCATGAAGACGACCGGAAAAGCTGTCCGTTGGGCGTCGCTGTCCGGTTTGCTGGTCGGGCTGATGGTTTTAAGCGGCGCGATGCTGGCCGGACAGGCTCGGCGTATCCGGGAAGCCGTCATTCTGAAAGTTCTGGGGGCGACGCGAATGGATATTTTCAAAGCCTATCTGGTCGAATTCGGGCTTCTGGGTTTTTTAAGCGCCCTGATTGCCTGTTTCCTGGGCAGTCTGGCCTCCTATGCGGTCATTACGGGCGTGATGGGGCTGAACTGGACGTTCATGCCCGCGACGGCCGCGGCCGTTGTTGTGTCCTGTACGGCTGTAACGCTGTGTGTCGGCTTTCTGGGAACCGGACAGGCGCTCGGAACACGGGCTTCAGGCTACCTGCGTCGTGATTGAAATACAAATGAAACGTTGACTTTCGGCCTCTTTTTTCAGAAAATAGAAAAAAACAAGAGGCCTTTATGCTTGATGCACAATCAATTAATTTTAAAAACGAAAAAGCCGTCAAAGAACTTTTAAACCAATGGGAAGCCGCCGCGCTGGTCGAACAGGCACAGGATCTGAAATCCTGTATGAACCTGCGCAACGTTGTTAAATCCATGGAAAAGACAATCGCGACAGAGCTGCTGAAATCCAAGGATAATCCCGAAAAATGGCTTGAGCTGTACAGAACCCACCTGGTTCTGGAACAAAAAATCACGGATCTGGGCGGAAAGGCGTCTCAACCCACGAAAGAGCAGGTTCTGTTCGACACGATCCTGTCCCTGGTTGTCCGGGGCGTCATGCATGAACAGCTGGATATTGACCCGGAGGAAGACGGGATTGACCTGACCGAAATTCTGGACGGCATGGATCCGCCGGCGGATTATTTTGATCAGGAGATTGAAAAAAATGACGATTTTCAGGCCGCGATGGACGAGGCATCTTCCAAAGACGTGCAGAAGGTTCATTCACGACTGGCCTATATTCTCAGCCATTACAACAATGCTTATACCCTGAAGCGGGCGGATTACAAGCTTGAGACCGTCAAGGTGCCGACCATGGGTTTTCTAGGGCGCAGTCTGTTCCCGATGCTGGGGGCTTCAATCAAATGGCGGAAGTCCAAGTTGCCGTGTGCGAAGGGCCGCGGCGATTGGATTGACACGCCGACCTGTTTCGTTCTGGCGCGCGCCAATGATCTGTTGCAGGAAACAAAGGGTCGGCTGGCGGTTTATGCGGATGAGAAAAAAGAGCAGGAAGAGAAAAAACTCCGTTGGAAGTTGTTTGCCGCAAAAATCAGGAAAATGCTGAGGCTGGGATAGGCACCTCGCACTAAAGCGTCAATTAACAAATTTCATATACCTTATAAGTTGCTTGTCTTTACTTTTCAAAAGGAGAAAAGGAAGCGACAGGCTTCTTATTGCGATATCCGGCGACGGCCGGATGCTGGCGCCGAGTGCGAATTTTTAAAAATCAGAAAGGATGAAGAAGAAGGACGGATTCCGACGGAAGGCATCTTGTCTGTCGTCATATCGGCCGCACAAGTGACGTTGACGAAAAATCGGATGACCCGGCTGACGGGAGAGCACTGTCCGATTATTTTGTGCGGGCCGCCCTCTTTCCGGAAGCCGTTATTCTGCCGTATGCGTCACACGGTCTGACGTCGGCTCGTATTTTCCGACAGGTGGAAACGGCGCTTCCGCTGAAAAAAATCTGTGGAAAGCAAGTGTCGGGCACAAAATTTTAAACCAGGTGCAGACGCTTTGCCGTTTTGTTCCGGAGAGGACAGAGGCGGAACGTCTGCCCAGCTTTCCCAATCGGTAAAAAGCGATGATGCTTCCAATAATGAGGGGCAGGCTTCCCGGATTTATTTCCGGAGTCTGAAGCCGGGGGCATCAGCATCCTTTTGAATAATGCGTATGGGGTTTTAAGGGCGCCGGACGCGGGAGCATCGCCGGCAGCGGGGGCATCCGGCGAATCAGACGCCGCGGGTCAACGGCATGATGGCGTCCGGTCATGGACGGCATTGTACCGGTAACGGTTCGGAAAGACTCTCCGTCTTTTCCGATTAATCTGACACCGAAGCTTAAGCGTCAGTCTTTTTAATTCAACCGATACCCACGCCGCGAGGCCGCCAGCCTCTGAGCGAAGCTGTCGTCACATATATCAACAGTCTGGTCAAAAGCTATGAAAACAAAAAAGTGAGTCTATATATCCGGAGATATGAAATAAGGCGGTATTGATTGTTGGATAGGGCTGTTAGAACGAAGCCCACAAAGCCGCGCCTTTGACATGGGTTATAATTGATCGTCTGAATAATCTCTGTTAGAAGCTGTTCTGGAAAAGGCCTTTTTCCATAAAAAACTGGACTGAAAAATCAAAAAAGAAGCAACGGCCTCTTCTTTTCACGCTCTTCCTCTTCATTCTCCTGAACATTTTTCCCTAAAAAATTCTCCGTCATCAAATTCTGTTTATCGGCAACATACAGAAAACTGAAGTCATTCGGGCATCCGTAACAAAATCAATACTAACGCTCCCTTCCGAAAGCTTTTTAAAAAGAGCCGGGCATTTTTCCTTATCCATATACGTCTTCCGTTCCTCTGGTGTCTTCAGTTCAAGCAAATACCCCTGCTGTATACACCAGAACGCCTTTGCGAAACTTCCTGATTGGCGCCGAAGCGGTTTCTCCCAGCCGACCTTGCTCTCTGTTCATGAAAATCAATGCAGCAGTTATGGCCGGCTTTATACACTCCCCCGTGTTTCGGAATATAAACAGCACTCTTCAATTTTTTATCCGAAGCTTTCGCGTGCAGTTCATAAGCCTTATTTGTTTTTTTCATAAGGCGTTTTTGAGAGGGGGGGGGGGCGCTGAAGTTGATTTTAAATAGATTTAAACGAAAACCCCCCTGATATAGCTATCGGGGGG
>USCC01000078.1 GCA_900553035.1 uncultured Rhodospirillaceae bacterium | reverse complement strand
CTGGGGCAGATTTTCGTAACGACACTTCCCCAGCCGATAATACAATCATCGGGGATATGGACGTTTTTCAAAACCGTGGCATTTGCTCCGATCCATACATGATCCCCGATTTTAAGATGGCCGACTTTATTGATTATTCTGCCGGTAGCCTTATCAAAAACAGGATGGGCATCCGTATGAAAAATCGTAATTCCGTATGAAAACATGCACCGTTCTCCGATTTCAATTATCGCGTTGGAATTGTACGTGATCACAGTACAGCCTTCGATGCCGGTGTCTTTTCCGATGCGGATGTGCGTATTGCTGATTTTTCCGAAATTGGGGTGGATCTGTCCGGCGATAATAGATAGATTGCTGGAAACCCAGACATTTTCTCCGATGTATATTGTCGAGTTGTCGGCCGCCATGGAAATATGGATCGGCCCGCTGCCGGCGGGGCGTTTTTTGATGATAATCGTGTTGTTTTCTCCGGTTAAATTCAGAGAAACGGACAATTTATCTTCTTCGGCAATCTCGATATGATTGTGCCGTGCGGCCTCCTCGTATTCGGCAATTTTTTCCGATTGGGGCGGGAAATACCGGCGGCGGAAAGCATCCCTTTTCTTTTTTGAAAAAATGAAGGCGCAGCGAAGATTGACGAAAAACTTCTTCATATCAGCTCCGCACAGATTTCTCTGATCTTGTCATCTTCCAGCCCGACATAAAGCGGAAGACAGGCAATGCGTGAAGCAATGTCCTCGGAAACGGGGCAGGTTTGCGTTTCTTTCAGGTACGGAAGTGTGTTCAGGCTGGGATAAAAATAGCGGCGCGGATACACGCCTTTCCGAGCCAGGCGTTCAAAGGCCGACAGCAGGTCATTTTCGCTGTCGAAAACGATGGGATAATAGGCATGATTGTATACCATTCCGTCTCGCATTTCCGGACGGCGGAACCGGCGGCCTTCCAGAAGGTCATCATACAAATCACAGACATGTTTGCGTGCCGCAAGAATTTCATCCAGATGTTTGAAATTCGCCAACCCCATCGCGGCGTTGAATTCGTCCTGCTTGCCGTTGATGCCCAGCATGAAATGATCGTTTCCTTCATGCCCGAAGCGTTTAAGCAGGCCGAGCTTTTCGGAAACGGCCTTGTCTCTGACGATGCAGGCGCCGCCCTCTATCGTGTGGAACAGCTTTGTTGCATGGAAGGAAAGTGTCGAAATATCCCCGTAGGAAGCCAGGGATTTTCCGTTATAACGGGCGCCGAAGGCATGGGCGGCATCATAAATCACCTTCAATCCGTACCGGTCGGCGGCGGCCTGTATGCCGTCAATGTCACAGGCATAACCGAATACATGCACAGGCATGATGGCTTTTGTCCGGGGCGTGACAGCCTTGTCAATTTTTGAAACATCCAAAGTAAAGTTGCCGGGTTCAATATCGACGAAAACAGGCGTACAGTGTTCCCATAAAATGCTTGAAGTCGTCGCGACATAAGAAAAGGGCGTTGTGATGATTTCGCCGCCGTCAATGTCCAGCGCCTTCAGCGCCAGTTGCAGGGCAATTGTCCCGTTGGTGACATAATGTACATTTTCGACGCCCAGAAAGGCGGAAAGCTTCGCTTCCAAAGCCTGTACCATCGGTCCCTGATTGGTCAGGACTCCGTTGTCAAAGATTTCCGAAACGTATTTCAGGAATTCATCTTTCGGAGGCAGATAAGGTTTTGTAACAAAAACGTCGGTCATTTTTTTCATTCTCTTCAACATCAATCCGTGCCGGACGACTTCTTTCCGCTTCCGGGCGGCTCTCGTGAAGGCGCCGGAAAAAGCGTTCATCACGAGATTTTTATAAGTGTTTCCGGTTTTTCACCGTTTCTGAACCCCTGCTTCCACAGATACCGCCCTGCATTCCGTCCTGTTCCTTTCCCGACCGGCAGAGAAACGGAGCGGCGCCCGGAACGGGCATTTCCGCGGACAGCCGTCCTTTTTTCGGGCATTTCTCCGTCCCGAACGAAGACGCGGCTCCCGCACTGTTTCTTTTTTCCGACATTTCTCCGACCCTAAGAAAAGATTTTCTTTTTATTTCAACAGGATGCAGTAAAACGAACGTGCATTTTAACGAGCGTTTTTATGAAAGGCCGGCGAAGAAAGAGGAAAAAGGACGCAACATGTTAAAAACAAACAAAAAAATCCCGAAGGAGGATCCTGCGGGAATTCAAGAGTAATTTTCAACCGAACAGCTATTTAGGCCTTGACTTTTTCAGGCGTTTCTGTAGAAAAGAAAGCATATACAGAAAAAACGCTCGTTTTTTTGATATAATTCTAAGTTGTTTTTTATGAAATTTTGTATAGTAAGACGGTTTACTCCCAGAATTTTGGCAATTTTTACTTTTGGAACATTCTGGTTAAGAAGGGAAATAATGGTTTCTTCCTGTCCTGAAAGCTTCAGTGATTTATTTTTGCATCCTTTGGGGCGGCCAAGTACTTTGCCTTCTGTTTTCAGGCGCTTCAATGCTTCCTTTGTCTGGTGCGATGTCAACGACTGAGCAATTTCGGCGGACAGTGCAAAGGCGTAGGCCAGTGCTTTCGCCAGAAAGGGACTGCCCAGGCGGTATCCTTCCTCGGCCGTCCAGATATGCGCCTCCTTTTCCATGATATGCTGCAGCATCGTCATAATCTGGTTCACATTGCGACCCAGGACACTGATACTGCGGACGATCAGGATGTCTCCGGGAACAAGGCGCCCGAAAAGCCCGGAAAGAACGGTTTGCGCATCACCGTCAAGCCAGACCTCAACCGTGCCGTTGTGTTCCGCCGCCAGCCGGCCGAGTGTTTTCTTCTGTCTTTCCGTCTGTTCGGCGTCGCCCGCGTCGATATATCCGTAGATCATGAAATTCGACTCCCTGTTTCAACATTCCTCTTAAGGCTAACAAAGTCCGCTTCTTCATGCAATCCGCGACGAAGGCCGAAAAAACAGAAAATACGGATTCCGGGAATAAACAGAGATGCCTTTGCACGCCAAAAAAGGTATGATGAAAAATGAGAGGAGAATGGACGGATGTGTGTGCCTTCAAATGAAAATGCGTTTTATAAGCGAAAGCCGGCCGTGTTTTTTGTCACAGCCTGTTGGGGGCTCGTGATGGTGATGCCGGCGACGGTCCTTCTGTTCGGACAGAATATGAATGACCGGCTTCTTGTGCTTGTCCCGCTCCTGATCTGCGGCATATGTGCCCGGATAAACGGAACGTTCTGGAACCGGCCGATGCTGGAAGTGACCCCGGATTTTTTCCGGTTTTATCTGCTTCCGCCCGTCCCCCTGTCGGATATTGAATCGGCGCTTGTCGGCAGATCCCTATCTTTTTTCAGAACTTCCGAATTCCTCTGCCTTCAGGTCCGGGAAGATCGGAATCACCGCTTTTCCTTTCTGCAGAAGCTGTTTTTGCTGCGTTCCGTAAGACCTTCCGACAGTTTTATAATCTCTGTCGGTCTGGAACAATTCCGGGCAGAGGATCGGGAAAAAATAAAAAGCATCTTCATGAACGGCCCGTGGCCGTCGCAGGTGTTGCCGACCACGGTCTGATGAAAAAAGAAGAATAAAAAAAAGCGACCGGAACATTTCTCGGTCGCTTTTAATGTAGGGACGGAAAACCTTAATCCAGAATCCTGTCCAGGAAATAAGGCATCTGAACATACCACCAGTCCCAGTCATGGTTGACGTCCTTGCCCCAGACATCCACAAAAGCCGGAATATGCTTTTCTTCCAGTATGTGTTTCAGAGCCAGCGTTTCCTCAATCATCGGGTCTTCCCAGGCGCCCTGTCCGACACAGAAGGCCAGCCGAGCCTGCCTCATCTGATCAAGAAGCCGTTCGTTCGTCAGATTCGGCAGAAAAGCCAGCGGTGAATTGATGTAAACAATTTCATCCATGTAGTCGCCCATGAAGTAGCGGGGCCCATAAAGGCCGCTGAGCGCAATGACGGAATCGATCAGGTCAGGACGGCGGAAGAACGTGATCGCGCTGTGCGTCGCCCCCATGGAACACCCGGTCGCCATCAGGCCGACTTCCCGGCCGCCGTTGGCATCAAGGCTCATGCCTTTGATGCGGGGGATGAATTCCTCCGTCACGTACAGAAAGTACTGTTCCTGACGGCGGATACGGTCGTAAGGATTGCCGTCCTTGTCGTCCCACGTTTCCCAGTCAATGCCGTCAACGCAGTAAAGCTGTATCCGCCCGGCGTCAATGTAAGGCGCACAGATGTTGACCATTCCGTGAAATTCATAATGCCAGAAGCGCCCCGATCCCGGCGGAAAAACCAGAACCGGCTTTCCGGTATGGCCGTAAACCTTGAATTCCATGTCACGGTTCAGGCGGGAACTGTATTCCTTGAAGTATTCTTCTTTCATATCGGGATCCTTTTAAACGCGGGCGTTGATGTCGTCAATGACACGCATCAGCTCGTCGCGGGTGTCGGCGTAAATCAGATAGACGTAATCGCCCATGGCACGAGCCGTAATGCCTTCGACGGGCATATGCTCCATAATCCTGTTCCCGTGGCGCGCCATGATTTCGTCATGAGAAAGAGCGTAGTTGAAACGGAATTTCCGGCTGGCATACCCCGCGAAGCGTTTGGGGCGCGTATCCTGTTCGGAACGGCCGGAAACAAGCACATCGGCCCAGACCTTGTAAACATCCAGATCATGGGAGGCCTGGTATATTTCCGTAATCATGCCACCGGGGGGGCGCATGTTGACCTCAAGCGCGACGATTCTGTTGTCCGGCGTGCGGAAAAATTCAAAATGGAAAAACGTGTCGCGGATACCGTAGGCTCTGACGATTTTCTCACCGGCTTCGCGAATGTCTTCCGCCATGTCCGGCTCGGAATGATACATGATGCAGTCATCGTTCACCACCGTGTCCATCAGGGACTGGTGATAGATCTGGCTGGCGCAGAAAATGATCCCGCCATCATGCCCGGTGACGCCGTCAAAGGTTTCGACATGGCCGTCGACGAACTGTTCCATGATGTAGGAAACGTCCGGTTTCTGAGCAAAAAAGTCAGCCATTTCCGATTCATTATGCAACGTGTAGGTGTCACAGGCGCCGACGCCGTCATCGGGCTTGACGACGACGGGGAAACCGTTTTTATCTGTGAATTCCTTTGCTTCTCCGAAGGTTTGCGGCAGGCACCATTTCGCGACGGGCACGCCGGCTTTTTCAAAGAATTTTTTCATCCGGGACTTTTGCTTGTGATCCATGATGTCCGGATATTTCATGCCTTCAATATTGAAATCCGTCCGCAGCTTTGCATCGCTGATAAGCCAGAATTCATTGTTGGACTGCAGGCGGTCGATTTTGCCGTGGTGAGAGGTCAGACAGGCGCAGGCGCGGTAAATCTGATCGTAGTCCTGTAAATTTTCGACGCGGTAATACTCGGTCAGGGCGTCTTTCAGTCCCGGTTCCAACCCGTCATAGGGGGCGTCGCCGATTCCCAGAACCGTTACGCCGTTTTCTTTCAGGTAATGGCAGAATTTCCAGCCGTAAGTCGGGAAATTCGGGGAAAAATAAACAAAGTTCATGACTCTCGTTTTCCTGTGATATCGGATATGTTCAAAGGGCTTGCCTTTTCCTTTAAAAAGTGGCAAGCCCTTCTTGAAAAGTCAATGAAAATTGTTGAAAAACCTCAACCTTCCCATTCGTTCAGGTGGATGTATTCGGGATGGAAGCGGTCGGCTTCGGGAAGCGGGTCAATCGGATACCCCGCCAGCATCAGCGAATGGGGGCGGATGTCTTCGGGAATACCGAACAGTTTGCGGACGGCCTCGATGCGTTCGGGACGCGGATGAATGCCGACCCACACGGTGCCGACACCTTTGTCCAAGGCGGCCAGCATCATATTTTCAATGCTTGCGGCACAGTCCTGCTCCCAGAACCCTTCCGATTTTTCACGGCACGGATTGGCGCAGACCAGAACCGCAAAAGCGGCGGTTCGAGCCATCGGCGCGGTTTCCAGAACTTCGGCCAGCCCCCTGAGCCGGGCTTCGTCGGTCACGACAATGAATTCCCAGACCTGTTGGTTGCGGGCGCTGGGTGCGTACATACCGGCCTTGACGATTTCCTGAATGTCCGCCGCCGGGACTTTTTCATCCGTATATTTGCGGACGCTGCGGCGCATGAAAATGCCTTCGATTAATTCCATTGTTTTTTCCCTCTGTCATATTTTTTCTTTTTTACATTTTATCAGCTTTCTTCTTTTTCAGAAAGATGATAATAAGTCCCCATTATCCTGTTTTTCGGAGAAAGCGGAAATGTCGTGGTTTGTTGATTATCTGCATTTCAGTCTGGCGCTTCTGGCTATTTCGGGACCGCAGTCGGCCATTCCCGTTTTCCTGTCCCTGACCACCGGCATGGGAAAAAAGGAAAAAGCCGGCGTTGCGCGCACAGCCATGGTGACCGTCGCGCTGGTTCTGATTATTTCCGCGGTCTGCGGCGCACAGATTCTGAAAATTTTCGGTACGAGTCTTGATTCCTTCCGTATTGCGGGCGGGATTCTTCTGATGACGATTGCCTTTTCAATGCTGAAGGCGCAGGAAACCCGCCATACCGAAGAGGAAACCGCCGAAGCGGCCAACAAGGATTCCATTGGCACCGTCCCTCTGGGGTTGCCGATTCTGGCGGGCCCCGGTTCCATCAGCGCGGTCGTCATCGCGACACAGACGAACCCGACGCCGGCCTATTTCGCGGTGGTCATCTGCAGTATTCTGACCGTCGCCGGGGTGGCGTGGATGTGTCTGCGGATGGCGGATCGCATCGGCGCTTTTCTGGGGCAGACGGGGATCAACATCATGAGCCGTATTTTCGGCATGCTGGTCGCCGCCGTCGCCGTTCAGTTCATTTACAACAGCCTGATCAGCATGTTCCCCGCCTGGGTGAAATGAACCGCCTACCGTGAAGCCCTGTACAGCTCCATTCCCATCAGGAAAATCAGGACGGTACCGGAAATGAAGAGCAGTATTCCTCCTATCAGAACCAGAAAAAGGGTGTTCGAGCCGTAGCTTCGTTCAATGTACCGGTAAGCCGTCTGGTCTGAAAATAAATATTTCCGAAGCTTTGCGATTTCCTGCTCAGCGTCTTCCTGAAAATTGAATGTTTTCGGAAAGTCGAACGTATCCCGTCCGGATTCAAAAACGATCCGGTAAAAGGTATTCCGTCGCCCTCTGCTCCGATAGACGGTCTTTTCCTCCATGCGCACATTCCGGACGCCGGAGATGTCATAAGACCGGACAAACCGCATTTCCGTATTCGCAATCGTGGAATGAAAGTAATTGCAGACCGTCTTATCTTCGGAACATTCAAAAATCATCTCCCAATCTTCAGCAACAATAAACCAGACCACGGCACCCAGCGCTACCAGAAGCAGCAGCTTAAGCCTTCCGGACGTTTCCTTTTCAAAGTGCAGCCCCTTTTTCCTGAAGAAATGAAGGACGGTGAAAAAAGCGGCGCCAAGTCCGGCGAGAGCCATGATAATAAATGACATCAATTCCGTGCTCCTTTATTTTTTTGCGCGCGGATGGGCGTGCGCGTAAACATCCATCATCCGGTCGGCATCCAGCCCGGTGTAACGCTGGGTCGTTGAAAGCGATTCATGACCGAGAAGTTCCTGAATCGTCCTTAAGTCGCCGCCTTCGTTCAGAAGGTGGGTCGCAAAACTGTGGCGCAGCGCATGGGGCGTCACGCTGTCCGGCAGGCCGATGGCTTCACGGATGCGGCGGATCTGCCTTTGCATGACGCCGGGGTTGACGCGCTCACCGCGCACACCGATGAACAGAGGCGATTCCAGGGGGGCTCCGTCCGGCCGGGCGCGCAGATAGGCGTCAATGGTACTGCGTACCGCCGGAAGAACAGGGACGACACGTTCCTTGCGTCCTTTGCCGAAAACGGTCATCATTTCGGCGCGCGGGCGATCCCTGACATCCAGAGACAGCGCTTCGCTGATACGCAGGCCGCAACCGTACAGCAGAACCAGAAAGGCCACATCTCTTTTCTGAAGCCATTTTTCCTTCTGTTTTTCGATGGCGGTGGAAATCATGTCCCTGACATGGTCGCGGCTGACCGGTTTCGGCAGGGCTTTGGGCAGGGCCGGGGCATGAATGACGCCGATGGCGGGATTGGACAGGATTCCGTTGCGTTCCATGAAACGGAAAAAGTTCCTCAGCGTCGACAGCCCGCGAGCCAGAGACGTGCGCGAAATTCCTTCCGTCGTCCGTTCCGCCAGATAAGAGCGGAAGTCCCGGACTTCCAGGGCGGAGAGGAGTTTGAAGGAGGGTGTTTCCTCTGTATACCGGTGCATGAATTTGAGAAATTCGGCCAGATCCCGGGCATACGCGGCAGAGGTATGTCCCGAACAGCGCCGTTCTGACCTCAACCAGCTCTGCCATTCATCAATGGCGGCCGTGAGGCGTTCGTCCGCGTGAAAGCGAAGCTCCGGAGGAGGCGGTTCAAAAAAGTGAGCCATACGTACACGTCCAAAATAAAATCCGGGAAAGAGACTTTCCCGGATTCTACCTGAATGACGTTGAAATTTAAAGAATCGATTGACCCGTTTTCGCCCAGTCTTCGGAAAACGTCTTCAGACCGGAATCGGTCAGCGGGTGATGGTACAGCTGACGGATCACCTTCGGGGGCGCCGTGATGACATCGGCACCGATGCGACCCGCATTGATGATGTGTTCCGGGCTACGGACAGAAGCGACCAGCACCTGCGTCTTGAAGGCATCGTAATTGTCATAGACCTGTACGATGTCGGCGATCAACTGCATGCCGTTGACACCCAGATCGTCCAGACGGCCGACAAACGGAGAAACGAACGTCGCGCCGGCTTTGGCCGCCAGAATCGCCTGACCGCACGTAAAGCACAGCGTCACGTTGACCATCGTGCCTTCGGAAGACAGGGCGCGGCAGACCTTCAGTCCGTCCTGCGTCAGAGGAACCTTGATCGTCACGTTGCGCGCGATTTTGCGCAGGACTTCGGCTTCCTTCATCATGGTGTCGTAATCCAGCGCGGTGACTTCGGCGCTGACGGGACCCGGAACGATTTTGCAGACTTCCGCAATCAATTCCTTGAAGTTCATGCCCTGCTTCGCGGCCAGAGACGGGTTCGTCGTCACGCCGTCAACCATGCCGGTTGTCGCCAGTTCTTTGATTTCATTCAGATCGGCGGTATCGATAAAAAATTTCATTTGTGTCTCTCATCATAAAGTTAGTAAAGTGTGACTGGCTATAGAGTGTAAGGAAATGTCCGGCAAGAATCAATACAATAAACGGCGCATCCGCGTTTTGCTTCCCCTGCCGCTGGGGGGGGCTTATGACTATGCGTGGGAGGGGGATTCGCCCGTGCCGCCGGAAGGTTCATTCCTTCGGGTTCCCCTGGGGCGCCGCGGGATGACGGGCGTTTTGTGGAAGACGGGGGATCTTTCCGCCGACACTGTTCCCGACGAGCGCCTGAAGCCGGCCGGAGAGGTTTTTGAGCTTCCGCCGCTGAGCACGGAAAACCGGCGGTTTGTTGACTGGGTGGCCTCCTACACGCTCTTTCCGCCGGGGGCCGTTCTGAAAATGATGATGAGCGTTGACGACGTGTTTGAAGGCGTGGGTGAAACGTTCGGATATGTTGCCCTGAACACGGTTTCCCCGCTGTCTTCTGTCCGGATGACCGAGGCGCGGCGGAAGGTTCTGGCCGCCGTTTCGGACGTTCCCCGAAGCGCGGCGGAAATTGCGCGGCGGGCGGGCGTGTCCGCCGGCGTGGTCACCGGTCTGGCCGATGCGGGTCTTCTGAGCCGCCGGTTCACCGGCATTCCATGCCGTTACAGCCAAATGGACCTTCATGGGCAAAT
>USCC01000077.1 GCA_900553035.1 uncultured Rhodospirillaceae bacterium | reverse complement strand
CCCGCGCCGGGAACGTCTGAGGGAGGACGTTTCCTTTCAATTTTCCATGAAACATCTGCCGAAGAATGGCATGTTCTGTGCTTTTTTCCGCCGCGAAAGGAATGCTTCTCGGTCTTTTTTGCTAAGCAATAAAAGACTTTCCCGCGCCGGGAACGTCTGAGGGAGGACGTTTCCTTTCAATTTTCCATGAAACATCTGCCGAAGAATGGCATGTTCTGTGCTTTTTTCCGCCGCGAAAGGAATGCTTCTCGGTCTTTTTTGCTAAGCAATAAAAGACTTTCCCGCGCCGAGAACGTCTGAGGGAGGACGTTTCCTTTCAGAGGCAGAGTATGCCGCCGCTTCCGTACCGGAAGGGTGTTCAGAGGACGGGGGCTAACCCGACCGGAGTGTTTTGACCGCCTCGTCCTTGCCGAACAGGTACAGGAGAAGGCGTAGAGCCTTTCCCCGTTCAGACTGCTGATCCGCGTCAATGTTCATGACATACCGGGCGTCATTGCCCGCCATTTTCAGAAGATCCCCATGAACCGACAGGTCGGCGATTTTAAACTCCGGCATTCCGCTCTGACGCGTGCCTAAAAGTTCTCCCGCTCCGCGCAGGGTCAGGTCTTCCTCGGCAATTTCAAAGCCATCCTGTGTCTCTCGCATCACCTTCAGGCGTGCTTTTGCCGTTTCCGTCAGAGGCGGCGCGTACATCAACAGGCATGATGAAGGTTTTTCTCCCCGGCCGATCCGTCCCCGGAGCTGATGCAGTTGAGCCAGTCCGAAACGTTCCGCGTGTTCAATAACCATGACCGTCGCATCCGGGTCATCCACTCCGACTTCAATCACGGTCGTTGCCACCAGGATGTCAATCTGGCCGGCCGAAAAACGGCGCATCACATCGTCTTTGTCGGATGCCTTCATCCGTCCGTGCACCAGCCCAACCCGTGAACCGAACTGTTTCTGAAGGTATTCATACCGCTCTTCGGCCGCCGCCAGGTCAAGCTTTTCATTCTCCTCAACCAGAGGGCATACCCAGTAAACCTTGCTGCCCTCTGCCAAAGCACGGTTCAGGGCGGCCGCCACATCGTCCAGACGCGCGTTCGGAACAACCCGCGTCGCCACCGGCTTGCGCCCGGGCGGAAGCTCATCAATACGGCTGGATTCCATATCACCGTAATATGTCAAAGACAGCGTCCGTGGTATCGGCGTTGCCGTCATGACCAGCATATCGCCGCCCGCGCCTTTGGCAGACAGGGAAAGACGCTGGTGAACACCGAATTTATGTTGCTCGTCAATGACGGTCAGAGCCAGATCCCTGAAAACAACGTCCTCTTGAAACAAGGCATGTGTTCCGATAACCAGCCGGGCTTCTCCGGAACGGATCGCCTCAAGAATTTCCGCACGTTTCCGACCCTTATCCCGTCCGGTCAAAAGAACAGTCCGTATGCCCGCCGCCGCGGCCGTTCTTTGAACCGTGGCGTAGTGCTGGTTGGCCAGAATGTCCGTCGGCGCCATCAGGACGGCCTGACATCCGCATTCAACCGCATTCAGCATCGCAAACAGAGCAACAATAGTCTTGCCGCTGCCGACATCGCCCTGAACCAGACGGAGCATCCGCGAAGACGAAGCCATGTCGTCGTTGATTTCTTTTATAACGCGTTTTTGTGCGTTTGTCAGCGAAAACGGTAAAGCGTCAAGTACGACTTTTCTTATCTCGCCGCTTCCTTTCAGCGAGCGTCCGGGAAGGCGGCGCATACTCTTGCGTACAAGGGCAAGAGCCAGCTGATTGGCCAGCAGTTCATCATAGGCCAGACGCTCCTTCGCCTTTGCCGTTTTCTGCAGGTCGCCCTCATTTTCAGGGATGTGAACGGTACGCAGGGCTTCCTTGAAACCGGGCCACCCTTCGCGTTTTACCATTGCGGGATCCAACCATTCGGGCAAATCCGGGATTCTTTCGAGAGCGATACGAACGGATTTATTCAGTATTTTTCCCGAAAGCCCCGCGGTCAGAGGATAAATACACTCAATCGCGGGAATTTTATCCGCTTCCGTTACGGGAACGATATAATCCGGATGAGTCATCTGAACCTGAGGGCTGAGCGCTCCGAAACGTTCGACACGCCCGCTGATCAGGCGTTTTTCTCCGGCGGGAAGCGCTTTGGCCGGATAATCGCCGTACGCATGGAAAAAAACGACCGTGATTTCACCCGTATCATCGTGGGCGTAAATCTTATATGGGCTTTTGCGCGTTTTCGGCGGCAGATGCTCGTCCGCAATGATTTCCAAAGTCACCACAGCGGATTCGGGGGCGTCGGCAATCTTTGTCCTTAAACGCCGGTCAATGAAGCCCGAGGGCATGTGACACAACAGGCCGATGACGGCCGGACCGCATAGCTTTTCACACAAAACA
Organism: uncultured Rhodospirillaceae bacterium; assembly: GCA_900553035.1. Lineage (GTDB taxonomy): Bacteria > Pseudomonadota > Alphaproteobacteria > CAAGCB01 > CAG-977 > CAG-977. Next base: position 7,634 of record USCC01000077.1, on the reverse strand, counting down.
GCCGTTTTTTTGCCTATTCCCGGAATGCTTTCCAGCGGGGCGAAAAAGGGGAACAGAATTTCCGGACGCATTCGGTTTTTTCCTGAAAAAAGAGGGTGATTTTCTTCGTTCTATATTGTATTTATGGCGTAACCTCTGTTGCGGGGCAAGTTTAAAAAATGCTGGAATTTTCAAAAGAACCAAAAAAACGACTTCTGGCCGGAACGCCGGACGGCTTCGCGCCGCTTGTCCTGGCCGATCTGGTACGCCGGACGGGCGACGTGCTCCATATCTGCCGCGATGACGTGCGTTTGGCGGATCTGATGGCGGAGCTGTCCTTTTACGCCCCGGAAATCGAAGTCCTTTCCTTGCCGGCATGGGACACGGTTCCCTATGACCGCGTGTCGCCCAACACCGAAATCGTCGCCCGACGTCTGGAGACTCTGGCTCGGTTGCATCAGGGAAAGGGTGCGGCGCCGCGCCTGGTGCTGACCACTGTAAACGCCGTGCTGCAGAGGGTTCCGCCGACGGATTTCTTTTCGGCAACGCTGGCTGTCGAGGCCGGAAAAGATTTTGATGAAAAGACGTTCCACGCATTCCTGGAACGCAACGGCTACCAGCGAGCCGAACAGGTCATGGAACCCGGCGAATACGCTGTCCGCGGCGGAATCATAGACGTGTTTGCGCCCGGGCATCCCGAACCGCTCCGGCTGGATCTTTTCGGCGACGAACTGGAAACACTTCGGACGTTCGACCCGATGACACAGCGAACAACAGGACAGCTAAAATCATTTGTTTTCAAACCGATGAGTGAAGTCGCGCTGGATGCCGAAGCCGTGTCGCGTTTCCGGACGGGGTACCGCGAGTTATTCGGCGCGGGCATCAGTGACCTTCTGTACGAAAGCATTTCCGAAGGCCGTCGTTTTCAGGGCATGGAGCACTGGTTGCCTTTGTTCCACGACGGGATGGACACTGTGTTTGCCTTTGTCCCGGAGGCCGTCGTTTCCATGGATTACCAGACGGCTGAAACCGCCGACGCCCGGTTCGGGCAGATTCTCGAGTATTATGAAGCCCGCGTTGACGCCGAAAAAAACGGCCTGTCCGAAGGGGGAATTGTTTATCATCCCGTCCCGCCTGTCCGTCTGTTCCTGGACAAAGAGGAATTTCAGCGGCACCTTGCTCTGCGTTCGGCATATGAGCTTTTTCCCTTTGCCGCGCCGACCATAGAAGGCCAGGTCGAAGTTCTGGACGCGCAGGGAAGGCCGGGGAAGGATTTCTCTGCGGAAAGAGCCATCCCGGATGCGGACGTTTACGAGGCTGTCCGCCACTATCTGGATGAAGAGAAAAAGGCCGGGCGGAAAACCGTCCTGACGGCTTATTCCGCCGGTTCGCGGGATCGTATCGCCGGTCTTTTGCGCGACCGGGGCGTGCCGGTTGTTTGTGCCGAAACATGGAAGGAAGCTCTGGCCGCCGAGGGAACGGCGTATATCATTCTGCCTTTGGAGCAGGGATTCCGGACGCCAGACCTGAGCGTTGTTTCCGAAGCCGATATTCTGGGCGATCGCCTGGCGCGTCCCGTGCGCCGCAAAAAGCGCGGCGAACAGTTCATTGCGGATGTGTCCGCGCTGACCGAAGGGGATCTGGTTGTTCATATTGACCACGGCATCGGGCGGTATCAGGGGTTGAAAACCCTTCAGGTCGGCGGAGCGCCTCATGACTGCCTGCAGGTTGTTTATGCGGATGACGACAAGCTGTTCATTCCTGTTGAAAACATCGAAGTTCTGTCGCGGTACGGTTCCGAACAGGCCGGCGTGCTTCTGGATAAGCTGGGCGGCCATGCGTGGCAGGCTCGAAAGGCGAAATTAAAGAAACGTATCCGCGATATGGCGGAGGCTCTCCTGAAAATCGCGGCGGAGCGGTATCTGCGACCCGCGGAGAAAATGCCTCCGCCCGAGGGTGTTTACGACGATTTTTGCGCTCGTTTCCCGTATGCCGAAACCGAAGATCAGGAAAAAAGCATTCAGGACGTGCTGAACGACCTGACAGCGGGGCGGCCGATGGATCGGCTGGTCTGCGGCGACGTCGGCTTCGGCAAGACCGAAGTCGCGCTCCGAGCCGCTTTTGTCGCCGCCATGAACGGGATGCAGGTGGCGGTCGTGGTGCCGACGACGCTTCTGGCTCGTCAGCATTACGAGACATTTGTCCGGCGGCTGGCCGGCTTTCCTGTCCGGGTGGGAATGCTGTCCCGTCTGATGAACGCTCGGAACACGGCGCTGGTCAAAAAAGAACTGGCGGCCGGGACGCTGGACATCGTTGTCGGGACGCATGCTCTGTTATCCAGAAAAATCGAATTCAGGAATCTGGGATTGCTGATCGTTGATGAGGAACAGCATTTCGGGGTCGCCCATAAGGAAAGGCTGAAACAGCTGCGCTCCAACGTTCATGTGTTGACCCTGACCGCAACGCCCATTCCCCGGACGCTTCAGATGGCGCTGACCGGTGTGCGCGAACTGAGCGTCATTGCAACACCGCCGGTCGACCGGCTGGCGGTGCGGACGTTCGTTCTGCCGTTTGACCCGGTGATCATCCGTGAAGCCCTGCTGCGTGAACGCCTGCGCGGGGGACAGACCTTTTATGTCTGTCCGCGCATTTCGGATATGGACGAGGTTATCAGGAAGATTCGTCAGCTGGCGCCGGAAATCAAAGTCGTCGCCGCGCACGGCCGAATGACGCCGACAGAGCTGGAAGACGTCATGACAGCGTTTGCCGACCGGAAATACGATGTTCTTGTTTCCACAACGATTATTGAATCGGGGCTGGACATGCCGTCGGTCAATACAATGATCGTTCACCGCGCCGATATGTTCGGACTGGCTCAGCTGTATCAGCTGCGCGGTCGGGTCGGACGGGGAAAAACGCGTGCCTATGCTTATTTGACGTTGCCGCCGCGTCAGAAAATCAGTAAAGTCGCGCAGAAACGCATGGAAGTCATGCAGAAGCTTGATACACTGGGCGCCGGTTTTACGCTGGCCAGTCATGATCTGGACATTCGCGGAGCCGGGAACCTTCTGGGCGAGGAACAGTCCGGGCACATCCGTGAGGTCGGCATTGAACTGTACCAGCAGATGCTGGAAGAGGCCGTTACCGAGGCGCGAAGGGGTGTGCATGAAGAGCAGGAGACCAGCTGGTCGCCGCAGATCAGCGCCGGGATGCCGGTTCTGATTCCGGAAACATACGTTCGCGATCTGGGGGTTCGGATGGGGCTTTACCGCCGCTTGGCCGAAACGGTCGAGATGAGGGAAATCGACGCTCTGGCGGCCGAAATGGTTGATCGGTTCGGGCCTTTGCCGGAAGAAGTGGAAAACCTGCTTGAGGTCATCGCCGTAAAAACGCTGTGCCGCCGGGCGAACGTGGAAAAAATAGAAGCCGGGCCAAAAGGCGCCGTTGTCACTTTGCGTAATAATCGCTTTCCAAATCCGGCGGGACTTGTTAAATTCATTGCGCAAAACGTCGGGACGGCGAAAATTCGCCCGGATCAGAAGATTGTCTACATGCGCGTCTGGGATCGGCCGAAGGATCGGATCCGCGGGATGCGCAAGCTGATGGAAAAGATGGCGTCTATTGCGGAAGAAGTAAATGAAAACAAGTAGATATCGTATAATTTTAAAATTTTGGGTTAAGTTTGAATGAGCCGCGAAACACATATTCTGACCATTGTCTGTCCCGACCGGACCGGTATTGCCGCCCGCGTTTTCGGGGGTATCTCACAGGAAGGCGGCTTTGTCATTGAAGCCGCGCAGTTCGGCGACGTTCTGAGCCGTCTGTTTTTCATGCGCATCGTTTTTTCAACAGAAACAGAAACGCCGTTCCGTCCGCATTTCAGAGACGTGTTCGCGCCTCTGGCCGCCGAATTCGACATGACGTGGAACCTGTATGACGCCGATCGTCCGGCTCGGGTCATTCTGGCCGTATCAAAGGAAAGCCACTGTCTGAACGACCTTCTGCAACGCTGGCGGACGGGGCTGTTGAAAATTGATGTCGCCGCGGTCGTTTCAAACCATGAGGACATGCGCTCCTTTGTCGAATGGCACGGCATCCCGTACCATTTTTTCCCGCTGCCGAAAGGATCATCTTTTGAGGAAAAGCGGGCGCAGGAAGACAAAATTTTAAAACTGGCATCAGATTTGGACGTCGATCTGGTCATTCTGGCTCGTTACATGCAGATTCTGTCGCCGGAGATGTGTGCCGCTTTGAAGGGGCGCTGCATCAACATTCATCACTCGTTCCTTCCAAGCTTCAAAGGTGCGCGGCCCTACCATCAGGCTTACGAGCGCGGCGTAAAGCTGATCGGGGCGACGGCGCATTATGTGACAGGCGACCTTGACGAAGGGCCGATCATTGAACAGGCCGTGGAGCGTGTCGATCATACCGATACGCCCGAGAACCTGGTTTCAATCGGGAAGGATTTGGAAAACATCGTTCTGGCGCGTGCCGTGCGATATCATACGGAACGGCGGGTCCTGCTGAACGGGCACCGGACCGTCGTATTTAAGTAAAAAGCGGGGAAATATGCTGAAAATCGATACGCTGCCGTTATTCGCCGGAACTTCGGAAAACTTCCGCCGGGAGGTCGACAAGGCCCTGCGGTGGAAATCCGTCGAAGCCCATCAGGAAATCATCAATCGCGAAGACAGGAACACCGATCTGATTTTCATTCAGAAGGGAAAGGTTCGGATTGTGATTTACACCCTTTCCGGCCGCGAAATCACTTTGGACGACGTCGAAGCCGGGGGCTTTTTCGGGGAACTGGCAGCCATTGACAAGGCACCGCGTTCGGCAACTGTTTTCGCGCTGGAACCGTCGGCGCTGGCTTTTCTGGCGGCCGATAAGTTTTCCGAGTTCATGCGCGAGGAATCCCAGCTGGCCATGCGTATTATGGAACGTATGTCAACCGTCATCCGCAACGCCAGCGCCCGCATTGTCGAGCTGAGCACGTTGGGGGCGAATAATCGGATTCACGCGGAAATCCTTCGTCTCGGATTGGAAAAAGGCGTGGAAAAGGACGGGAAGATTTACATTACGCCCGTTCCGGTGCATAATGAAATTGCGAGCCGCGTCAGTACGGCGCGCGAGACAGTTGCCCGTGCGATGAACGATCTGGCCCGCAAAAAAATTGTGACGCGTGAAAAAAGGACGCTGGTCATTCACGACATAAAAAAGCTTTCGGACATGGTTCAGGATGTCCGTGGCACCGATTTATAGGGATGCCGATGAAGAAAAAAGTGCTGATCGTTGAGGATAATCCGCTGAACATGCGTTTGTTTTCGGATCTTTTAAAGGTCGCCGACCTGGATGTGATTCAGGTGATTGACGGCATGGAGGCTTTGAATCGGGTTGTTGAGCATACGCCCGACCTGATTCTGATGGATATTCATCTGCCCGGCATTTCAGGGCTGGACATTACCCGTTCCATCCGCCAGAACGAAAAGGTGCGGCACATTCCCGTCATTGCCGTGACGGCGGCTTCTGCAAATCAGAATGATGAAGAGGCAATTTTGGGAGTCGGGTTCAACGCCCGCATCCTGAAACCGATCTCTGTCACCGATTTCCTGTCAAAGGTCAAAGAGTTTTTACAGATTTCATGAAACGGAGTGCTCCATGCTGAACAGGTTTCGCTGTGCCGCTTTGATGGGCGGTCTTTCTTTGTTGTTTTTTCCGGGCCCGGCTTCCGCAACCTTTCAGGAGGCGGCGGACGCGCTGAAGGAAAAGGATTACGTTTTCGCGCTGGAGGAATTCACCCGTCTGGCCGAAAAGGAAGGCGATGCTGAAGCCCGTTATCAGCTTGGCCGGATGTATGAACAGGGATTCGGCGTGCCGCGCGATGAAATACAGGCGTTCAAGATTTTTGAACAGGCCGCGCAGGACGGAAATTCCAAGGCGGCTTTGAAAGTCGGGAATGCCTATTATCTGGGGCGCGGAGTGACCAAGAACTATGTCGACGCCTTCAACTGGTTCCGGAAATCGGCCGAAGACGGAAATTATTCAGCGCAGTACAATCTCGGACTGATGTATGAAGAGGGGCTTGGCGTTAAAAAAGACCTTGTCAAAGCCTTCAAGTCGTATCAGCAGGCCGGGAATCAGGGGTATATGCCGGCGCAGGCCGCGTTGGGGCGTATGTTCGTGCAGGGCGTCGGTACGCCGCAGGATTATACGCAGGCCATTCGCTGGTACCGTCTGGCGGCGGATCAGGGGGATGTTGAGGCGCAGATGAAACTGGCGGAGCTGTTCTCGAACACAAGCGTCCGCGGTCTTCCCTTCAACCTGATCGGTGCGCATATGTATTACAACCTGGTGGCCGCGTATGCGCCGTCCCCGAAACGTGAAGAGGCGGGGGCTCTGCGTGATCAGCTGACGTCAAAGATGCGTCACGAGGAAGTGCAGGCGGCACAGTCACGCGCTCAGAAATGGCGGAAGAAGTCCCGCGAGGAGTCTTATCCGTCCCAGAATCAGGAAGGACTGGTTGAAATCGCCGAAGAGGGGAAGTCCAAACGCGCTTCAAAACCTGCCGAGGGTGAGGCGGCTCCGGCCAGGGAGGAGAAAAAGGAAATCACGGTAAAGACCGAGCTGGACGAACTGATCGTTTCAAGCGGAGTTTCCCGCCGTGATCTGAACCGAGCCATCCGCTCGAATAATTTCGAACAGATTGTTAAAAACCTGACCCTGAAGGCAAATTCCGGCGATGAACTGTCCATGATTGTTCTGGGCGACCTGTATACGTTGGGGCAGGGCGTCGAACAGGATCCGCAGGCGGCTCATGACTGGTATAAAAAAGCGGCTGAAAAAAACAACTCCATCGGTCTGTTCCGTCTGGCGCCCATGTACTGTGAAGGCAATCCTGTCGAACCGGATCTGGCAAACTGTTACAAGTGGTTCCTTCTGTCAAAGAAATTCGCGAATGAAGGTTCTCTGCCGACGATTGACGAAGCCATCAAGCTTCTGGACGCGAACCTGGATCAGCCCATCCGTGACGAAGGTTCAAAAATGGCGGAAGAATGGGGCAAAGCGGCGGCCGCGCCGGAAAAACCGCAGGCGGACAAGGGGCTTATTTCCAGCTTTAAGGAGCGTTTCTTTAAATCATCCGAAGATGAATTGGAAGATGACGGAGCGATAGAGCGTCCGGCGGAAAAAGCCGATGAAAAATCCGAAAGCGCGGATGACGCCGCTATTCCCGATTTATAGGAGGATGTATGGAAGGCAAACTGACCGTTGAAGGGGGCGAACTGTCCTACCGGCATGTTCCGGGTCTGAAAGATACGAATGTTTTGTTCCTTCACGGAACGCTGTCCGATAAAAATGCTTCAAAATCGCTTTTTCTGCAGGAATTCTGTGCGAAAGAGGGGCTGTCCTACACAGCGTTTGACTTTATTGGACATGGGGAATCTTCGGGATTGTATACGGACGGGACGATTGGCCGATGGCTTCAGAATGCTCTGGACATTATCGACCGGGTGACGCGGGGGCCTTTGATGATTGTAGGCAGCAGTATGGGTGGATGGATCATGTTGCTGGCGGCTTTGGCGCGTCCGGAACGGGTGAAGACGCGCCGCGGTGCTGCTGTCGAACGGCAAGATTGTTGGCGGCTCCAACCAGGAGAA
>USCC01000076.1 GCA_900553035.1 uncultured Rhodospirillaceae bacterium | reverse complement strand
GGACGCAGTGTACGTGTCCTTCGGGTCAGGTTGCGGACGGTTCGGGCGGATGCGGAACGGCATGTCAGTATACACCGCAAAAATGTGCGGATGAAAAAGGCGGCTCCGCTGCGGACTGGACGGTTGCCAATGCCGGGACGGGTTCCTGTTCCTGCTCTACGACCAAAAAGTACGTCATCATGGCGGACATGAAGCCGGACTGCAAAGGGGCGGACTATTATTCGAACCTGCGCCGGATCAAGGCCGTCAAGGACTTCGGAAATGTCAAGGCCGGAACGCTTGGCGGTTATATTGAAAGCGAAGCGAACCTGTCTCAGACCGGGAACGCCTGGGTCGGTTGCGACTCGCGCGGATGCGCCTGGGTCACGGGCAATTCCAAAGTTTACGGCAATGCTCTTGTCGAAGGGGCCGGCGTGACCGACATGAAAGGCAACGTTGAGTACTACTGCGGTGCGACGCGGCTTTCAAACGGCGCCGAAGTTTACGGCGACGCCAAAGTGCTGGCCGGTTCTCAGGTCAACGCGGCGAAAGTTTACGACCGCGCCATCATGCACGGTTTCGGTAAATATTCGGGCTTCAGCCAGACACCGGACGTGTTTGCGAAAGGCTCCTACTACGTTTCCGAAATCAACGGATACAACGGCAGTGCTTCGCTTTCCGGAGACGCACAGGTTTTTCTGGGCGGATATGTTACCGGACATGTTTCAGGCCATGCGATTATTGCCGGAGGCAAAGGGTATTATTCTTCGACAAATGAACGCGCATATGCCGGCGGCACCATTTCCGGTTACGCTAAACTTCTGGGAGGCCCTTCCGTCTCCGGAAATGCCCAAGTCTACGATAATGCCGTCCTGACCGAAAGCATCAAGGTGCAGGGCAACGCCAAAGTTTATGGCAATGCTCAAGTCGGCGGATATGCCTATATCGAAGAAAAGGCGCAGGTTTACGGCAATGCCGTCTTCAAACCGGGGTCGCCGAATGCGGTGACGTACCTGAGAGGCACAGCCACACTGTCCGGCACGGCAACAGTCAATACGCCGGGTCGCACGGGAAACCATATGATCTGTAAAGGTAACTACACGAGCGGTGTTGTGAGCTGGCAGGCAAGTTACAGCAACTCCCAGTCCTACTGCCCGAAAGTGTAACCTGCTATAAAAAAGCGGCGCCGGTTTTTCCATCGGCGCCGCTTTTGCATGCTCTTCTGTTCTCTACCCCATGAAATCTGTCCGAATCTGATTGGACAGATCCGCCGTAAAGCCGATAAAATCCGTCAGGAAATCATGCAGAGAACGATCCTTTAAAATCCCCGTCAGCGTCCCGGTATGCAGAAAGGCATGTTCCTGCGCGGCGATTTTCAAAGACGTCGTTTCCGGACGCAACGCGCTCAGACTTGTAATGATCTCGTCATAAGAATTGTGCATGGAACGCGGGAAAATCGGGCTGAAAATCAGCATTTCGACGATTTTCGACGGGATAAGGTCTTCGCGGTAAATGCTCCGGTAAGCCTGCCATGCCCCGACGGAACGCAACAGTTCTCCCCATTGGTAATAATCAATCAGCCCCTTATCGGCACTGTCCGCGGGGACAAGGATATGGTACTTCACATCCAGAAGGCGCGCCGTGCTGTCCGCGCGTTCAATAAACGTTCCCAGGCGGGCGAACTGAAAGGCCTCGTCCTTGACCATCATGCTGACGGTCAGGCCGCGGAACAGCTCTGTCCGATCCTTGATCCATTCAAAAAATTCCCGAAACCCGGAACGCTCCAGGCCGTCGAAATACAGGCCCTGCATTTCAATCCAGGTTGTGTTGATGCTTTCGAACATTTCTTCGGGAAGCGTATAGCGTTCCGAACGGGCGTTTTCGCGGGCCGCTTTCATGCATGCGTAAACGCTGGACGGGTTGTCCATGTCGAAAATCATGAATTTCAGGACGTTTTTTGAACTCAGAGCATCGTATTTTGCCTTGAAACTCTCAATCTGTCCTGAAATCGTCAGGATCGGATCCCACCCTGCTCCGGCGCCGGGAAGCTGTTCCATACGGTAGGCCGCCTCAAGAATGCGAACCGTGTCCTGCGCACGTTCGGCCATGCGGGTCATCCAGTAAATATTGTCGGCTGTACGGCTGAGCATCATCTTATCCTCCTACGCCCCCAAAACCCAGGTATCCTTCGTGCCGCCCCCCTGGGACGAGTTCACGACCAGTGAGCCGTCGCGCAGAGCGACTCGCGTCAGAGCGCCAGGAACCACGACAACCTTGTCCGGACTCTGCATCAGCGCGTAAGGACGCAGATCCACATGGCGCGGGGCAAGCCCCTCCTCCTGAAGCGTCGGACATGACGAAAGGGAAAGGGTCGGCTGAGCAATGTAGTTTTCGGGATGTTCCTTTATTTTTTCCCGGAACGCCGCGATTTCGTCCCGGGTCGCCTTCGGCCCGATCAGCATGCCGTAACCGCCCGAACCGTGAGTTTCCTTGATCACCAGTTCACCGATATGTTCGTTGACATATTTGAAATCGTCCGGCTTTGACAGGGTATAGGTCGGGACGTTCGGCAGAATCGGCTTTTCGCCCAGATAAAATTCAATCATTTGCGGAACATAAGGGTAAACGGACTTATCATCCGCCACGCCGTTGCCAATCGCGTTGACCAGCGTCACGTGCTTTTTCAGGACGGCGCGGAACAGCCCCGGACACCCCAGAAGGGAATCCGGACGAAAGACTTCGGGATCAAGGAATTGATCGTCAATGCGGCGGTAAATGACATCAACCCGGCACGGCCCGTCAATTGTGCGCATGTAAACAAAATCGTCATCCCCGACGAACAGATCCTGCCCCTGCACAAGGTCAATCCCCATTTCATAAGCCAGAAAAGCGTGTTCAAAGTACGCGCTGTTGTAAATACCGGGCGTGAACAGGACGGCTTTGGGGGCTTCAACGCCTTCGGGCGCCGACAGTTCCAGCGTTTTCTTAAGTTCCTGCGGATAATGGTTGACCGGCAGGACCTCATACAAATTGAACAGATCCGGGAACAGCCGCATCATCACTTCGCGGTTTTCCAGCATGTAGGAAACGCCCGACGGCGTGCGCAGATTGTCTTCCAGAACAAAGAATTCATCCGGCGAAGTACGCACGATGTCAATTCCGGAAATATGGACATGCACGCCGTTCGGCGGCGTGAAGCCTTCGACTTCGGCCGTATATTCGGAATTTTTCACAATCAGCTCTTCGGGAACGATTTCCGCCCTTAAAATGTCGCGCGTTGTGTAGACGTCCTGAATAAAAGCATTCAGCGCCCGGACGCGCTGGCATATCCCGGCGTTCAGTTTTTCCCATTCGGCGTTGGCCAGAATACGAGGGATCGGATCAAAGGGGATCAGGCGTTCGACACCGGTTTGTTCGCCGTAAACCGCAAACGTAATGCCCATCCGGCGGAACAGGATGTCCGCCTGTTCGTTGCGCTGCGCCAGAGTCTCGGAAGGAGCTGTTTTCAACCACCCGTCATACGTTTTATAAGCCGCTGAAATTTCGCCGTCCGAACCGATCATTTCGTCATAGGCGGCGGGAACGTAAGAGGCAGGATCGAAACCGTCATCCTGAGAACTGGGCATAAAAAACCTCCCGGATATTTCGTTTTAAACAATTCATCTTATATGTTAGTTTGTTTTTAATCAATTTGATTGAAAAATGAAATATGAAATGAAAAGGACAACCGTTTTCCCTTCAACAGGATGCGTGATGAAGAAATCAGCTTTATGCCTTGTTTTACTCGGCCTCTGCGGATGCACGAGAGTGATCATCCCCGCGGGCGATCCGATGATTATTCTGCAGCAACCCGTCAGCCGTGAAGTCGTCTATTGTGAAACGACTCCCGACATTTCCGCGGAGGAATGCGCCGATTTTATGGAAGAACAGGGGTTTGTGCGTCTGAAGGACAAATCCGTTTTCCCGGGACATGACGACATCCCGCAGAAAGGGTCCTATCCGACGCGGCGTTTCCGCGACAAGCAAGACATCCCGCGCTGGTAAGCCATGCTTGCGCGTATCCGGACGGTCGCTTTCAAAGGCATCGAAGTTCTGCCCATTACCGTTGAAGTCCACATTTCAGGCGGCCTTCCGGCTTTTACCATTGTCGGCCTGCCCGACAAGGCCGTCGGAGAAAGCCGGGAACGCATCCGCGCCGCGCTGAATTCCATCGGACTGGCCCTTCCCGCGAAAAGAATCACAATCAACCTCGCCCCGGCCGACGTCATGAAGGAAGGGTCGCATTTTGACCTGCCGATTGCTCTCGGCCTGCTGGTTGCCATGGAAATCATCCCGGCGCACAAGGTCGAAGATATGACGGTCATGGGCGAGTTGGGCTTGGACGGACGCATCGCACCGGTTCCGGGCGTTCTGCCGGCGGCCGTTGCCGCCACCGGAGAAGGCTTTGCCTTTGTCTGTGCCGAAGCACAGGGCCCCGAAGCCGCATGGTCGGGTAATAAACAGCTTCTGGCACCCGAGTCGCTTCTTCAGCTGATCAACCACTTCAAGGAGGAACAGTTCCTGATACCGCCGAAACCGGCGGAAATCACTTCCGGGACGGCGTATCCGGACATGAAGGACATCAAAGGGCAGGAAAGCGCGAAACGGGCCGTTGAAATTGCCGCGGCCGGCGGTCACAACCTTCTGATGATCGGACCGCCGGGATCTGGAAAATCAATGCTGGCGGCTCGTCTTCCCGGCCTGCTGCCGCCGCTGTCGGTTGAAGAGATTCTTGAAGTCAGCATGGTGCATTCGGTGGCCGGGCTACTGCGTGACGGGCGTCTGATTACGGAACGTCCCTTCCGTGCGCCGCATCATTCCGCCTCCATGCCGGCTTTGACCGGCGGCGGCCAGAAAGCAAAACCCGGCGAAATTTCCCTGGCGCACAAAGGTGTTCTTTTCCTGGACGAACTGCCCGAATTTCCGCGCACGACCCTTGAAGCCCTGCGCCAGCCTCTGGAAACCGGAGAGGTGTCGGTCGCACGGGTCAACATGCACGTCACTTATCCGGCTCGCTTCCAGCTTGTCGCGGCCATGAACCCGTGCCGGTGCGGTTATCTGGGCGTCAACGGACAGGAATGTTCCCGCGCTCCGAAATGCGCCGAAGAGTACCAGTCCCGCCTGTCCGGCCCTCTGCTTGACCGAATCGACATCCACATTGACGTACCTTCCGTTCCGCCCTGGGAACTTGCGCGTATTTCGGCCGGAGAAAGCTCTGCCGTCATTGCCGCCCGCGTTGCGGAAGCGCTTGAGCGTCAAAAGCGGCGTTACCGGCAGGCGGCGCCCGATTCGGGTGTGTATCGCAACGCCGACGCGTCGGCTCCGCTTCTGGAGCAGACCGCCGAACTGTCCGATGACGCGCGCGAACTTCTGGTCAGAGCCGCCGGGAAAATGCGCCTTTCAGCCCGCGGGTACCACCGTGTTCTGCGTGTCGCACGTACGATTGCCGACCTGGCAAAGCAGGACGGAATTCAGCCGCCCCATATCGCCGAAGCCCTTTCCTGCCGCCGGATTCTGTACGGCCGCGACTGAACGCCGCTCTGCGGGTCGGATTTTACGAAGCCTCTCGCGAATTTTTCCTTCCCGCCGGATTTAAGCTCGGGTACGATAGAAAAAATATCCCCGCGGAACGGGAATTGAACCGACCGAAAAGGCAGATGACAATGAAAGCCGAACAGTCTTTGAACAACCCTCTTATCCTCGTCGTTGACGATGACAACCGTCTGCGCCGCCTGTTGCAGAAATTCCTTTCGGACAGCGGGTTCAAGGTTTTTTCGGCCGCCGATACCGCCGAAGCCGACGAAATGATGTCCTGGTTTGTTTTTGACCTTCTGGTTGTTGACGTCATGATGCCGCGCGAAACCGGGATTGAATTTACCGACCGCCTGCGCGCCGCCGGGGAAAATGTTCCCGTCCTGATGCTGACGGCCATGGGCGAGACCGACGACCGTATCCACGGGCTGGAATCCGGGGCGGACGATTACCTGTCAAAGCCTTTTGAACCCCGTGAACTGCTGCTGCGCATCAACAGCATCCTGCGCCGCGTCATGAGCAAGCCGCCCGAAAAACAAAAGGCCGAAGTCCGGCTTGGTATCCACCATTATGACCTGGACGGCCGGATTCTTTACCGCGGCTCGGAACGCATCCGCCTTCCCCTGGCGGAAGCCGCCCTGCTTCAGTTGCTGGCGGAACGAGCCGGACAGGACATTTCGCGTGAGGAGCTGGCTCAGAAAACGGGCAACGAAACAAATCTGCGCACCATTGACGTCCAGATCACGCGCCTGCGCCGCAAAATCGAACCCGACGTCCGCCAACCGCGCTACATCCAGACGATCCGCGGCAAAGGCTATTCCCTCATTCCCGATTAAGGCTCCCTGACAATGAACTTTCTGAACGCCCTGCACGATCGCTACAACTATATCGTCCGTTACATCCGTCTGCGTATTTTTCCCAAAAAGCTGTGGGCGCGTTCCATCATGATTGTCGTGCTGCCCGTCATCATTATTCAGGCCGTCAGCGGTTTTGTCTTTTATGACAACCACTGGCAGTCGGTCAGCCGCCGGCTTGCTCTGGGCATCGCGGCAGATATCAAAGGCGTCATCGTCCTGTACCGAGCCTTTCCCGAACAGGAGGACAAGGACACTGTCCTGACGATTGCCCAGTCCTATATCGGGCTTCTGATCAATTTCCTGCCGCCTCAGCCCGTGCCGAAACAGCGGCTGTCCTTTAAAACGTCGGTCATGGCGTCGGAGCTTATGCCCGCACTTGAAAACGTCGGCTATCCCTTTATCGTTCAGAATATGCCGGATCAGAAGGCTCTGCGCGTCCTGTTCTACCTACCGGAAAACACGGTCGAGGTTTTTCTGCCTTACAAGCGCTTTTTCAGCTCGACGACGTATGTTTTCGTCCTTTGGGTCATTCTCGTTTCCTTTCTGTTCATGGGAATCGCCGTTCTGTTCATGCGCAACCAGATCCGTCCGATTCTGCGTCTGGCCGCTGCGGCCGAAAAATTCGGGCTGGGCCGCGACGTTGAAAACTTTAAACCCGAGGGCGCGACGGAAGTCCGGCAGGCGGCGACGGCGTTCATTCAGATGCGCGACCGCATCCGCCGCCACATTGACGACCGGACGCGGATGCTGGCCGGCGTTTCCCATGATCTGCGCACACCGCTGACCCGCATGAGGCTTCAGCTGGCCATGATGGGGAACGACGAAAATATCCGCGATCTGTTGAACGATGTGGCGGAAATGGAACACATGGTCAACGGGTATCTTGATTTTGCCCGCGGTGAAGGAAAAGAGACGGCGGAAAAGACCGACATCAACCGTCTGGTTTCCGAAACGCTTCAGTCTTTGCGGCGTGAAGGACTGTCTTTGCAGTTCATCAGCAATGCCGCCCTGGAAATGGACGTGCGGCGCAGTGATTTCAAGCGGTGCCTGTGGAATCTGGTCACCAACGCGCAAAGATACGGCAGTGTCGTCAACGTCGCAATGAACGTGCAGGACAAATACGTTGAAATCAGCGTCGAGGACAACGGCCCCGGCATTCCGCGCGAAAAACGCGAAGACGTTTTCAAGGCGTTCTTCCGTCTGGATGAATCCCGGAATTCCCAGACCGGCGGGGTCGGCCTGGGCCTGACCATCACGCGCGACATCGTTCTGGCGCACGGCGGAAAGATCTTTATGGAAGACAGCTCTCTGGGCGGCCTGAAAGTCGTTCTGCGCTTCCCCCGCTGAATTTTATTTTCAGAAAAGACTACCCCGGAAAACGTTTTTCCGCTACACTCCCTTATTCGAAAGTGCCGCTCGACAGCCGGCGTTTCGAAGTTTCACACCCGGCCTGTTCTCCACAGGCTTTATTTTGCGAGGCAGTTCAATGCAAACCAATTATTCTCCGGAAAAAACCAAAAACCAAAAGCTGGTTGCTTGGGTTGAAAAAATGGCTGAGTTGTGTCAGCCGGATTCTGTTTACTGGTGCGACGGATCCAAAGAGGAATACGACAATTTGTGTTCCCTTCTGGTTAAAAAGGGAACCTTCATCAAACTGAACGAAAAGAAACGCCCGAACAGTTATCTGGCCCGTTCCAACCCCTCGGACGTTGCGCGTGTCGAATCCCGCACGTTCATCTGTTCGGAACGCGAAATTGACGCCGGCCCGACGAACAACTGGGCGAATCCGAAGGAAATGCGTGAAAAGCTGAACTCCCTTTTCAAAGGATGCATGCGCGGCCGCACAATGTATGTCATCCCGTTCTCCATGGGACCTCTGGGTTCCCACATTTCCAAAATCGGCGTTGAAATCACGGATTCGCCGTATGTGGTCGTCAACATGGCGATCATGGCTCGCACGGGTCAGAAAGTCCTGGATATTCTGGGTGAAAACGGGGCATTCATCCCCTGCATGCATTCCGTGGGCATGCCTCTGGCAGATGGGGTGAAGGATGTTTCCTGGCCCTGCAATCCGGAAAACACCTATATCACTCATTTTCCTGAAACGCGTGAAATCTGGTCGTTCGGCAGTGGTTACGGCGGCAATGCTCTTCTGGGCAAGAAATGTCTGGCTCTGCGTATCGCGTCCGTTCAGGCGCGCGACGAAGGGTGGCTGGCCGAGCACATGCTGATTGCGGGCATCGAGCGCCCGGACGGCGAAAAGACCTATATCGCCGCCGCGTTCCCCAGTGCCTGCGGCAAGACGAACCTGGCCATGCTGATTCCGCCGGCGTCTTTCAAGGGATGGAAGGTCTGGACGGTCGGCGACGACATTGCGTGGATCAAGCCGGGCAAAGACGGCCGTCTGTATGCGATCAATCCGGAAGCCGGTTTCTTCGGTGTTGCTCCGGGAACATCCGAACACACGAACTACAACGCGATGCAGTCCTGCCGCGCCAACACCATTTTCACGAACGTCGCCCTGACGGATGACGGAGACGTATGGTGGGAAGGCATGACGGAAGAAAAGCCGGCGCACCTGATTGACTGGAAGGGCAATGACTGGACGCCGGCCTCTGAAACGCCGGCGGCGCATCCGAACGCCCGCTTCACGGCTCCGGCCCGTCAGTGTCCGACGATTGACCCGAACTGGGAAAATCCGGAAGGTGTGCCCATCAGCGCGTTCATTTTCGGCGGCCGTCTGGCGCACAACACGCCGCTGGTTTATCAGTCGTTCAACTGGAGCCATGGCGTTTATCTGGCCGCGACGATGGGATCCGAAAAAACGGCGGCGGCCGAAGGTGCCGGCGGTATCCGGCGCGATCCGTTCGCCATGCTGCCGTTCTGCGGCTATAACATGGCAGATTATTTCTCTCACTGGCTGGAAATGAAGCGTCTGGCGCCCAATGCCCCGATGATTTTCCGGGTCAACTGGTTCCGCAAGGACGAAAACGGCAAATTCATGTGGCCCGGATTTGGTGAGAACCTCCGTGCGCTGGAATGGATTGTCGACCGTGTCCACAACCGCGTCGGTGCGACGGAAGGCCCTGTCGGTCTGCTGCCGCATTATGACGACCTGAACTGGGAAGGTCTGGATTACGACAAGGAGAAGTTTGTCAAGCTCATGTCGATTGACAAGGCGGAAGGGCTGAAGGATACGGAAGACCAGAAGAAATACTTCCGTCCCTTCATTGACCAGCAGCGCCTTCCGAAAGAATTTGTTTCGGAACTGAGCCTTTTGTCGTTGCGTTTTGAACGTTCTGACGAGACGTGGGAGCCCACGGAAAAATAAAACGCATGAAATTGGACAGGAAAGGCGGAAAAAATCCGCCTTTCTTTTTTTATAACTTGTTTATTGCCTGATTTTTTAGGAAAATACCATCCATACAAAGCCGTAAGAATGCAGACGAGGGAGCTTGATTAAATGGCGGACGAAACTCAGACAGCGCAGAGCGCACAGCCGGCAGAAGAAATGGAATACGAATATGTCGAAGTGCCTGCTGAAGAGGGAGTGGAATACGAATACGCCGAAGCTCCGGCGGAAGATGGAATAGAATACGAGTATGTTGAAGTGCCGGAAGGCACTGAGGCCGCGGCTGAAGAAGCCGTAGAGTATGAGTATGTCGAAGTCCCCGAGGAAGCGGAAGCTCCTGTTGCTGAGCAGGATGAAACCGCACCCGCTGAAGAAGCCGTAGAGTATGAATACGTTGAAGTTCCCGAAGAAGCGGAAGTCCCTGTTGCTGAGCAGGATGAAACCGCACCCGCTGAAGAAGCCGTAGAGTATGAAT
>USCC01000075.1 GCA_900553035.1 uncultured Rhodospirillaceae bacterium | reverse complement strand
GGGGCTCCGGCCGGTGGAACTCCGGCGCCTGCTCCGGCCTCCGGTTCCGTTCCTTCCGCGGCCCCTGTGCCGCAGACAATTCCCCCGTCAACCGAAGCCGGTCTTCTTTCCCGTCTGTCCTCTGCCGAGGCGCCGTCTCTGCCCGATCTGGGTCGGGGAGAGTCCTCTTCTCTGCCCTCACTGGGCAATCGCCGTCCCCGCAAAAAAGAAGAGGAGGAGCATCTGTCGATTTTTGAACGCCGCCGGCGCCGCGCCGGAAATTACCAGACGGACGCTTCAAAATTCGATATCGCCGGCGTGATGCTCCGGATGTCGCCCGAGGAAGTCATGGAAGTTGCTTCGGCAAACGGTTTCGCGCTGAAATTCAAAAACACCAAAATCCCGCCTTTCCTGCAATGGAAATACAAGCTGGAATGCCATAAAAAGAACATGATCCGCTTTGCCGACGTCAAACACTGCATTCAGGAAACGGCGCAGGAAAGAAAAGAGGAATATGTGGAAAAGCTGGTATTTGAAAAACCGGAATACAAGGAAACGCTGACGGTCGATTTCACCAGCATGTTCGCCGACAACGGGGCGTATCGCATCCGGTATGTCAACAAAGGCAACCATTCATGGGGGGACACATACGAAGGCATGTTCCTGAAACGTAAACGGCGGCAGGATTTCTGGCGCGCCGTCATCCAGAAATACGGTCAGCCCGATGACGAAAATGCCATGATCTGGAGCAACAGCGAGGAAGGGGCTTCTCTGGAGGCGGATTTGACGCTGACGTTCCTGGATGCATCGCTGGTGCTTGAAGACCTGTCCATGACGGATACGGATTCCGAAAACATGCGCGCACAGGATATCAAGGACGGCGCGCTGAATCAGTTCAGCTTCTGATACGGAAAAACGCCGGGGATTTCCCCGGCGTTTTCGTCTCAGGCAGGAGCATATGAACTAATAATAACTGTTCGGATGCCCTTTCGGACACGTCTTCAGTTCTTCATAGTCGCTCAGACTCGAATTACCACTCCAGTCGTTGTAATTCTTGTTACTCGGAAGGCCATATTCTTCAGATGGCCCGTAACCGCCGCCGATGTAGCCTCCGTTGTAGTTGAGACCGCAGACATATTTGCTCTCGATGTACGAGTAGTAATCCTTTTGGTACGGCATCTGGTGGCAGACATTGTTAGACTCCTGTCCTTTGCTGTACTGAACGCAGGATTTGCCGCCGCTCGTATATCCGACTGACTGAGAACAGTAGACACCGGTGAAGGTATACGTCGGACCGTAGGTGGTGGAATTGTAGGCTCTTAAACACGTTTCTCCATTCCAGCTATAAGGGTTGCCGCCGTATCCGCCGCCGCCATAGTCGTTGTAACCGCAGAAGTTCATGCTGGAGTTGTTGTATTTGGTATAATTGAACAGTTGGGCGGCATCACTGCTGCTCGTCCAACAGCCCGTATCACTCCCCCAGCCTCCCGGCCCTCCATTCTGCGAACACGGTGTATAACAGAAGGTATCCTTAGACCCCCTCTTCTTCATACACTTCGACCCATACCCAAACTTGTCACAGTCCTTGTTGCACGCACACGGCTGACATACCCCCGAATAAGGATCCGACGCCGAATAATAATACCCCTCATTCGGACCCGGAGGCATACACGCTCGGCCCGAATTCTTACACGTATGACTCTGACACGGATTGCGGCAGCTCCCATAGCCCGTCGCAACCGTAATATACGTCTGACCCGTCGTCGAATCCGTCTTGTTCGGACAGTTGCAGCCCGTGTACTCCCCGTTCGCACAGTTCGTACATACCCCGCCGACACACTTCTTCCCCGCCGTACAGGTCACGCCTTCACACGGGTTGCTCGAAGCACAATTCCCAGATCCGTCCGAAACCTTACCCGAAGGACACCCGCAGACCTGACCCTTCGCACACGCCTTGCACTCGGCATTGTACTGCCCCGCATTCTGACACTCGCGCGCCGCACCGCAGACATTGTTGTCCGTGCACGCCACTCGAACACAGCTGCCCGAGCCGTTCGCAACCTGCCCCGAAGGACAGTTGCAGGACTCGTTGGGGCCACAGTTGTAACAATATGACTCAAGCTTTCCGGGATTCCCGCATCTTTTCCCGCCGCCGCACGAAGCGTCAGAAGTACAAACAGGCGCTTCACATCCGCCCATGCCGTTGGCAAGCTTTCCGGCCGGACATGACCCCTGCGTGTTCCGAGCCGTGTTCGCACACGAGCCTCCCGAACAGTACTTTCCCGCGCCGCAGGATGTACTCGTGCAGGAACATGACCTGTCCGCACCGTTTCGTGCACAGGTCGGCGTCGCCGCCGGACAGGTGTTGGGGTTGCAGGGATCAATACATCCGCCGGCTCCGTTTGCCACCTGGTTTACCGGACATTTACAGCTTGCGGAACCGCGCGCACACGCCGTGCATGATCCGGCCGAGCACTGTTGTCCGGCGGGGCACGAGACTCCGGCACAGGGGTCGACGCACTTGTTTGATCGGCAGACGTAACCGGGTGTTTTGCAGTCTCTGTCCGAGAGGCATTCATGTTTGACTTTTGGAGAGAAAGGATTTTCGCCGGATCCTTTGTAGCCTTTTGTATCGGGCATATTGCGTTCGGTCGTATCTCGACCGAGTTTAAGGGTTCTTGCGACGTTAAAAGAACGAGAATCACCTAAAAGGTGTGAGGGGGGGGGGCATGATTTCTATTGCAAAGCAGAGCTTTGGCAGAAAACAAAGCCCGATTAAAAACGAAAGAGATCGTTTCATGGCTTTTCTCCTGAATTGAGGTTCAACTTACACTCTATAACTCTAGCATCTAATTGTGGCAAAATTATGGCAAAAATGTGGCAAAAATGTGATTGTGAAAAAACAGAGTAAAAATTCACACAAGAGCGTCCAGGACGCCCTGCAGAATGAATGCCGCCGCGCCGCAGTCAATGTTTTCTCGGCGTTTTTTGCGGCTCATGTTCAGGTCGCGGATGAGAATACGTTCAACCGCCGCCGAAGACAGGCGTTCG
The DNA here is from genome assembly GCA_900553035.1 of uncultured Rhodospirillaceae bacterium. GTDB lineage: Bacteria > Pseudomonadota > Alphaproteobacteria > CAAGCB01 > CAG-977 > CAG-977. Next base: position 7,303 of record USCC01000075.1, on the reverse strand, counting down.
TCCTGAAAATACAGAGGCAGTCCGAAATGTCCGGCAATCCGCTCTGCCAGCCGGCGGGTCGCGGCGGCGCGTTCCCCTTCTTCGCCGTTCATCTGTTTCGGCAGTCCTGAAACCATCCCGCCGAGCACACGCCCTTTCAACAGCGTCGCCAATTCGTCCATATCTTTGGCGAACGCTTTGCGCCGGATGGTCTTAAGGGGCGTCGCCGTGATCCGAAGCGTGTCGGAAACAGCGACTCCGATCGTTTTTTCCCCCAGATCCAGACCGACAATCGTCGTCCCCACGGGAACAAGACTGAGAAATTCCGGCAAAGAAATATCCGGTTTTGCTTCGGGTTTAGTCTTGCCGTCCGTCATCGTAAATGCTACCCTCTGTCCGGTTTGTTTAAAACGTTACGGGGCGCATTCGTCGCCCGCATTTATTTTAGTATAGGAGCAGATGAGCTATGTCAATTGACAAGGATTCGGTCAAAAGGTTGGCGACCCTGTCCCGTTTGCGGATTCCCGAGGAAAACATGGACGAGATGGTCGGCGAAATTACCAAAATTATCGGCTGGGTCGAACAACTGAGCGATGTGAACACGGACGGAATCGTCCCGATGAATTCCGTCGTCGAGGATATGACTTTGCCGGAACGCAAAGACGTCGTCACCGACGGCAACATCCGCGACCAGATCCTGGCCAATGCGCCGGAAACGATGGACGGTTATTTTCTTGTGCCTAAGATGGTGGAGTAGTTGCATATGACTGATCTTGTTGAATTGACCGTCGCCGAAGCGCGCGAAGGACTGCGGAATAAGAAATTCTCCGCGCTGGAATTGACGGAAGCCCATTTGAAGGAAATGGAAAAAGGGCGCGGATTGAACGCGTTCATTACGGAAACACCGGAAATTGCTCTTGAACGGGCGAAGGCAAGCGATGAAAAGCTGGCAAAGGGAGAGGCCGGAAGCCTTGAAGGCATCCCCATGGGCATGAAAGACCTCTTCTGCACCAAAGGCGTAAAGACAACGGCGGCTTCACACATCCTGCATAATTTTGTGCCGCCTTACGAATCCACGGTTTCGGGAAAACTCCAGGAAGCAGGCTCCGTCATGCTCGGGAAGACAAACCTGGACGAATTCGCCATGGGGACCGCGAACCTGACCAGCTATTTCGGTCCGGTCCGAAACCCGTATACGCGCCGGAATGACGATGCTTTCCTTGTGCCGGGCGGTTCTTCGGGCGGTTCTGCCGCGGCTGTGGCCGCGGGTATGTGCATGGCGGCAACGGGAACGGATACGGGCGGTTCCATCCGCACGCCGGCTTCTTTCTGCGGTATTGTCGGATGCAAGCCGACATACGGCCGCTGCTCGCGCTATGGAATCGTTTCGTTTGCCTCGTCTCTGGATCAGGCGGGGACGATGACCCGCACGGTCCGCGATACGGCCATTATGCTGGAAGCCATGGTCGGCTTTGACCCGAAGGATTCGACGTCGGTCAACATGCCGGTTCCGGATTTCGAAAAAGCACTGACCGGCGACGTCCGCGGTCTGCGTATCGGAATCCCCCGGGAATACAATCCGGACGGGCTGAACGCCGACGTGCGTCGCGTCTGGGAAGATGCGGCCGCAAAGCTGAAGGCGGCCGGAGCGGAAATCGTCGATATTTCCCTGCCCAGCACAATGTACGCCCTGCCGACATATTATCTGATCGCGCCGGCGGAAGCGTCGTCCAATCTGGCTCGTTACGACGGTGTGCGCTACGGCCTGCGCGTTGACGGCAAAACGCTTGATGAAATGTACATCAATACGCGGACAGAAGGCTTCGGAAAGGAAGTCAAGCGCCGCATCATGATCGGAACCTGCATCCTTCTGGAAGGGTATTACGAAACCTGTTACCTGAAGGCACAGAAGGTTCGCCGTCTGATCTGTCAGGAATTTGCCGAAGCTTTTGAAAAGGTCGACGTCATTCTGGCGCCGGCCGCGCCTGAAACGGCGTTTTCAAAGGACGAGGACAGCGTCAAGGATCCTCTGACGATGCAGCTGTATGACGTCTTTACGGTGCCGTCGTCTCTGGCGGGACTGCCCGCGATTTCGGTCCCGGCGGGAACGTCTGCCGAAAACGGTCTGCCGATCGGCCTGCAGGTCATCGGCCGGTCTTTTGACGAGGAAACAATCATTCGTACGGCCGGAGCCATCGAAAGCATGTCCGGCATGCCGATTCGTCCGATGCGCGTGGGAGGTTAATGTCATGTCTTATATTATCAAAGGCGAAACCGGAGACTGGGAAATCGTCGTCGGTCTGGAAGTGCACTGCCAGGTGATTTCCAATGCGAAGCTGTTCAGCGGGTCGGCGACCACTTTCGGAGCCGAGGCGAATACGCACGTGTCGTTCGTCGACGCGGGATTCCCGGGAATGCTGCCCGTTGTCAACCATGAATGCGTTGAACAGGCCATCCGGACAGGGTACGGCCTGAATGCCACGGTCAATAAAAAATCGGTTTTCGCGCGCAAGAATTATTATTACGCCGACCTGCCGACGGGATACCAGATTACCCAGTCCGACCGTCCCATCGTGTCCGACGGGTATATCGAAGTTGACCTGGAGGACGGTTCCACCCGCCGGATCGGCATTGAACGCCTCCATCTGGAACAGGACGCGGGTAAGCTTATGCACGACCAGCACCCGTCAAAGTCATTTGTCGATTTGAACCGTGCCGGCGTCGCGCTGATGGAAATCGTGTCGCGTCCGGATATTCGTTCTCCGGAAGAGGCCGGCGCATATCTGCGTAAACTCCGCTCTATTGTGCGGTATATCGGTTCGTGCGACGGCAACATGGACGAAGGATCGATGCGGTGCGATGCAAACGTTTCCGTCCGCCGTCCGGGCGAACCCTATGGGACGCGCGCGGAAATCAAAAACGTTAACTCGGTTCGTTTTGTCATGCAGGCAATTGAGTACGAAGCCAAACGGCAGGTTGAACTTCTGGAAGAAGGCGGCAAGGTCATTCAGGAAACGCGCCAGTTTGATTCCGTCAAGGGCGTGACCCGTTCGATGCGCAGCAAGGAAACGGCCGTTGACTACCGTTATTTCTATGACCCGGATCTGATCCCCCTGATTCTGGACGACGGCCTGATGCAGCGCCTGAAGGACGAAATGCCGGAACTCCCGGACGCGAAAAAGCGCCGCTTCATGTCGGATTACGGTCTGCCGGCGTATGATGCGGGACAGCTTGTCGCCGAAAAGGAAACGGCCGAGTTCTTTGAAAAAGCCGCAAAAGGGCACGATGCGAAGAAGGTGGCGAACTGGATCATGGGTGATCTGTTCGCGACGCTGAACAAACAGGGCCTGACAATTACCGAAAGCCCGGTCAGCCCGGAAAATCTGGGTAAAATGGTTGACCTGATTAACAACAACACGATTTCAAGCCGCATCGCAAAGGATGTTTTCGTGTTCATGGTCGAAGAAGGCAAGGATCCGGAGACGATTGTCGAGGAAAAAGGTCTGAAACAGGTGACGGATACGTCGGCGATTGAAAAGATCATTGACGAGGTCATTGCCGCTAATCCCGACAAAGTTGCAGAGTATCGTTCCGGCAAGGACAAGCTGATCGGCTGGTTTGTCGGACAGACGATGCGCGCGTCGCAGGGCAAGGCTAATCCGGGGCTTTTGAACGAGCTCCTGAAAAAGAAGCTGGCAGGTTAAGGAACGGAGGAAAGCGCCGATGGAAAAGGAAGGCTATTACGATATTGTCCGGAATAAGGACGGAGAACTGTTGTTTTGCATCCGGGCCCGTAAAGGCAAGCCTGACCATCCGCGCTTTTTTTACGACGGGGTGGAAACGGCTCTGTTGCTTCGCGACCCGAAACGTTCTATATTATTGGAGTACCTGTCTCCAATGGCTCTGGCGTCCCTCCAAAGGGAGGAGAAGGTTCTGATTGCCGAAATCATGGATGATGAACTGGAGCATGAATATTATGCTCCGGTCAGTAAAGTAAGGAAGTTGCCGATATGAGTAAGCTGAAAGAAGACAGTCTGGTCAAAAAGTTTGCCAAGGGGTCTCCGGTTGCCGTCGAGCGCGGAGGAGATCCGAACAGTGCGGCGCGTAAAAACGAAAAAGCGCGGGACGAGGCCTTAAAGAAGGCTTCGGACAAGAAAAGCGACATGGAACGCGTATCTTCCCGTCTGACCGAAGCTGGCTACGAGAGATAACTTTTTCATTGACGAACGTGCCGAGTTCATCTAAAAGGTAAAGCGTACGGAGGGATGGCAGAGCGGTAATGCAGCGGATTGCTAATCCGTGAACCGGTTTCGGTTCCCCGGGTTCGAGTCCCGGTTCCTCCGCCATAAAAAGCCCGGAAAAATTCCGGGCTTTTTGTTGTTCATTCATGCAAGACGAAAGATAGTTTTACCTTTTTGAAGGAAGTGGGATATATGGGGATATAATGGGATAAAAACGGCAGAAAACATTAATTTTTCGGGCGGCGGTGATGCTGCTTTTAATTTTTTTTGCGCGCAAGATAGTTTTAATCTAATTCTATCCTGCGTTTTGGGTATCAATGAACCGTCTGAAAAAAGTTAAAACTAAGTTGCGTTTCGGTTAAAACTATTTTGCGCGCTACAAGTTAACAGCCCTTTTTTGAAAGCTATCCTTTGAAAATCCGTGCACGATTCTGCTCCGCTGTCTTTGAACGCAAAACAAAAGAAACGCTCCTTCATAGGAAAACCTCTCTTGATTTTCACGATATAAAGCAACTGTATTTCCGGACGTGTTTCGGAGGCCGGAATTGACGGGCGCGGAAAAGCTTCATCCTTCCCGCGCCCGTGTCTTCCAGTGTTTTTATTTCGAGTTTTCTTTACGCGCCGCTGCGACCTTTTCAAGAATCTTGCGGGCGTTGGCCGCTGTTTCGGACGTTCCGGCAGCCGACGCCGCTTCAATGACGGCCGCGGCTTCTTCGGCTGTCATACCGCTGTTCATTCCGGCGTTCAGATGGGATTGAAGCATCGGGTCAACGCCGTTCAGAACGGACAGCGCGGCAATCGTCGCCAGCTCCCGGTTTTTAAAACTCAGTACACCGCGGGCAAAAATGTCCGCGAACAGGTGCTCTTTCAGGAAAACTTCAATGGCCGGCGTGAATTCCTCGTACCGTGCTTTGGGCGTGTCTTCCCGGATTCCGAACAGCTGAGCCTGATTAGCCTTGCCGATGCCATACCTGTCCGCCCCGCCGGACAGAGGCTGCGGCGCAGGGCCTTCCGGATCCCGAAGCCCCGCCCGCGCCCGCGCGTCGGAAACCCTGACAAACGTGTTGATGGCATTCAGGCTTCTTGGAAAACCGGCATAGGCATACATCTGTATCAGGATTTCCTTGACTTCATTGATGCTCAGCCCGGCGTCCAGTCCTTCATTCAGGGCGGTTTCCAGGCCTTCCATGTTTCCGGCCGCGGTAAACGCCGCAATCTGTGCCGTTTTTTGTTCTTTGACCGGCAGTTTTTTCATTTCCGGCGTCTGAACTTTTTTCGGGTAGATTTCATCAGATACGGCTTCCAGCCACTCGACCTGATTATCCGCGCCGTTCGTTTCAATGGAAACATGGACAAACCACGAATCCGGCGCCGCTCCATGCCAGTGTTCAATATCTGGCGGAATGCGGACAATATCGCCCTTGTGCAGGAGGCGGGCTTCGGCGCCCCGTTCCTGATAATATCCTGTCCCGCCCGTGACAAGGAGGATCTGTCCGCCGCTGTGTCTGTGCCAGTGCGTCCGTGCGCCCGGTTCAAACGTGACATTACCGATCGGCGCATTCCAGACGCTGTCTTTGGCGCTCAGTCTTGTCAGATAAGTCTGTCCGGTAAAAAATTTACTGTAGGGGTTGACTTCTCCCTGAGGAAAAACCGTATCCACACTGCTTTTTTTCATTTCCGAAGCTCCTGCTGTCGTTGAAAGAATAAGACCCGCCGCCGCTGCGGCAAACACTTTTTTAAATTTCATCCGTTTCTTCCTGATTAATCCGTTATTTTCCGACCCGGGCCGCAAATTCGGGCGGATACCGGTCACCTTTGACGTCGATTTCCTCCAGGGCCGCGTTCAGCTCCTTGCGCTCCTGAAGGCTCAGTACAATATCCGCGGCGGCGAGATTCTCCAGCATCCGCCCGGTTTTCGTTGTTCCGGGAATGGGAACAATCCACGGTTTCTGGGCCAGAACCCAAGCCAGAGCGACCTGCGGCGGCGAAACTTTTTTCATGGCGGCCGTTTCCCGGACCAGATTGACCAGAATCTGGTTCGCTTCAAGATTTTCCGGCGTGAAACGCGGCACAATGCTCCTGAAATCGGATTTATCAAACCGGGCAGTCCCATCAAAACGTCCGCTCAGAAATCCCTTGCCCAAAGGACTGAAAGGCACAAAACCAATCCCCAGCTCTTCCAGAACGGGGAAAAGCTCCTTTTCCGGTTCGCGCCACATCATGGAGTATTCGCTTTCAACGGCTGCCAGGGGAAGAACGGCATGCGCCCGCCGGATCGACGCGGTTCCGGCTTCGGACATGCCCCAGTGTTTGACTTTTCCCTCCCGGACGAGCCCGGCGACCGTTCCGGCGACGTCTTCGACGGGAACCGAGGGGTCAACGCGATACTGATAATACAGGTCAATGGCCTCAACCTTCAGCCTTTTTAAAGAGCCCTCGACGGAACGCCGGATTGTTTCAGGGCGGCTGTCCAGAATCTGCGCCGTACCGTCAATCCGGATACCGAATTTCGTCGCAATGACGACGTCGCCTTTGAAGGGAGCCAGCGCTTCACCGACCAGAGCCTCATTTTCAAAGGGGCCGTAAACCTCTGCCGTGTCAAAGAACGTAACGCCCGCTTCAACAGCCCGGCGGATCAGGGCGATCATTTCCGTCCGGTCGGCGGCGGGGCCGTAGCCATGGCTCATCCCCATGCATCCCAGTCCGACAGCTGAGACTTTCAGCCCGCTTTTTCCCAGTTCTCTGTATTTCATGGAATATTTTCCTTTCCTAATCTGTTTCAGTTGTTTCCGGAAGAGGGTTCCAGCCGGATTCGCGTGATTTCCGAAGGAGCCAGAAACCGCATCTGAGGCCCCCATTGCCCGGCGCCGCGCGACACATAGATCCGCGCGTCCCGACCCATCTCATAAAGCCCGGCCAGATAGCGGTTGTGCAACTTGGCAAAGATATGGAACGGGAAAATCTGGCCGCCGTGCGTATGGCCGGAAACCTCCAGGTCGAAATTGTTGTCGTTTCCGAAATCCGCCGGAAGCAGAAAGACCATACATAAGACCTTTCGGAAATCTTCCGTAGTTTGCTTCCTT
>USCC01000074.1 GCA_900553035.1 uncultured Rhodospirillaceae bacterium | reverse complement strand
CGGACGCGGCAGGCAGGAATTCCTGCTTCAACGGCTGAAAATATGTGAAGCTTTCATTGCTCAGCAAAAAAACAGGAAAAATAATATCTCTGACCGCGGAAAAGATCCCGCGAAAAGCTCTCTTTCCCTTTTCCCATAAAAAAAAGCCCTCATTGTGAGGGCTTTTCGGTATTCAGTCTCTTTGCTTGAAATCTTTAACGTTAACCTTCCATTTGGTTCCGTCATGCGGTGACAAATTTTTCTTCACAGGCACGGCCGGTATCTTGTTTGTTTCCTCAGAAAGCAACTTATTGAGGGATACCCTGCTTTTCTGATGGAATTTGCCAATCTGCCGCTGGGCTTCAGCCTGCCGTTTCGCGAATGAGACTTCCGGCAGAGGAAGCGGTTCGGGAACAACCGGACGCGGCATATAACTGGAATGCGGGCGAACCGTTAAGCCGAAATCCTCTTTCATAACAGCTTCGGTTCCGCGCTTGTAATCCAGGTTATATTTGAAATACAGTTCGGAATAAACGTTGTTGAAGCGTTCAAAGGAAATAGAGCACGCGTCGTCGGTTTTAAAAAATTCCTCGACCTCTTTTCCGCTCAGGTAGGGCTTCCCGTCAAACCGGCAGGCCTGTTCAGCCGTTTGTGTGCGGGGGACTTCACGCTCCAGCTTGATGTCATCTTCGGCCCGCGAAGCGTTCCGGCGGCGCTGCTGGTACATTTTAATATAGTTGATGTCATAACAGTCACGGGTGCTGTAGTTCGTAAACCATCCAAAGAAAGCCGCCTTGTGCGCTCCTCCGGAAACGCCGTCGCCCCGCACCATGGCATTCTGGAACGGATTGACGATGTGCGGATCCTTTTCACGCAGTTTTTCCAAAGGCCCGACCTTGTTTTCATAAACAGCCAGGTCATAAACAACTTCACAGGCTGCGGTCGAAGCGTCCGCCTCAATGATCCCCTGATTCTGCACATAGGATTTCGGTGTGTCCAGATAAGCATCAAGAACAACGCCGTTCATAAACTGCTGTGAATGACGAAGCTCGTGCGCCAGCGTCCCCACCAGGCAGTCATGCCCGTTGTTCGGATTCAGCTTCACCCGTTTTGTGACTTCGTCAAACGAACCGTAAGCACGCATGCCTGAAACGAAACCAATCTGTGTCCCGTATTTTTCCGCGTCGGCGATCAGTTCCGCGCCCAGCTTCGTCTTACGCAGATCCGTCAGCAGAGCTTCCAGCGCTTTCAGCTCCGCCTCTGATTCATAAACCAGGTGCTTATACGACGGAGCGGTGTTTTCCGTCCCGGCGAGCCCCTGTGTTTCAAAAGCCTTCTGTAATTCTTCGGACATTTTATCACCCTTCTGATAGATTAAGTTTGATTAAGCATATCGCCTGTTTTGTCAATTGTCCATATTTTTTTGTCCATAATCCGGAAAATCAGCGTATATTTTTTTTCTTTCTTCTGCTAAGATGCCCGGAGACGGAAAAGGAGAGGAAGATGCCGAAAAAACCGGTTGGACTGGTCATCTGTGACATTGACAATACGATATCGGAGACATTCAACATATGGGGCGGCGCACTGGATGCGGCGATTGACGCTCTGGCGGCTCTGCATAAGACGGATCGTCCGGCAATGGAAGATATCCTGCTGAAGGCCGTCCCCGAAAACCGCAAAGGCACATCCGGCCCCCTGATCGGCATCAATCTCGCCGCCGATATTGCCCGGACAGAAGCCCTTCACGGGAAAACGCCGCAGGAAAAGGCATTCTTTACCAAAGAACACGCCCGTATCGTCCATAACTGGCAGAAAGAACGGGACAAGGCCGTCCTGTATGACGGGGTTCTGCCGACAATCCGGAAAATCAAGGCGGCCGGCGCGAAATTCGTCCTGTTTACCGACGCGCGCGAATCCGCCTGTCTTCCCCGTCTGGCCAAAATGGGATTTCCCCCGGAACTGATCGACCGGATCTACGTTCAGCCCGATATTGAAAAAATGCCGACGACTCCGTTTACTGTCAAAAACAGCATGACCGCCTTCAAAGAAGCCGTCGCCGGAAAGATCGTCCGTCTGCCTCCGAAATCGCCGAAGCCGAACCGTGCCAATATGTGCATGATTCTGGAAGACATGGGCGTGAAGGATCCTTCGGCCGTCGTCATGGTCGGCGACAACATCCGCTCGGACGGCGGATGCGCGGGAAGCGTCGGCGCGGCTTTTGCCTGGCAGAAAAAAGGAACGGAAGTCACCGAACAGACGGCACGCTGTTATGCGAAATTTGCCGCAAACCCGGAATACAAAATCGGAACACAGGCACATCTGGCACAGATGAATGAATCCAACCGCCCGACGGTCGTCCTTCAGAACGGCTTTGCCGATCTGGACAGGCATTTCCGTTTTGTCGCGCCGGAAAAGGCCGCGGCGAACGGATCGGAAAAGCCCGCTTTTCCCCTTCTGAAAAAGCTCCGCACCAAAGCGGCGGGACGTTGAAATTTCTTGACTTTTCCCATGCAAAAAGGTTAGCTCCCCTAGAGTTTTCAAGGGGAGCTTTCTTATGCTGAAATTTGAAGTCGAAAAGACGCTGGGCCGCGCGCGGCTGGGTCGCCTGCACACCGCGCACGGCATTGTTGAAACGCCGGCGTTCATGCCGGTCGGAACCGCTGGCACCGTCAAGGCGATGATGCCGGAATCCGTCGCTCAGACCGGGGCGCAGATTCTCTTGGGCAATACCTATCATCTGATGCTCCGCCCGGGCGCGGACAGGGTGGAACGCTTCGGCGGCCTGCATAAATTCATGAACTGGGACAAACCCATCCTGACCGATTCCGGCGGATTTCAGGTCATGTCGCTGTCCAAACTGCGCAAAATCACAGAGGAAGGCGTCGCTTTCCGCTCCCATATCGACGGCAGCCTTCACCAGCTTTCGCCGGAAATTTCCATCGGTATTCAGCACCGGTTGGACAGCAACATCACCATGTGTTTTGACGAATGTCCGCCTTATCCCGCCGAACGCCGGTATGTCGCCGATTCGACACGCCGTTCCATGCGTTGGGCCAAACGCTCAAAAGAGGCTTTCATCAACCGTGAGGGATACGGTATTTTCGGCATCGTTCAGGGCGGCGTGCACGAAGACCTGCGCATCGAATCCTGCGAATCCCTGGCGGAAATCGGTTTTGACGGCTATGCCGTGGGCGGTCTGGCCGTCGGCGAAGGCCAGGAAAAAATGTTCGAGGTGCTGGATTACACGCCGGAACATCTGCCAGCGGACCGACCCCGCTATCTGATGGGCGTCGGAAGGCCTTCCGATATTGTCGGATCCGTCCTGCGCGGTATTGATATGTTTGACTGCGTCATGCCGACCCGTTCGGGGCGGACGGCACAGGCCTTCACACGTCAGGGAACACTGAACATGCGCAATGCCCGCCATCAGGATGATATGACCCCCATTGATCCCGAATGCCGCTGCCCGGCCTGCCGCCATTACACTCGCGGTTACATCCATCATCTGTTCCGCGCCGGCGAAATCCTGGGCGCGATGTTGCTTACATGGCACAATCTGACGTATTATCAGGATCTGATGAAGGGAATCCGCCAGGCCATCCGTGAAGACCGGCTGGAGGAATTTGCCAAAGGTGATTTTTCCTGAAGGATGAGATAAAGCCGTGACAGCACCGAAAACGACAGCACAGGATGCTCCGCCGCCCCGCCGGAAAGGCGGGCTTCTGTCCTTCGGTGTCGATGTGCGGCGTCTGGTGGGTCCGCTTCTGGGTCGCAACGGTTTCGTCCATGCCGATATCCTGGCGCATTGGGACGATATCCTCGGTTCCGTCCTCGCGCGCGGTGTTTATCCCCATCGTCTGGTTTTTCCCAAAGGTCAGAGGGAAAACGCCACTCTGCACGTCAAAGCCGTTTCCGGGGCATATGCCATGGAATTTTCCGCACGTTATCCCGAAATACTGGAAAAAATCAACGCCTACTTCGGCTATCGGGCTGTGTTTGACATCCGGGTCACACAGGGAGCCCTGCCTGTCGCGGGGCGGCGCCGGATTCCGACGGGGAAACCGGTTCCCGAAACCGTGCGCACCCGTGTCCGGCAAACCGTTTCGACGATTGAGGACGACCGCCTGCGCGATGCGGCCGAAGAACTGGGGTGTCTTTTGGAATAGGAATAAAAATTAACGTTCCCATCCGGCCGGTTTTCGTTTATAAACAGAGTAATTGTCTTGTCTTTTCAAAAGAAAGGAAATCCATGAAACCGATGTACAAGATGCTTTTCCGTCGCTTTATTTTCATTGCCGTCCTGTTTGCCGCCTTTGGCGCAGCGGCTTCGGCTCAGGAAAGCCCGGGCTTTTTCGCCAAAGTCAAAAGCTTCTTTACCAAAGAAGAAACGCCGGCAACAGTTTCCGCTCCGGTCGCGGCGCCCGCCGAATCTGAAAAAACAGAGCCGAAAGCCCCTGTTGACCGCTATGCGCCCACGTTCAACTTTGAGGCTCGGACCATCGGAAACGACGATGCCCCGCTGAAAATGTACGTCTTCACATCCTTCACCTGCGGCCACTGCGCTTATTTCCATAACCAGACCATGCCCGAAATTGCCCGGAAATATGCCGATGACGGCCGCATGCAGATCATCGTGGCGGATTTTCCGCTGGATGAACGAGCCATGGTCGCGACCATGATCTCCAAATGTCTGGAAGATGACAACAGCTACTTCGCGTTCATGGATACCCTGTATGAAAATCAGAATAAATGGATGATGTCCCACAATCTGCAGGAAGCCCTTCTGCCTTATGCCCGTCTGTCCGGGATGCCGGAAAAGAAAATGCTGGCCTGTGCTCAGGATGAAAGCGCTTTGAAGGAAATCGCCCGCCAGCGCAACCTTTACATCATGAAGTACAAAATCAACGCGACGCCGACGCTGGTTCTGAAAACCAAGAAACGGACCGAAAAATTCACGGGCGTCCCGGCGATGGAGGAATTCGACGCAACGGTTGCCGACATGCTCAAAGATGTCCCGCCCGCGCCGAAAAAAGCGGAAGCCTCCGCGCCCTAGCGGGATGAAAGGCGAAACATCCCCTTGACAGAACCGGGCGGTGTTCGTATCGTACGGAAAAGGTGATAACGTGTCAGAGAACGAAGGACGGAAGCTTTCATCAGAGGCGGTTGAAGACCTGGACAGGCGCCTGCGGGAACTGCGCCGGAAGGTCGAATCTCCGGAAACTTCGCTTCCCCGTTCACGTTCTTCTGTCGGCCGAATGATGTGGCTGTCATTCCATGTCGTTTCGGATCTTATCGCCGGAGTGATTTGCGGTCTGCTTATCGGTTACGGTTTTGACGCATGGTTTGAAACCCGCCCGATATTCATCGCCGTTTTTTTGGTTTTCGGATGCATTGCCGGCGTTTTGAACGCGGTTCGTTTCCTCCTCCGATGGGAAGAGCAGAGGAAACAGAAGGAAGACAATGCGGACGGCAGTGCGGAATAGGATAAAAATTCGTGTCGGGACCGATAGAACAGTTTGAAATCAAGCCTGTCATTTCCTTGCCGAAAATCGACGGTGTGGATTTGTCTTTTACGAATTCGTCATTGTTTATGGCTCTGGGCGTTGCCGTCAGCGTCGTTTTCTTTTTGTATGCCCTGCGACGCCGTTCGCTGATTCCGACAAAGCTTCAGTCCGTGGCCGAAATCACGTATGAAATGGTGTCCGGCATGGTTCGGGAAATGGCCGGCACCGAAGGACGAAAGTACGTCCCGTTCATTTTCACCCTGTTCCTTTTCGTCGTCATGGGCAACCTGCTGGGGCTTTTGCCTTACAGTTTTACCTACACCAGCCATTTCGCCGCAGTGGGCAGTCTGTCGGTATTTGCCATTGCCGTCACGGTTTATGCCGGGTTGAAAAAACGGGGATGGGGCTGGTTTGAAAACTTTTTCCCGCATGGAACGCCGATTGCCATCGCGCCGATTCTGGTGCCGATCGAAATCATTTCCTTTCTGTCAAAGCCGTTCAGCCTGACTGTGCGTCTTTCCGTCAATATGATGGTGGGGCATATCATGCTCAAGGTTGTGGCGGGTTTTGTTTACGATTTAAGTTACTGGGGCGGATGGTTGCCGCTTGTCTTCATTTCGTTGCTGACCGTTTTCGAGCTCGGCATTGCGATTTTGCAGGCCTATATCTACACCATCCTGACCTGTGTTTACCTGAACGATGCGCTGAGTTCGCATTGATTCACCGTTTTTTTGTGATGTGCTTTTTTTGGAAGGATTAAAAAATGGAAGCCGAATACGCAAAATATATCGCCGACGCCGCCAAGTTCATCGCCGCGTCCTTTTGTGCGCTCAGCATGATGGCCGCCGCCAAAGGTGTGTCCAAGATCTGGATTGCCATGATTGACACGGTCGGCCGCAACCCGACGGTTAAATCCGACGTCAACGCCTTCGGCCTGATCGGCTTTGCCGCGACGGAAGCGATTGCGCTGTATGCTCTGGTCATTGCTTTGATCATGCTGTTCCTGTAATTCCTGTCCCTTTGAACGGAAAGGCTGACTGATGCTGCCTCAATTGGATCCGACGTGGTATGCGTCGCAAAGTTTATGGATGCTGATCACCTTCGGCCTCCTGTTCCTGATCGTGTGGAAATTCATTCTTCCCGCGATGAACGTTGCGATTGAAGGACGCCAGCACCGCCTTGACGACGACATGAAAAAAGCGGAAGAGTTCAAAACCGAAGCCGAAAGCGTCCTGAGGGAATATCGGAACGCCATGGCTTCGGCGAATGAACGTGCCCGTTTCAAGCTTTCCGAAGCGCAGAAGGAAATGACCGGCCTGCTGAAACAGCGGGAGGAGGAATTTTCGGCGCGTCTGGAGGAACGTATCCGGGAAGGGGAGCGGAAACTGGCCGCGGCCAAGAAGGAAGCCCTTGACGGCGTTAAGGACATCTCGACCGGGCTTGTCGCGGACATTTCCCGGAAGCTGGCCGGAATAAGTCCGAAAGCGGAAGCCGTCACAAAGGAAGTATCGGCTCAGATGGAGAAATGGCAATGATCATATCCGCCGCTTATGCCGCTGAACAGGCGGCTCATGCCGCGGGCCACGGCTCGCTTTTACAGGATCCGACCTTTTGGGTCGGACTGGCGTTCTGCCTGACCGTTGCCGTTCTGGCGAAACCGGTCGGACGGATGCTGGGCGACGCCCTGCAAGCCCGAGCCGACGGCATTGCTTCCAAACTGGAAGAAGCGAAAAAGCTGCGAGAGGAAGCCCGCGCGCTTTTGCTGGATTACCAGCAGAAACAGCAGGACAGCCGGAAGGAAGCCGAAGCGTTGCTTCAAAAGGCGCAGGACAACGCCGAAAAAATCAAGATTGAAACACAGAACGAATTTGAAGCCAAGCTTCAGAAACGGGAAGAAATGGCTTTGGCACGGTTGAAACTTGCCGAAGAAAAAGCGACGGAGGAAGTCCGTGATCTGGCTGTCAACATAGCGCTGACGACCGTTGAAAAGATCCTGAGCGAAAATCTGTCCGGCGAAGAGGGACGTCGTCTGATTGAAAAACAGATTGACGACCTGCCGAACCTTTTATCGGGGGATGCTTTATAAAACCGGCGAAAGACGGGCGGAAGGTTTTGAATGAAAAGGCGGTGCATCGGCAAAAGATGCGCCGTTTTTTTGATTGCATTCCGACTCTGCGCCGGGCGGAGCATTCCGCAGAGTTTAAGAAAATCCCTGTTTCCTCTCCCCGAATGACCGGAACTTCAGGAAGATACGTTCAGCAATGATTTATACCGGCGGACATTCATGCTTTGAATAGATATCGTTCTTTATTTTTCTGCATCGCAAAAAACGCGACGGATGAGTTGGCTAATGGGGTTGGGACAAGGCGTGCAAAATATCCGTGCCTTGATGTATATGCTTTGAATGAAACGCACATGCCGCAGTGCTCACTTTTCTTTGCATCGCAAAAAACGCGATGGATGAGTTGGCTGGTGGATTTGGGACAAGGCGTGCAAAACCGTCCGTACCTTGATGTATATGCCTTGAATGAAAGGCACATGCCGCAGTCTCTCCCCCCCCCTTTGCATCGCAAAAAACGTGACGGATGGACTGGCTGATGGGGGTGGGACAAGGCCGTGCCAAATATCCGTGCCTCGATGTGTATGCCTTGAATGAAACGCACATGCCGCAGTCTCCCCCCTTCTTTGCATCGCAAAAAAATGATCATGGATTGGAAGAACATGATTTGCGCATACCCCCCTGAATCACGGCCGTTCTGGTTGGATATGGCTCAGGTACGTCCGTCGTAAGAACAATCTCCAGGCCGTTTCAGATGTTTGGATGACCGCTTTCTTCATGTCAGCACTTCCCGTGAGTTTCCCAAGCCGATTGCAAAATTCCTTCCCCCTCCGCAAAAAGAAAATCCGTGCCGCATTTCCGTAATTCTTCGGACGACGATTCATCATGAAACTCTCTCAAAAGCCGCTCGACCGTTCTGCCTGGAAAGAGACGCCCCCTGCTTATGGCAAATTATTCTTTTCGTCCGCCAGCCCTTTCCCTCTTTGTTTTTTTGTCAACATCCTCCAGAGATATCACAAAAAAATAAAGTCAATAAATTAAATAAGTTATTCTAAATTTCCTTTCTTTTACTGATGGCCTCAAAGTAAAATATTTGACAAAAAAAGCTTCTTTTGCTACCTTATTGTCAGATAAAGTCAGAAGCTTTATACGCAGGAGAATGTCAATGGCTTCGTTTTTGAACAACATTTTCAAAAAAGGAAACAGTCCCGAAGCGACGGCACTGCCGAAAAACCGCAAGGATATGGAAAAATCCTTTTCTATCCAGGAACATTATACCATTCACCGCAGAACTGCGACGTTCATGCGCGAACGCGAAGCCAGCGATACGGAAAGAAAACTTTTAAATGACGTCTTGGATATTCTTGAATCCGTTCCTGCCGGAAAACAGCTTGTACAGCAGGCGGCTCAAATGGATTTCCGTGTCCTTTTCGATTGTTGCACCGGCGATTCATGCGGTTATGAGAACAGCAGCCTGAAATGTATCGTTCTCAATCCCCGCCTCCATACATCGGCGGCCGGGCTGGCGGCGACATTTTTTCACGAACTGACGCATGCCGTTCAGGAAAGCGGTTCGGAAAAGGGGCGCGAGCTTTCAGCCAACAGGGGCAATTACCGCCTCCCGGATCAGCTGAAGCATCTGCGCGCCATTGAAGCCGGTGCATGGGCCGGGGAAGCCGAGTTCGCCTATGCGATCAAAGACCGGCATCCCGAAATCCTGAAAATGGTTCGCGACTATCCCATGTTCACGGCGTATGAAAAGGAAATGGAGACTTCGGGGGATCCGGGAAAAGCCGGCGCTGCGGCCTTCAAGGCCTGGTACAACTTTGATGTTTACAAGAAAAGCTACAACAGCGCCCATGTTAAAGCCATTACGCTCGGACTGAATCGTAAAATCAACGATCTCAAACTGGACGCCTTGCGAAAGGAACTGCCGAACGCGGAGGTTCTGGAAAATGCCGTGCTGAATCCGGCTGTCCGCCGCGAGATTGCTCCCGACTTCCTCGTTTCGCGCGAGGCTCTCTCCCTGCCGAAGGAACAGAGGGATCATCTGCAGGCCTCGGCGCAGAAATACAAAAAAGGTGTCCTTATCGCGTTCAAGGCCGATACCTCCGTTGACCGCATTTTTGAAGAAGGCCCCGCCCGTCCTTCGGAACCGGTACACGAAGAAAGTGCCGTAATGCCGGCCGCGGCCCGAAAGGAAAAACCGTCTTTGATGAGTTCTCTGGCCGCCATGGAAAAGCCCGGCCGTCCTTTGGCAGCGACAATGAAAAAACTGGCGGACGTCAAACGGACACGGGGATAAAACCGGGCGCCGGACTGTTTCATCGACAAAAGAGCCTCTGGGAAAGAAAGCGGACAATCACCCGCTTTGCCCGGGCTTTTTTGTTTCCCGGCCTCCCCTCTTCTTTTTTGTCAAACGCTTCGGGCGATTGAAAAAACGCAAAAAAGAAAGGAAGTAAGCATGTTCTCGCAAGGCTATTTTCTTTTTCCGACGGCTCGGGAGCAGAATATTTGACAAAAAAAGCTTCTTTTGCTACCCTGTTGTTAAATAAGTCAGACGCTCTCTACGCAGAAGAATCGGCTGACTTCGTTTTTGAACGGCCTTTTCAGGAAAGGAAATAAAACCGAATCGGTGGGAGCCGGTGAAAAAAGAAGAGAGAGGAAGAGAAAAAACGTCTGTGAAAGCTTTTCTGTCCGTTGCAGAAAAACAGAAATGCCCTTTGGCGGCGGCGGAAAAAGCGATCTCATCTGTGGAAGCGGTCATTGAACAGCGGATGGAATCAGACGGAATGCCGGGATGGAACAGG
>USCC01000073.1 GCA_900553035.1 uncultured Rhodospirillaceae bacterium | reverse complement strand
GGATGCAGGCTTCATGACACGTGACTCACGTGCCGCCGTTCCGGCCCCCGTGATTTTATGATTGACGGGCGCGGATGTTTCCGCTATCTGTAAAGACCAACCCATGGGGGAGTAGTTTGCGCGCGGTTTTTCGCACGTGGCAAGTCAACATAATGACCGTTCGCGGTCTGGCTTGTCTTAAAGAACAAGACTCATGTACCGGTCGGATTCGTTCGGCCTGTACATGAGTCTTTTTTATTGGCGGAGAGAAGGCATGAAGGCTTTTACGGAAACAAAACAGCAGGTTCTGGATGAACTCGGCGTTGACGAAAGGACAGGGCTGACGAACGAAGAAGCGCGGGAGCGTGAAGAGCGTTTCGGCCGCAACGTTCTGACGCCGCCCGAACGCGAAACCCTGTTCGCGCGGGTGTGGGCGGCCGCGACGGAACCGATGATTCTGATGCTGATCATTGCCGCATTTATTGCTTTCGGCGTCAACTTTGCGCGTTCCTTGAACGGTGAGCCGGCGGAATATATCGAATGCGTCGGAATCCTGGCCGCCGTCACTCTGGCTGTGGCCATTACGGTCGTGATGGAAGGCAGAAGCGCGAAGGCTTTTGAGGCGCTGGCTCGTATCAGAGAGGACGTCCGTGTCAAAGTATTCCGCAATGCCGAGGTCTGTCAGATCTGGCAGAAGGATGTCGTAGCCGGGGATATCGTGTGCATCGAAACGGGGGACAAACTGCCGGCGGACGGGCGTCTGCTGGAAAGCATCGCCCTGCGTGCGGACGAATCCTCACTGACCGGAGAAAGCGTTCCCGTGAAGAAAAGTGCCGATATCGTTCTGGCGGACGAGGATACGCCCGTCGCCGAACGAGTGAACATGCTCTATTCGGGCAGTTTTATTACACAGGGGAACGGCCGGATGATTGTAACCGCCGTCGGCGACCGGACAGAGTTCGGGCGGATTGCCCGGGAACTGTCATCCGTGCGGAAGGGAGCGACGCCTTTACAGGAAAAGCTGGCGCATCTGGGGAAAATCATCACCATATGGGGGGCGTCCATGGCCGGCCTGGTTTTCATGATACAGGTCGTGATGTTCGTGCTGAACGGAACGGTGTCCCTGGCGACTGTTTCCGAAGCCTTTATTACCAGTATTGTTCTGATCGTGGCGGCGGTGCCGGAAGGCCTGCCGACAATCGTGGCCGTGTCGCTGGCCGTCAACATCATCAAAATGTCCCGCCAGAACGCCCTTGTGAAAAAGATGATTGCCTGCGAAACGGTCGGGTGCATCAACGTCATCTGTTCGGACAAGACGGGAACGCTGACCGAAAACCGGATGTGCGTGATGCGCGTCTGCGGCTCGGGAAATGAAGCGCTTCCCGAAGAAATCCGGGACAGACATATTCTGGCGAACTTCTGTGTGAACGGGACGGCCGAAATCGGAATTGAGGACGGAGAAAGCCGCTTTATCGGCAATCCGACGGAATGTGCCCTTCTGGCCGCGGCGTCAAAGGCCGGGGAGGATTACCGGAAATTCCGCAAATCCGTCCGTCCTGTTTATTCCTATCCGTTCTCGTCGGAAACGAAAAACATGACGACAGTCATTGAAGGCAAAGACGGGATGCAGGTTTACACAAAGGGAAGTCCGGAAAAAATCATGGACATGTGTCTCCTGACGCCTCAGGCGCGCCGCGCGGCCGAAGAGCGTATCCGGGCCTTTCAGGAAAAGGCGTACCGCGTTATTGCGTTCGCGCACAGGAAACTGGAGGAAAGGCCGGATTTTGAAACGCAACGCGCCGCGGTCGAAAGCGGCATGACGTATGACGGCTTTGTGGCTCTGGCCGATCCGCTGCGCCGGGACGTCGGAGAAGCTGTCGAGTGTTGCCGCCGTGCGGGGATTGAGCTGAAGATTCTGACGGGAGACAATATTGTTACCGCGCGGGCGATCGCCGGCGAGCTTCATTTGCTGGGGGAAGGGCGCTTGGCTCTGGAAGCGCGGGAAATCGATGCGCTCAATGATGAACAGCTGTGTGCCCTTCTGCCGGACATACGAGTGATCGCGCGCAGTACGCCGCTGATTAAAATGCGGGTTGTGAACGCCCTGAAATCGTGCGGGCATGTCGTCGCGGTCACCGGCGACGGTGTCAACGACGCTCCTGCAATCAAAAACGCGGACGTCGGTGTCGCCATGGGAATTTCGGGCACCGAAGTGGCGAAGGAGGCCAGCGACGTCGTCCTTCTGGATGATTCCTTTTCAACCATTGTCAAGGCTGTGCAATGGGGGCGCGGTATTTATGAAAACTTCCAGCGGTTCATTCAGTTCCAGCTGACGGTCAATCTGTCGTCGGTCGTCGTTGTCCTGCTTTCCGTCTTGGCCGGTTTCAAATCGCCCTTTACCGCGCTTCAGCTGTTGTGGGTGAATATCATCATGGACGGCCCTCCGGCGTTGACGCTGGGGCTTGAACCGATCCGCGGCTCTTTGATGAACCGGAAGCCCACGCCGCGCAGTGCTCCGATCGTGACCCGGGGAATGATGCGCCGCATTCTGGTCGGCGGCCTGTTCATTTCCGCTGTTTTCATGGCACAGACGGTCTGGAATATTCTGGGCTGTACGCCGGAACAGAGCGGCACCGTCCTTTTTACTTTGTTTGTTCTGTTTCAGTTGGTGAATGCCTTTAACTGCCGTGAACTGTCGGACGTCAGCATTTTCGCGAATTTCGGCCGCAATCGCCTGATGCTTTCGGTTTTTGCCGCAACGTTTGTTCTGCAGGTCATTATTACGCAGTACGGCGGCGCGCTTTTCGGGACGGTTCCTCTGCCTCCTGAAATGTGGGGGCGGATTATGCTTCTGTCCTTGTCCGTCATCGCCGTTTCGGAAATTTTTAAATTTTTCCGCCGGTTCGGTCAAAAAGAGGCGGCCGCCGCTTCTCCCCGGACGCGGAAGGAGGACGCGCGCGCCTGTTCCTGCCGGAGGGGAACCGAAGGAGGGGAAATCGTGGCATAAAGGCGTTCTGTCCTGTCGGTTTCCGCCGGACGGCAAAGCATGGAAGGCCGCCGTTCTTGTGTAAATCGCTGCTCAGATGCCGCAGTAAACCCGGGAAGAGCCCAGGCCGATCAAACATCGTGATTTTGCTCTCTTTTTTTGGGTAAGGCGGTTTCAGGGCAGAGCCGATAGAAGAAAAGGAAGCAAAAAAGAAACTAATTCATCAATGAAGTAAATGATTGAAAAGATGAGGATGATGGAAATAACGGCCGTCCTTATGACAAGTTGCTTGTATTCTTTATACAGACGGGTGGATTCAAAGTCTTCTTTCCGCGTGATGATATCGTCACTTTCGGGGCGGATATTCATTCGAGTTCCTTTCCTTCAAACAGAGAGTTAATGAGCCTCTCCTGTTCCTTCTTTCGCTCCTCTTCCATTTTCTGAAGAAGAGCCGCGTCAGGGTTTTCCTTAACGCATTCCTGCTTTTCAGGATCCCAGAAAGGAAAGCCTTTGCTTTCGCAGGAATGAACGTGCGCGTCGAAAACGCAACGCTTGTCCTCGGGCTTCCACCGTCCGTCATGGACAAGGCACATTCTCTGATCGACAATCTGGCCGCCGTAATTTATTCCTTCCGGGCAGATTTGCAGATCATAGCAGTCATATTCCGGGCCGTACCATCCCATAAGACGCGATAACGTAAAAAGAAGAGCGGCGATGATAAGCACGAATTCCGTAAAAACAATGACTGTTTTGATGATCATCCGTCCGCATTTCCGGATTATGCGGACGGAGATAAAATCCGGCCTTCGTGTGATGATCTTCTTGTTTTCCGGATGATCCTTCATTGAAAGGCTCCCTATTCAGCGGAATCGCGATGACGCGCACGATACCATTCGCCCAGCTTTTTCCCTTCGGACAGGGGAGGCAAGTATTTTTTACAAGCCTCAACCGCAGAGTTTTTCCGGACGGTACTGTCGTTGATGCCCTTCTCCCATCCGGTAGCGTCGGCTTCAATATCCAACAGGCTGTCGATGAGAGTCGGAAACAACTTTTCTTTATCGAAGAAAACTTTTTTGGGAATATCAAAGAGCTCTTTTCCAAGACTCATGGCGATCGCTGTGTCCTTCCCGACAGATCCGCGCTGTGCGGCGGTGAAGTTTGCCGCGCAGTGGAAAAACTTATCGCTGTCTTTCATATTCATTTTTTTCATTTCCCTTTTGTGACGCACAAAATCAAAGACAGCACCCACAGCCTGTTTCGTGCCGGAAGGACGATCCGGTTTCTTTATTATAGGTTGAGTTATCTTTTTCCGTCGAGCCGGAATGAATCCTGCAGACGATTTCTTTGTCCTGATTAAGCCTTTGTTCGGTTTCACCACCCGGATTGATGATGCCGTCGCATTGAAGGCCGCGCTCTTTCT
This sequence comes from uncultured Rhodospirillaceae bacterium, assembly GCA_900553035.1. Lineage (GTDB taxonomy): Bacteria > Pseudomonadota > Alphaproteobacteria > CAAGCB01 > CAG-977 > CAG-977. Next base: position 6,035 of record USCC01000073.1, on the reverse strand, counting down.
GGTATTCCCTGATGGCGTTCACCAGCTGGGGATCCATGTATGCCGGCGTATAATATCCTGCGGGCAGCCCCTTATACCGGCCATTTTCCTGAAAACAGGCCCGGACTTTGTTAATTTCCTGCAACTCATTCGGGTAAAACGGGCGTACGGGTTTGGACAGTTTTAAGGAATGGTTTTTATCTGAAGCTTTGTTCGACATTTTTTTCTCCCTGATTTGGTTTAAGACAGGAGACTTATAACATATTATAATAAATATGGCAAGATAAAATTACATTTAGTGATATTGATTCCTGCCTTCGCCCCGCAAAAAGATTATTCTTCAAGCCGCGACGACAGCTCAAGCCATTCTGTCTCAAGGCTTTCAATATTTTCATTCAGCTGGGAAAGCAGAGTCTGCAGAGCCGTAACCCGCGCGGAATCCGTCATTCCGGCGTAAAGTCCCGGATCTTCCAGAAGAGCCTGAGTCTTATCACGTTCTGTCGTTGCTTTTTCCAGGGCCTTTTCCGTTTCTTTCAGTTTCCTGCGCAGAGGCGCCTGTTGCTGACGTTTTTCTGCCGTCCGGCGCCGCTCATCCCGGCGCGCGGCAGCGCTGTTCGCCGCATCCGCATCGGCTTTTCCGGACGAACCCGCATTCTGAACGCGGGCGTTCGCTGCCAAAAGGGCACGGTAATCCTCCATATCCCCTTCATATGTCCGGCATGTCCCGTCCGCCACCAGCCAGAGCCGGTCGGCCGTCAGCTCAATCAGATGCGGATCATGCGTAATCAGAATGACTGCGCCTTTGTAATCGTTCAGCGCTTCAATCAATGCCCCGCGCGCGTCAATGTCCAGATGGTTCGTCGGTTCGTCCAGAATCAGCACATGCGGAGCGTTTCGGCTCATCAGAGCGAACAGGAGCCGTGATTTTTCGCCTCCCGAAAGCTTTTCGATCAGCGTGTCCGCCTTCTGCTGTGTCAGTCCGAAAGCTCCCAGATGGGCGCGTATCTGTGTTTCGTTCGCTTCGGGCATGACGCGTTGCATCTGTTGACAGGCGGTCAGGGTGCGGGACAGCTCGTCGGTCTGGTGCTGGGCGTAATAGCCGACCTGAAGCTTGTTGGAGGCCTGCTTTTTTCCATCCATCAGCTTCAGACGGTCGGACAGGATTTTGGCCAGCGTTGATTTGCCGTTTCCGTTCGCGCCGATCAGCGCGATACGGTCGTCGGCGTCAATGCGCAGGTTCAGACGCTTCAGCACGGGTCGACCGTCGTAGCCGGCGACGCCGTCTTCAATTTTTATCAGGGGCGGGGGCAGTTCCTGAGGCGAGGGGAAATTGAACCGAACCCCGGCTTCGCCGACAGCCGCGGCGGCGGGAGGAAGACGCTCCAGCATCTTGATACGGCTCTGCGCCTGCTTTGCCTTGCTGGCCTTGTACCGGAAGCGATCGACGAAATCCTGCAGGTGCCGGCGCTGTTCCTCGGTTCGAGCCGCCTGTTTCTCCAAGGCTTCCTTCTGCAACGTCCGCGTCTGTTCAAAAGCGTCGTAGTTGCCGCCGTAGCTTTGAATTTTTCCGTTTTCCAGATGAAGAATCCGACCGCACAGGCGGTTCAGGATAGAACGGTCATGGCTGATGATCAGCAGAGTTCCTCCGTAGCGAGCCAGATAATTTTCCAACCACAGGGACGCTTCCAGATCCAGATGGTTTGTCGGTTCATCCAGAAGGAGTATGTCCGACGGGACGAAAAGGGTGGCCGCCAGGGCGACACGCATGCGCCATCCTCCGGAAAAGGACGAAACGGGACGCAACTGATCTTCGGTCGAAAAGCCAAGCCCATACAGAATGGCTCCCGCGCGGGCAATTGCCGAGTTGGCGCCGATGACCGACAGGCGTTCATGAATTTCGCCGATGCGGACGCCGTCGCCGGCGTTTTCCGCCGTTTCCAGCTCCTGCAGAAGAGCCGTCCGTTCCGTGTCGGCCTGAAGCACACAGTCCAGCAGACAGAGGTCACCCTCGGGGACTTCCTGCGCGACGGTGGCGATCCGGTGCCCCTTTGTCAGGCGCACGTCGCCGGAATCCGGGGACAGGCCGCCCAGAATGATTTTGAACAGTGTCGATTTGCCGCACCCGTTCCGTCCGACCAGGCCGACCTTCTGTCCGTCCGAAATATGGGCGGAAGCTTCGTTGAACAGAAGCCGGCCGCCGAACCGCAATGTAATGTCGTTGATATCCAGCATGGCGGAGAATGTAGCTTACTGCTTTACAAAAAGAAAGGATTGCCTGATGATGATCATCATTTTTTTGCGAAAGGTGAGCGATGGGCAACCGTCTTTACTATACGAAAGTCTTTTTCCTGCAATACCGTGTGTATGTCGTTCTGGGGCTTTTGCTGTTTTCGCTGGGGTTCGGAGCCGCAGTGTTCCTCCAGCGTCACCGCCCGCCGATGACCGAGGAAGAGTATGTCGAAGCGCTGAAGACGGGGAGCGAGCTGTTTGATGCCCGCCGTTATGCCGAGGCTTATGAATATCTGGTCTATCCGGCACAGCAGGGATACCCGAAAGCCCGGCTTCTGCTTGGGCAGATGTATTACAACGGCTGGGGAACCGACCGGGACGCGAAGCTGGCGTTTGAAAATTTTAAAAGCGCGTCTGAAGCTCTGCCCGAAGCGGGCTACATGGTTGCCAAAATGACCTTCCGCGGTGAAGCGAAGGGAATGCCGAAAGGTCAGGCAACCAAACTCCTGACACAGGCGGCGTACGGCGGCAATGCCGACGCGCAGGCCGATCTGGGAGTTTATTCGTTCCTGTCCGACGATGCCGAACCGGCGTACTTCTGGCTTTCGCTGGCCGCGCGGGGCGGGAACGGAAAAGCGCAGGAAGTCCTTCCAAAGGCCGCGGAAAAAGTGTCATCGTACCAGCGTTCTCTTCTGGACGCCGAAATCGAAGGCTTCGTTCCCCGAAAATGAGTTGAAAGTCGGCGCCGCCGACGGTATAAAGAAGCTGAAGTTTTTTGAAAATACCTAACATTCAGAGGATAAAAATGGCTACTCAACGTACTTTGTCAATTATCAAACCCGATGCCACCCGCCGCAACCTGACCGGCCGGATCAATGCAAAGCTGGAAGAAAACGGCCTGCGCATTGTCGCGCAGAAACGCATCCGCCTGACGAAGGAACAGGCGCAGGCTTTTTACGACGTCCACAGGGAACGCCCGTTCTATGACAGCCTGGTCGCCTTCATGACGTCCGGTCCTGTCGTTGTTCAGGTGCTGGAAGGTGAAAACGCTGTTTTGAAAAACCGCGAAGTCATGGGCGCGACAAATCCGGAAAAGGCCGACGAAGGAACCATCCGCCGGGAATTTGCCGAATCGATGGAAGCCAATTCCGTTCACGGTTCCGATTCCGACGAAAATGCCGCGCGTGAAATTTCGTTTTTCTTCAGCGCATGCGAGATTGTCGGCTGATTTGAATATCTGAAACCAGGGAGCTGCCTCATGAACGTTTTTTACCGTTGTTTGAAAACCGTACTGGCCACGGCGGTAATGCTTCTGCCGGTCTGCCGGGACGTTCAGGCGGCTCCCGACATCGATTCCAAAATGTTTTCCGCCGGCGGCATTCAGGTCGACGTCACGGCCGACAGCGCTGCCGCTGCCCGTGAACAGGCTCTGGCCGACGGACAGAAAAAGGCGCTGATGGTCGTTATGGAACGCATCACACCGTCCTATGTGGTGGAGCAGTTGCCGGAACTGGTTCCGGACGATATCATCAATATTGTGCAGGACATGAGCGTTTCCCGCGAAAAAACATCCGCCGTACGGTATATGGCGACGCTGGAAGTCCGGTTTAATGCCGACGCCGTCCGCGATCTTTTGCGCCAAAACGGACTGCCGTATGTGCGCACGTCGGGAAAGCCTCTTCTGATCCTGCCCGTTTATAAAAAATCACCGGCCGCGTCTCCCATTTTGTGGGAGGACGACAACGCATGGCTCCGGTCCTGGCAGAACCGGACGGCCGAAAGCTATATGGTGCCTTTACTTGTTCCGCTCGGCGATACGGCCGATGCCCGTTCCATTTCGGTGGAGCAGGTGCTGAAAGGCAATCTGGACGCCGTGCGCCGTCTGGCCAAAAGGTACGAGGCCGAAGGAATTCTGATTGTCGAAATGACCCGCCGCGGATCCCTTTTCAATGTGCAGGCTCGGGCAATGGACGAGGTGACGGCTTCGGAAATTCCGAATTTTTCATTTACGGTGCCGCTGACCAAAAACACGTCGCGGACGTATGCGCTGGCCGTCGGAAAGGTCGTCGAACATCTGGAAAGCGTATGGAAGCGGGAACAGATGGTGCAGTTCAATGACGCGACATCACTGGTCGCCATGGTGCCTGTCGCCGATCTGAAGCAGTGGGAACTGATTAAATCCCGGCTTGACCGTATTCCGCTGATCAGCTCATATCGTCTGCAGGCCGCCCGATCCGGCGTTCTTCAGCTGACGGTCTTTTTCGCCGAAGGGCTGGAACGCCTGCAGAAGGAAATGCACAAACGGATGCTGTCCCTGACCGTGATGCCAAGCGGAGTTTTCAAGCTGCAGTCAACGGAACAGGTACAGTTCCTGCCGGAGGAACAGCCGGCTTCCTCTTCCGCCGCCCCCGAGGTGACGACAATGATGCCCCCCGCCGAGGAACGATCCGGTTCGGGTGTGTCGGGAACAATCGTCCGCCTGCCGGATGCGCCGGCTTCCGAAACGGTTCCGGCTTCTTTCATGACACCGGTTTCTTCGTCCATGGAAAAGGAGGGAATCCGATGAACAGCACGCAGAAAATTTTTGCCTGGTGTGTTTTTCTTGCACTCTTCATCTGGGGATTTTACGAACTGCGCGACGTGCTTCTTCCTTTCGTCGCGGGCATTGCCATCGCCTATTTCCTGGATCCGCTGACGACAAAGCTTCAGCAGAAGCTTCATTCGCGAACAGCGGCTCTTCTGATCGTTTTTTCCGCCCTGATTATCGTGTTCCTGCTGTGTGTCCTGATCGTTGTCCCGATTGTTGAAAAGCAGCTGATGACCTTTATTTCCAATCTGCCGATGTATGCCGCGCTCCTGTGGGACAAAATCGAACCGTTCCTGTTTGAAATGAAGCGTCTGTTCCCGACACAGATGGATAATCTGCGTGATTCGATTGCCGAACACATGTCGGGCGGTTTGAAAATCGTCCTGAGTACCGTCCAGCGGATTCTGTCGGGAAGCGTCGCCATTCTGAACCTGCTTTCATTGCTTCTGGTGACGCCGATCGTGGCGTTTTACCTGTTGCGCGACTGGGAAAAATTCTGCGCCGTCATTAAGAAGCTTCTGCCGCGCGAAGAAGCGAAGACCATTCGTTCCCTTCTGCGCCAGATGAACGACATCATTTCAGGCTTTATCCGGGGGCAGGCGACGGTGTGCCTGTTCCTGGGCATCTTTTATGCCGTCGGGCTGAGCTTGGCGGGGTTGGATCTCGGGCTTCTTCTGGGGCTGGGGATCGGGATGCTTTCCTTTATTCCGTACGTCGGTTCAACGCTGGGATTTATCATGAGCGTCAGTCTGGCTGTTGTTCAGTTCAATGACTGGAAACGTGTCGCGGTCATCATTGTGATTTTCTTTCTGGGACAGATGCTGGAAGGTAACGTCCTGACGCCGAAACTCGTCGGCGAGAAAGTCGGTCTGCATCCGGTGTGGGTGATGTTCGCCCTGCTGACGGGGGCGGCGCTGTTTGGTTTCCTGGGCGTCCTGATTGCGGTGCCGGTGGCGGCGATCATTGGCGTGCTGGTTCGTTTCGGCGTCCAGAAATATCTTGAAAGCCCCCTTTATCTTGGAACGCCGAAATCCGATGTCACCGAATAGGTTCCATCAGGCTCCCCTGTCATTTCCCGTCCGGTCGTTGCTCGGACGGGACGATTTTTTCATTGCGCCTTCAAACCGGGCGGCCGCCGGCTTGGTTGAAAGCTGGCCGTATGCGTTTGCCGGTGCGTTGGTTCACGGGCCGCGGGGGTGCGGGAAGACGCATCTGGCCCATCTGTTCCGGGAGGTTGTGG
>USCC01000072.1 GCA_900553035.1 uncultured Rhodospirillaceae bacterium | reverse complement strand
GATTTGGGAAGCGTTATAGTTGCAGTCGGCCACCCGCAGAGAGGGCGAGAGGGCAGCTGCTTTCAAAAAACCATCTTTCATCGGAGGATTTCACATCCTGTCTGTTGAATTAAGGCCCCGGCGAAGACGTGCTCTGCGGGATGAAGGCTTTAAAGGAAAAGAAGGAGAGGCGTTTCGCGGTGAATGTGCTGGCGGAAAAGATTCCTTTGCGGCTGGCGCAGCGGTTTTCATCGCTTCTGCCGGAAAAACGCAGAAATGTACCTCTGGCACAGGTGGGGGATCGTGATCTGGCACTTCTGGCGGAGGGGATTAAGCGGTACTCCTTCCTGCCGGCGGGAACGGATGGTTATGACAAGGCCGAAGTCACAAAGGGCGGTGTGGATACGGACGCCCTGTCATCGTCAACAATGGAAGCACGGACAGTCAAAGGGCTGTATTTCGCGGGCGAGGTGATGGACGTTACCGGCGAATTGGGCGGATATAATCTGCATTGGGCCTGGGCATCGGGAGAGGCTGTCGGGCGCAACGTGTGAATCAATCAGTCAAGGAATTTGGCGTTTTTGTTTTCTTCGTGAAGACCGCGCGAGGAAATCGAATAGCTGTTGACCATGAAATCCAGCGGGTTTTTGATCCGTTCATCCATGCTGGGGTAGGGGCGGCGCTGGAATCCGGCCTGCATCAGGGCTCGCCAGCGTTTGATTGTCGGCTTTTCGTCTTCGGGCATATGCTCGATTGTATCAAATTCGGCCAGCCAGAGGCTGGGAGAAACACGATTGACGAAACGGATGCGGACTTCGGTCGTCAGGCCCTCCATCATCTGGGCCATGCGGACTTCCTTTTCCTGCAGGAAAAGGCCGAAAACGTCCTTGGACGAGTACCAGTACAGATAGCTCCGGTCGCCCCACCGGCTACGCATTTCGTCAATGTCAGGGACAATCGTGTGGCGCAAGTAGATGTAGTCGCGGATCAGGTTTTCCATCAGCAGGAGATTCGACGGCGTGCGCACGATCGAACGTTCAACGGGTTCCAGCCGGTAAAAACGCTTGTCAATGGACAGAAGCATCGGTTCCGCCCGCAACATCGGCGCCAGAAGATAGATAATGAACCCCAAGACAATCGTCCCGCACAACAGAGCCGCCGCCAGAAGTGTCATGACGCGCGACGTTTTCAGATAGCGCCGTTCGGGCATCGCGCGGACATGAACCTTTTCGGGATACGCCCCGAGCTTGTCGTTCGTATTGTCATCGTCTTTGCTGAACAGAAACTTGAACAGGTTCATGGATATCCTCGATATGCTTTTTTTCAGAATATCATCTTTACTTTAAAAAGAGATTAAGATATTTCCTGCTTATCGGTTTTCCCGGTTGGAACTGTTTGATCCGTGACGCATATGCCTAAAATCCGCTACATACGAAAACACATCTTTCCGCTGTTATCCGTCCTGACGATCGGGTTTCCGTTCGTGGGGTACAAGATTCTCGGCGGAATCGTGGTCAGCCGGCTGTATGATAATTTTGTCGGCCATCTCCTGGCGGCGGCTTTCATCATATGGGGGCTGATTGATTTCATCCTCAACGCCGTCAGCTTTCATGCCCTGTGCTGGCGCGGGCACGACCGGTATCCGGTGTGTCTGCTGTCAATTGCGGCGCGCCGGCACCCGACGCTCGGTAAATGGGAGGACGCCGGCGAGGCGCTGGACATCATGCTGTCCTTCTGCATTGTCGCATGGGTTGTCGGTTCCGAACTTTTCCCGTTCATGGATCGGGCGCAGGTGAAGCTGTGGAACATATGCACGGTGGTCAACGTTCTGGGGGCCGGCATTGCGCGGCTGGGCGGAGTCATTACTGCGCGGCAGAACGATGAAGAGGCGACTTCAGATACCCCCGTTCCTTGAACGAAACATACCCCGACTTTGCAACAATCAGATGATCCAGAAGGGTAACGTTGATTGTCCGCAGAGCATCCTCTACGGCTTTTGTCATGATAACGTCGTTTTTCGACGGCTTCAGATCTCCGGCGGGATGGTTGTGAACCATAATCAGTGAAACGGCGGAAAGTTCCAGCGCACGTTTCGCAATTTCCCGCGGATAGATCATGGTCTGGTTGACGGTGCCTTCCTGCAGGACTTCGTCCCGGATAAGGCGGTTTTTGGAATCCAGAAACAAAACCCGGAACACTTCAATCTTTCTGCGTCCCATGGCCGCGCGGCAGTAGGAAACGATGGCCTCCCAGTTGTTGATGACGGGCGCTTCGCTTGCCTGATTTTTCAGCATGCGGACGGCGGCTTCCCGGATAACGGCGAACAGGGCGATGGTCGCGTCCTTGACGCCGTTGACTTTCCTCAATTCTTCGGGTTCAGCGGTGAGTGCGCCCGCAAACGATCCGAAAACGCGGATGATTTCCTTGGCCAGGGGCTTGACGTCCTTTCGCGGAATGGCCTGCATCAGCACCAGCTCCATCAGTTCATAATCCGGCAGGGCTTCACCGCCCAGAGCCAGCAGTTTCTGGCGCAGACGTTCCCGGTGTCCCAGATAATGCGGTTCGCAGGCGCCGCTTTCATTTTTGTCGTCATCCGTACCGCCGACAAGCATATCCAGCAGGGCGCCTTCTTCCTTCAGGGGGCGTTGTTTCTTTGTCATCCGGAAATCCTATTCATAAGGCGGATAATGCCAGCCCTTCGGCGAATAAGTGAAAATTTCATATCCGTCGGACGTCACGGCCAGCGAATGTTCAAACTGAGCGGACAGGGACATGTCCCGGGTCACTGTCGTCCATCCGTCGGACAGAACCTTCAGCGCGTCGCCACCCAGGTTGACCATCGGTTCAACGGTGAAGAACATCCCTTCCTCCAGGACCAGTCCTTCATGCGGGCGGCCGAAATTCAGGACGTTCGGCGCACAGTGGAACGTGCGCCCCAACCCGTGTCCGCAGAAATCCTTGACGACCGAACAGCGTTTCGATTCGGCGAACGTCTGCATCGCGTGCCCCACATCGCCGAGCGTTGCCCCGGGCTTGACAGCTTCAATGCCGCGCATCATTGTTTCATACGTGATGTCAATCAGGCGTTTGGCCTTGACCGGGATTTTTCCGACGCCGAACATGCGGCTGGTGTCGCCGTACCACCCGTCAAGGATGACGGTGACGTCAATGTTCAGGATGTCGCCGCTGACAAGTTTCCGATCGCCGGGAATGCCGTGGCATATCACGTGATTCAGGGAAATGCAGACCGATTTCGGAAAGCCCCGGTACCCCAGGCAGGCGGGGACGGCGCCGTGTTCAACAATGAAATCATGGCAAAGCCGGTCCAGTTCTTCCGTGGTGATGCCGGGTTCGACATAAGGCGTAATCATGTCCAGCGTTTCGGCCGCCAGTTTTCCGGCGCGGCGCATGGATTCATAGTCCTCCGCGGGATGTATGATGATATCGTTTTTTGTCATTGTTTTCCGTCCGTTCAAAACATAAAAGGCAGGCGAGCCGTCACCCAGATTCCCTGTGCCGATACACTACAGCCGTAACACAGAATTTCCAAGCCCTTATCGCATAAATCTTTAAGCCCTGCAACATACTCCGCATCCGCCGCCCAGTCCGCGCGAACGCCCAGGACGTCAATCCGCTGAGCCAGCAGAAGCAGAACAACGCGTTCACCGTTTTCCAGTGCCGAAGCCATTTGCGGCAGGATGCGCCGGTTTGAAACGTAAACGCCGTCGGGATAAAGCAGGTCGGCGCCTTTTTTGAGGTAAACCGAGCCAATCGCTGCCTTGCACACCGGATAATGTTCATCCACGGGCGTCAGGCGCAGGTCAAACAGAGACGTTCCCCGTGACGGCATGATACGTTCGCATGTTCCGTATCCGGCCAGCTCGCGCAGGACGCCGTTTTGAATGCCTTCAACGATCAGATCGAAATTGCGCCCTTCGTTGACACCGACCAGCGTGCCGCTGACAGCCGCGGTTTCCCATGTATACAGCAGACGCCGTCCCGGTTTGCGGTTAAAGGACAGGAATATCTCGGTTCCCGGTTCGGTCAGGGTTTTCATCCGCGAAACGTTCGAGCAGTACGCCGTGACAATATCTCCGTTTTCCAGGCAGGCGTCCGCCAGAACAAGAGATACCCTTTCAATAAAGGAGGCGCGGAAAAGAGGCGACTGAAAGTCCATCGGGCATTATAATCCGTTTTAGCGCGTTTATTTGAACGAAAAGCGTGCTATGATTTTGATACGAATAAGACGAAATATCAAAGGTTAAAAACGATGAAAAGTATTGCCGCGCCGTTTTTTCTGTTTGTCGCCCTGTCCGCTGCTCCGGCTCTGTCGGCCGAAGACCCCGCGTCTGCTCCTGTTGCCCCGGCGCTTCCCGCCGCTCCGGCGGCAGAAGCTCCCCGGACGACGATAACGATTCCGCATTCGTCCCGGACAAAGGACAATTTCGCGGATATCGCTCTGGATTTTCTGCTGACCGGATGGTTTTCAAATTTTGAAAACGTAACCGTCAAATACGAGTTCATGGAAACCTCTTTGCGGCAGAGCTTCATCACGTTCAAGGACTTTTCTATTGTATGGAACCGTCCGGATATCAAAGGGACGGTCTCTTTCGGAACGTTCCATATCGGGCTGAAGGATCTTCTGAATTTTTTAAAGACACAGGTCTTTTATGTCCAGAACGTCACCGTTGAAAAACTGAAGGTGGACCTGACGCCGGTGAAGGAGAACGGGGAAAAAGCGCGCCGTGTCCGCGCGTCGGCCGCAAAAATCGTCCTGCAGAACGCAAATCTGTACGCTCAGGGCAAAGGCCCGACGGGCAGTGCGCAGGGGGACTTCACCGTGCAGAGCGTCGTTGTGGAAAAGGGGACGCTGAACCTGTCAGATCCGAAGGAACGCTACAACGCTTCGTCGGCAAAGGCCGAAGGGGTGATTCTTCATGCAAAGCCGCCTTACAACGTGCGTTTTACCTCGGCCGCCGTTGACGGAAAGGAATATAAAACTTTCGATGAATTGAAAGCCGCGTTGGAAAAATAAAGGATTGAGTTTATGAAAAAAGGACTTTAAGATTGGGCCTTAAATCTAAAGCGCATACAAGCCCGCTTATGCGGCGGCGTGAGATAAGACAATTCGAATATGGGAAAATAAAGATGCAGGAAACAGAGCTTATTTCTTTAACCTCCGGTGATTTTTCCGCGGCTGTTTCACCGCAGACCGGCGGTTCTCTCGCGTATTGGCGGAAAACCGGGGCGGACGGAACGGTTGACCTGATGCGTCCGGCAAAACCCGAAGCTTTTGCCGAAAAAGCGGCGGATAAGACGGCCTTGTTTCCGCTGGTTCCCTATTCCAACCGGATTCGCGGCGGATATTTCATTTACTGGGGAATCCGCCGGACGGTTCCGCGGAACCATCCCGTCGTCGAGGATCCTCTTCACGGCGAAGGATGGCAGAAGGCATGGGACGTAACGGATACGGCGGCGAACAGGCTTTCCCTGCGTTTTGAACATGACGGCAAAAGCGGCTTTCCCTTCGCCTACAGCGCGGAGGAAACCTTCCTCCTGAAGGACAGCGGCGAACTGGAAGTGACTCTGAAGCTGACGAACAACGGCGGCATTCCGATGCCGTGCGGGCTGGGGCTTCATCCTTTTTTTCCCAGGGATGAAGACACAACCGTCCGCTTTAAAACAAAAACCGTATGGGCGCATGAAAGTGCGCCGCCGCGGGAACGCCCGATCAAAACGCCGCCCGAATGGCAGTTCGACAAGGGGCTGAAGATTTCAGAGCTTGAACTGGACACGTGTTTCGGCGGCTTTGACGGAAACATCGAAATCGCGTGGCCTTCGCGCGGATACAGAATGAACATTACGGCGCGCAGCGATTTTAATCATGTCGTCGTGTGGTCGCCGGCGGGCGAGGATTTCTTCTGCGTTGAACCGGTAACGAATGCGAACGACGCGTTCAATCTGGCTTCACGGGGGATCGCGGGAACCGGCATCAAAACGCTGGATCCCCGGGAGAGCCTGACGGAAACGGTCGTTTTTGCCGTTTCGCCGCTTTGATTGAGGTTTATATCATGAAGCATGCCAGTTTTACGAAAATCGTTTCAACGCTCGGTCCTTCTTCAAATACGATAGAAACCATCCGCGCTCTGGCCATTGCCGGCGTGGATGTTTTCCGTCTGAACTTCAGTCATGGGACGCATGACGATCACCGTCAGAATGTTGAGTTTATCCGCCAGGTGGAACGCGAAATCGACCGTCCCATCGGCATCCTGTGTGATATGCAGGGGCCGAAACTCCGTATCGGGTCTTTCGTTAATGACGAGGCGATTGAGCTGAATGCCGGGAACAAGTTCCGGCTGGACATGTCGCCCGAACTGGGGGATCAGGAACGGGTCTGTTTGCCGCATCCCGAAATTTTTCAGGCGATGGTGCCGGGGATGGATTTGCTTTTGAATGACGGCACGGTTCGTCTGCGCGTTGATGATTTCGGCTCGGATTATGCCAACACGACCGTGATAAACGGCGGGCGCCTGTCGAATAAAAAGGGCGTCAATATTCCGGGGGTTCCTCTGCCGATTGAGGCTCTGACCGAAAAAGATAAGCGTGATCTGGAAGCGGCTTTGGGCATGGGCGCGGACATGATCGGCCTTTCGTTTGTCCAGCGTCCGGAAGACCTGTTGCATGCCCGTTCTCTGATTCAGAATCGGGCTTGGATCATCTCGAAAATCGAAAAGCCGGCGGCGTTGGAGCATCTGGATGAAATCATCCGCCTGTCCGACGGCATCATGGTTGCCCGCGGCGATCTGGGGGTGGAAACGCCGCCGGAAAAAGTGCCTGTCCTGCAGAAAAAAATCGTGCGGGCCTGCCGTAAAGCGAACAAACCGGTCATCGTCGCGACGCAGATGCTGGAATCGATGGTGGTGAACCCGACGCCTACCCGAGCCGAAGCTTCGGATGTGGCGACGGCTGTTTTTGACGCCGTGGACGCGGTCATGCTGTCGGCGGAAACGGCGGCGGGCAAATATCCCGTTGAAGCCGTCACACTGATGGATAAGATCATTTCAGAAACCGAAGCGGACGACCTGTACATCAAATATCTGGACGCCTCACGTCTGCCGCCCGAACAGACGGCGGAAAGCGCGATTACGGTTTCTGCCCGCATTACCGCAGAAACACTGCAGAACGCGCGTGCTATTGTTTCCTATACAATGTCCGGCGCGACCGCTTCCCGTGTCTCTCGGGAACGGCCGTATCTGCCGATTTTGTGCATGACCCCGGAAATACGGGTCGCCCGGCGGATGAGCCTGCTGTGGGGGGTTGAAAGCGTTGTGTCGGCTCCGGCGGAAAATCTGAACGCGGTCAGCCGAAAGGCCAACTGTTTCTGCCAGCGTCTTTACGGCGCGGAGCCGGGTGAGAAAATCATTATCACGGCGGGGCTTCCGTTCAACGTGGCGGGCAATACAAACCTGTTGCACATCGTGACGGTGACTCCTTCGGAAGACGAAGACTGGACCGTCTGCGATTTAAAGTGATTCTGCTGAAAACAAAAAACGTCGCCGGTTTAAATGGCGGCGTTTTTTTTCAGCACGGAAACAGGAACATTCCGGACAGCTTGGAAAAGCCCCGGAAGATACCAAAGACACACGCCGCAGACGGCCATTGTAAATACAGCGCCGCCTTGGTTCCAAACCCGCCGCGAAAAAAAGCAGAAAAATGTCCGTCTGTTGAGCGGGATACCGCCGTGAAAGGGGCTTTTGAAAGAAAGGCGGGGATATGAACGTTGGGGTGCGTTTACTTTACCGTGTCGGCACACCGAATTGTATTTGCCGGCTGCCTTGGGGCAGATGCTTCGGCGGGGGCGGAAATCTCCTTAAAGGGGGGATACAGTGAGGCTTTGTCCCCTGCTTCAGGCTGATGTTCCGCCGTGAAAGGGGCTTTTGAAAGAAAGGCGGGGATTGAAGGTTGGGGTGCGTTTACTTTGCCGTGTCGGCACACCGAATTGTATTCGCCGGATGCCTTGGGGCAGATGCTTCGGCGAGGGCGGAAATCTCCGCAGAAGCCGGACTTGACCGGGCGGGTTTCATGCGCTATATCCGCTTAACGCGGGCTGTTGCGCCGGTATATGAAAAAAGACTTTTTTGAAAAGCCTCTTTTGGGCGGAAACGCCGTATCTTAAGGAAAAGAGATTAAAAGAGAGCACGGCGCGTCCTGTTTTCCGTAATATCCGCCCATCCGTTTAATGTCCTGTTCCTTTCCGGCCGATTGTTTTCAGGGGCTTTGCGGCGGCGGAAAAATTCTTCGCTTCGGGCTATTTACACCGGCCGCGACATATGTATATGATAATGTTTCTTTTTTATTTTTATGTGGAGACAATATAATGAAGGTAGTCATTGCGCTGGGCGGAAACGCTCTGCTGCGCCGCGGCGAACGGGCCGATGCCGATGTCCAGATGGCAAACGTGAAAATTGCCGCCGCCGCCGTTGCCGCCGTTGCGAAGGAACATGACGTGGTTTTGACGCACGGCAACGGGCCTCAGGTCGGTCTTCTGGCTTTGCAGGCGGACGCCTATAAGGATGTCAAACCCTATCCTCTGGATATTCTGGGCGCGGAATCGCAGGGCATGATCGGCTATATGCTGGCTCAGTGCGTCGCGAACGACATTCCCGGCCGTCAGGTCGTTAATGTCATTACCCAGACCGAAGTCGATCCGAAGGATCCGGCCTATTCCAATCCGACGAAATTCATCGGGCCTGTTTATGACAAGGAAACCGCCGAAAAGCTGGCGGCCGAACGCGGATGGTCGATTGCGGCCGACGGCAAATATTTCCGTCGCGTCGTTCCGTCGCCGATACCGCAGACGATTGTCGAAATCAACACAATCCGTCAGCTGGTTGATTCGGGGGCAATGGTTATTTCTTCGGGCGGCGGCGGCATTCCCGTCATCCGCGACGAAAACGGGAAGCTGACCGGCAGTGAAGCGGTGATTGACAAGGATATGTCCGCGTCGATCATGGCCGATGAGCTTGACGCGGATGCTCTGCTGATTTTGACGGATGCTCCGTCGGTCGCGCTGAACTGGGGAACGCCGGATCAGCAGGAAATCAGGGAAGTGTCTCCGGAAAAGCTGAGCGAATTCGGATTTGCCAAGGGCTCGATGGGGCCGAAGGTTGACGCCGTCTGCCGTTTTGCCAAAACAGGCAAGGGGTTTGGCGCAATCGGCCGGCTGGAAGACGCTGTCGCTATCCTGAACGGAAAGGCCGGAACCATTATCCGCAAGGATGCCGAATTCAAGCTGTATTAAACCAAAATATCTTTTTTTCAAAGACCCGCCCGAAAAGTGCGGGTCTTTTGTTTCTGGATATATTTCGACTTGACAGGACGGATTTCCGGAACAAAAGTGAACGTCAATGACAAACCTTGTTTGAAGGAGCGGATAATATGAGTGCGTCATGCAATCATGATTGTGCAAACTGCAACGCCGAGTGCGGCGAAAGAAAAGTGATCGAACCGGAAAAACCCAATGAACTGAGCCGGATTAAAAAAGTCATTGCCGTCGTCAGCGGCAAAGGCGGCGTCGGGAAATCGACCGTGACATCTCTTCTGGCCTGTGCGATGAAGCGGCGCGGGAAAAACGTCGCGGTTCTGGATGCCGATATTACGGGGCCGTCAATTCCCAAGGCTTTCGGCATTCATGAAAAAGCCATGGGCAACGAAACGGGTATTTTTCCGGCCATGAGCAAAAGCGGTATTGAAGTCATGTCGGTGAACCTGCTTTTGGACAATGATACGGATCCTGTTTTATGGCGCGGCCCCATTTTGGGCGGTACGGTGAAACAGTTCTGGACGGATGTGATCTGGAACGACGTTGATTTCATGTTCATTGACATGCCGCCGGGAACCGGAGATGTCCCGCTGACGGTTTTCCAATCGATTCCCGTTGACGGCATTGTAATTGTCACGACACCGCAGGAGCTTGTTTCCATGATTGTCGGCAAGGCGGTGAAGATGGCGAAAATGATGAATGTTCCGATTGTCGGGCTGGTGGAAAACATGGCCTGCTTCAAATGCCCGGACTGTGGCAAAGAGCATTTTATTTTCGGTAAAAGCCGCCTGGAAGCCGCGGCAAAGGAATACGGCATTGAAAACACCGCCCGTATGCCGGTTGATTCAGCGGCGGCCGAAGCATGCGATGCCGGAAAGATTGAAACAGTCGGATGCGGCGCTTTGGAAAAGCTGACGGATGCTCTTGAACAGATATGAGCCTCTGAAGAACGGAAACGGCCCGGCCTCCGGCGGGCCGTTTTTTATATGCCGGATAAAACAAAAAGCTCTGGTGTCCGGGATGTTCATCCGGAAAGGAAGGGGGGGAAAAGAGTGTGTTTGAAAGCTGACGTCGGAAGCGGTCATCCATCTGATGCGTTGCAGGGGTTGGGCATTCCCACGGTCATAGACCGTCTGGTTCAAC
>USCC01000071.1 GCA_900553035.1 uncultured Rhodospirillaceae bacterium | reverse complement strand
ACCATCTGGTCAAGGCCGCTGCCTTCTATGCGGCTTTCCCGGCCAAATATCTGGAAGCCATAAAAAAATAAGTCCTGAAAACGGGCTTTGATAAAAAGGCCCCTCTTCGTTTTATCGGAGAGGGGCCTTATATCTGAAAAAAGAAAAAGACGGAGAGCGGCATTATGGAATTTACTTTGAACGGACGGAAAATTCAGTACGACGGCGACGAAAACCGTCCGCTGATCAAGGTTCTGCGTGAAGACCATCACGTGACGACGGTCAAAGACGGTTGTTCCCAGGGAACCTGCGGCGCATGTTCGGTTCTGGTGGACGGGAAACAGACCCTGGCCTGTGTTACGCCCATGAAACGCATTGAAGGCAAATCGGTCATCACCCCCGACGGGCTGGAACAGCGCGCACAGGAAGCTTTTGCCGCGGCTTTCGTCGAAAAAGGCGGCATCCAGTGCGGGTACTGTACTCCCGGAATGGTTATGGCGGCGGCGGCTTTGCTGGCGTCCAACCCCTCTCCGGCTCCGGCCGATGTCCGCAAGGCGATCAACCGCAACATCTGCCGCTGTACGGGATATAAGAAAATCATTGAATCCGTTCTTTATGCCGCCGAAATTCTGCGCGGGGAAAAACCGATGCCGTCTCTGGACGCTCCGGCGGTCGGGGCAATCGGCGCCTGTCTGAACAAATATCACGCGCATGACACCGTTCTGGGCAAAACCCCCTTTACGGGCGACATCGTAATGAAAAACATGGCGTTCGGCGCTTTGAAGTTCTCGGACCATCCGAAAGCGAAAATCCTGTCGATTGACACGTCCGAGGCTGAAAAATCCGAAGGTGTCCTGCGTGTTTTTACGCGGGAGGATATTCCCGGAGAGCAGATGATCGGCACGATCAAGCATGACTGGCCGTTCATGGTCGGCGTCGGGGAAACGACCCGCTGCATTTCCGACGTTCTGGCCAATGTCGTCGCGGAAACCGAAGACCTGGCGCGGGCGGCCGCAGAAAAAATCAAAGTCGAATACGAGGTGCTGACACCCGTGACGACATGGCAGGAAGCTCTGGCCGACGGCGCGCCGCAGGTGCACCCGGACCGCAAAAACCTTTTGAATGAATCGTTCATCAGAATCGGGGATGTTGAGAAAGCGTTCAGAGAATCCGCCTATATTTCCGAAGGAACGTATGAAACCCAGCGCGTCGAGCACGCTTTTTTGGAAACGGAAGCGGCCGTGGCGACGCGTGATGAACAGGGAAAAATTACGGTTTATTCGCAGGGGCAGGGAATTTTTGAAGACCGTCACCAGATTTGCGCCATTCTGGATATGCCTTCGACAGATGTGAATATTGTTCAGGTTCAGTCGGGCGGCGCTTTCGGCGGCAAGGAAGATCTGACCGTTCAGGGTCATGCTGCCATGGGAGCCTATTTCCTGCATCGTCCGGTTCGTGTTGAACTGAACCGCGAAGAATCCATCCGCATGCATCCCAAGCGTCATCCGATGACACTGAAATACAAGCTCGGATGTGATAAAAACGGTAAATTCACGGCCATTCAGGCGACCATCATCGGCGATACGGGCGCCTACGCGTCGGTCGGGGACAAGGTTCTGGAACGCGCGGCCGGTCATGCGGCGGGAGCGTATTTCGTCCCGAATGTTGATGTGTTGAATAAGACCGTTTACACGAACAATATTCCGAACGGCGCCATGCGCGGGTTCGGTGTCAATCAGGCCTTGTTTGCGATGGAACGTTGCATTGACGATTTGTGCCGTCAGGGTGGTTTTGACCGCTGGCAGATGCGTTATGACAACGCTCTGGACATTGGGTTATACGCGACGACGGGCCAGATTCTGGATACCGGTGTCGGCATCAAGGAATGCCTGCGAGCCGTCAAGGATCAGTTCCAGGCCGCAAAATATGCCGGCATTGCCTGTGCCATGAAAAACTCCGGCGTCGGAAACGGCAAGGATGACGGTGCGAAGGTCACGCTGACCATCAAGGATAAAGACCATCTGGTTATCCGTCACGGCCTGTCTGAAATGGGACAGGGCATCCACACAATGGCGATACAGTTTCTGTGTCAGGAAACCGGCCTTCCCCCGGAAATCATGCAGGCGGAATCCATGACGGACGGCGACATGATTACGGGGGCAACAACGTCTTCGCGCGGGACAGTCATGATCGGGCTGGCCATTATTGACGCGGCACGCCAGTTAAAGGAAGACCTGAAAACGAACGCGCTGGAAGATTTGACGGGCAGAGTTTATCACGGATCCTACATCTGCGACTGGTCAACGTATCCGTTCGGCGAACATCCGCAACAGCCGGTCAAAACGCACCTGTGCTACAGCTATGCCTGCCAGGTTGTCATTCTGGACGAAGAGACAGGCAAGGTTTCAAAGGTCATTGCGGCGCATGATGTCGGCCGGGTGATTAACCCCAAACTGTTTTCCGGACAGGTTGAAGGCGCGGTTCATATGGGGTTGGGTCATGCGTTGAGTGAAAACCTGCCGATGGAAGGCGGCTTCCCGCTGTCGTTCAAATATGCGAAGCTGGGCATCCTTCGCGCTCAGGAAACACCGGAAATCGAGGTAATCGGCGTCGAAGTTCCCGATGCGAACAGCCCTTACGGAGCGACAGGCATCGGAGAAATCGGAATGATACCGACCCCGGCCGCTGCAGCGAATGCCATTGCGTTGTTCCGGAACGAAGACATTCACGAACTGCCCGTTCCGAAACGCTGACGCGCGGAACCGGATCGATATGAAGCCCCGGCCGTCTTTTGCGGCCGGGCTTTTATTATGCCCTGCCCGATCTGACCGCCAAAGAAACGCTTCCCCGCGTGCGTCACTCCTGACCGAAAGAAGGTCAGGAGACGGGCTTAGCCGGCCATCCTTCTCATTTTGTCCTCAGTTTTTTTGCCCGTCTTTTTCGGCAGAAACAGATCAGGGAGTGAATATCACGAAGGCTTTGGAATCAAGCACGCTCCGCCGCTTTTCCGGATTTTCAGCGACCGGGCCGTTTCTGCGATTGTCCTGCAAAGCATTTTCCGGCGGCCTCCGGCTTAAATATCCTCCCGGAGAATGTTTTCCCGACCGATATTGCGCTCCAGCAAAAGTATCCCCGCTTCATGGAAAGCCCGGTTTTCACTGCCGCAATACGCCGCCAGAACAACGGGGCGAATACTATTTTCAATCAGATCCAGCGCCGTTTTATAAACGCATGCGTCCGTATCGAAACCGCACAGATGGACTTCGTCAAAGCCCTTCAGTACCGGAATAAAGGACGAATACACATTCTTTTCAAAAACCACGGCTCGCGGCGCCGGTGTGAAAGCCAGAGCTTCATCCGCATAACCGTCAAAGCCCGTCATCGGAATCAGAGGCGAATTGCGGTTGACGAATCTTGAAACGAAAATATGCTCATACACAGCCTGCAAAGCTTCGATTTTCGCAGGCAACGGAGAATCTCCGACAGCGGATTTCTGCACGTCAATAATCAAAAGAGCTGTTTTTACCATGCGTCCTTTTTATACGATTTTACACGCTTCGTCAAAATCAAAGCGCGGCAGGCGCGGATATGGATAAGGACGCTTGCCATACCCCAGATTGCACAGAAAATTTGATTTGTACGTTGTCCCGGCGAAAAAGGCTTCGTCAACCGCTTGGGCATTGAAGCCGCTCATCGGACCGCAGTCCAAGCCTACCGCACGCGCCGCCAGCATCAGGTATGCCCCCTGCAGCGCTGTATTGCGCATGACCGTTTCCGAAATCAGCTCGGGTTTCCCGGCATACCATGGGCGGACGTCCGCAATCGGGTACAGCTTGTCGAAATGATCGTAAAAATCCATATCTCCAGCCACAATCGCCGTCACCGGAGCCGACATGACCTTGGGCACGTTTCCGGCGTCAAGGCAGGGCTTCAGCTTTTCTTTGGCTTCGGGGCTTTCGACAAAGACGATCCGCATCGGCTGGCAGTTCGCCGCCGTCGGCCCCATCTTTGCCAGATCGTAAATCTGTTTCAACCGTTCCGGAGGTACTTTTTCATCCGTCCATTGCGTATATGTCCGCGCATTGTTGAATAAGATATCCAGATCCGCCTGTATGATTCCTGCCATGATTTTCCTGCCACAAAATAAGTTGCCTAAACAAATAAGACTGTTATGATATTAGCCAGAAAATCGACGGCGGAACAGCTCTCTTTTGGATGTAGGCCGTCATTTGTACTCACCTGATTTTAAAAGGAAAATAAAGAATGCAGATGTATGAAGCCGGCGAGGCAAAACTGTTGATCAATCCGAATGCAACGCCGAACAAGATTGGCGGCGCCGCGGAAACGATTCTGAACGAAGAAGGCTTCAAGGCCGCTTATGCGGAAATTTCCACATGGCCCGGATATGGAGTCACTCCGCTGGTCAGCCTCGATAAGTATGCCAGAAAGCTGGGTGTCAAGGCGATTTATTACAAGGACGAAAGCACCCGTTTCGGTCTGGACAGTTTCAAGGCTTTGGGCGGCGCTTATGCCGTCTGCCGTCTGCTTCTGAATAAAATCAAGGATGCGACAGGCGAAACGGCGACGACCAAAGACCTTTTGAGCGGCAAATACAAGGATGTCGTGTCCCAGATTACCGTATGTTCGGCAACCGACGGAAATCATGGCCGTTCCGTCGCCTGGGGCGCCCAGATGTTCGGCGCGAAATGCGTCATTTACATCCATGCCGGAGTCAGCGAGGGCCGCAAGACAGCCATTGAAAAATACGGCGCAAAAGTCATCCGTTGCAACGGCAACTATGACGATTCCGTTCATGACTGCGCCGATGATGCGGCGAAAAACGGCTGGTTTGTCATTTCTGACACGTCTTATCCCGGCTACATGGACGTTCCCTGCGACGTCATGCACGGCTACACCGTCATGGTCAATGAAGCGTTGGATCAGATTCCGGAACGCCCGACCCACACGTTCGTTCAGGGCGGCGTCGGCGGATTGGCCGCAGCGGTATCTACGCGCATCTGTTGCCGCATGCATGAAAACCGGCCCCTGTTCACCACAGTGGAACCGAAAAACGCCGACTGCCTGTACGCCAGCATCAAAAACGACAAGTACACCGTCATCCACGGCGATCTGGAAACGATCATGGCCGGCCTGTCCTGTGGCGAACCGTCCCTGCTGGCGCTCGACATTCTGAAGGAATACGCGGTCGGTTTCATGACCATTCCCGATACGCTCATCCCCGTCATGATGAAAGATCTGGCAAACAGGGAATGTGCCGATACGCCGGTTGTTTCCGGTGAATCCGGTGTTTCCGGGCTGGCCGGACTGGTCACGGCGGCCGAAAATCCGGAATTCCGCAAGGCTCTGAAGCTGGACGAAAACAGCGTTATCATCCTGTTCAGTTCGGAAGGCGCGACGGATCCGGAAATGTACACACAAATCGTCGGAAAAACCGCCGATGAGGTTGTCAAAGCATAAAAGAGCGCTTATAAGGAAAGAGTCGGCTTCGGCCGGCTCTTTTTTTTACCCGCTTCTCTCCCGGAAAACGCCATGAAAGATATTATCCAATCCCTCGTCGCCCTTATGATCGGCACGTTGTTTGTCGGCGCGGCCGGCGGCCTGATGAACTCGTATCTGGGTCTCCAGATGAATCAGGCCGGTTTCGCGACGACAACGTCCGGCCTGCTTATGTCCGTATATTTTATCGGTCTGACCCTCGGCTCACTACGGAGCCACGCTTTGATCGGGCGCGTCGGGCACATCCGATCCTTTGCCGCCTTTGCCGCTCTGTATGGAATTACGACCCTGTTGTACGGGCTGGAGATTTCCGCGCCGCTGTGGGCTTTGTGGCGTTTTCTGTCGGGTGTCGGTTTTGCGGGACTGCTGGTCTGCATCGAAAGCTGGCTGAACGGCCGCGCCAATAACCAGACACGCGGGCGCATTTTCGCCCTGTACGTCATCCTGTATTATATCGGCCTCGGCATCGGGCAGCAGGCGCTGAAAATGCCGGTCAACGAAACATTCAATATGTTTTCTGCCGGTGCGGTGATGTCCATGCTCTCTCTTGTCCCTGTTGTGATGACGAAGTTTGCCGGGCCGACCATTGAAAAGGCTTCCTCCTTTCCGCTGAGAGAACTGATCAGGCTGACGCCTCTGGGGGTTGCGGGGTGTATTGCAAGCGGCCTTATTACCAGTTCGTTTTACACCATGGGCGCGATTTTTGCTCAGAAATCCGGCCTTGACCTGGATCAGACATCGACGTTCATGACGACCGTCATTCTTGGCGGAACGCTGATGCAGTTTCCGATCGGGCGCTTTTCCGACAAATACGACCGGCGCATTGTCATGCTTGCCGTCGGAAGCTTTACCGCACTTGTTACTCTGATCCTGCCGTGGATCCGTGTTTCGGCTTTTCCTGTTCTGCTGTTCCTGTCCTTTTTGTATGGTGCGGGGATCTTTTCAATGTATCCTCTGAGCGTTTCCCATGCCAATGACAATGTGCCGCCCGAACACGTCGTCCCGGCCAGTAGCCAGCTTGTCCTGCTGTTCAGCTTCGGTTCCATCCTGGGGCCGACGTTTGTTTCTCTGTTCATGCTTCCGTTCGGCGCCAGAGGTTTCTTTGTCGCCACATTCACGGGGCTTGCCGCCATTACGGTCTTCTGCTTCCAACGTTTGCGCCAGAAGCCCGAAATCGTTCCGGTGACGAAATTCGCCCCCGTTCTGACACATACGGCGGTTCTGCCCAACGGCGAAATTGAACCGGAACTGCTGGACCCCGAAGAAAAAGAACCCGTTGAAAAGATTGATCCGGAAACGATTGAAATTCTTGATACAAGGAAATAATGTGATATTGTAAAGGAAACAACAGACGCGAAGAGGACGAATTTGTTGCATCATCTTAAATCCTTAAAGAAAATCTCGGCCGTGATCCTTATGACGGGAATGGCGGCGTCCTGCGGGAATTCCTTTTTTAATACGGTTTCGGACATTTCTTCGGACGTGGCGCCGACGACGATCATTACACCCAAAGCGGCGACTTCCGTTATCGTCTGCCGGACACAGCAGTGCGCTCCGGCTCGGACGAACATGACCCGCGAGTTTCTGTACAACAGCCTGTTGAACCTGTTCGACAACAACCTGAACTCGGCTGTTCTGCTGTGCGACGCGGATCCGAATTCGCGCATGTGTTTTGAAAATTACATCAAGTTCAATATCAAAGCCGGCGTAACTCCGGCAACCGTTGTTATTGATTCCGCGAAAATCCTGGATGTCCGGCTGAAAAAAGAAGAACAGACGATTGAGGTTGCTCTGGACTATAACATGCATTACAACAGCATCCGCCCTGTCTGCCGCACGTCGAAAAACGCTCTGTTTGTCAAAACGCCGGATTACGTCCTGATGGAGGATACCGGCTATCGGTGCAAGTTCACGACAATTTCGACATCGTTGGTTTCAACGGTTTTCTCCATTGATTACGTTGACCTGGATTACGGAGTGATCGGCGCGAATTATTCCTTTGGCGTTTCGGGGCCGGCCTATGGCGGCGGAACCGGCTACATGCTCTTCCGTTTCCAGAAAAACGCCTATCCGTCCGATCCCAAGAAGTTCTCTTTGCCCAAACAGGCGCAGGAAACCCCTGTCCCGCCGACAAACAAGGGAAACAAAACGGTTGAGGAATACGGCGTTAAAACGGATTCAAACAAAATCCAGCCGGGACAGTACAAGGTCGCGCCCCTTCCCCTGAAGTAAATTTCTCTTGACTTCCGGACGGGGGTATCCTATTATAATAGGGTAATTTTGAGAGTTGTCCCGCTAAGGGCAGCAAATCCTAAGGTCACCGAAAGGTGGCCTTAGTTGTATCAGAGGTCGTTTTGGTCAAAATATGCTATATTGATGAATCCGGCGATTTGGGAACCATGCCGGAAATCCCTCCTGATAACGGCAATCATCAGCCCGTTCTGGTGATTGGAGGCCTGTTCATTGATCATCACTGCCTGTATGACCTGACGCATGATTTCATCAAGCTGAAATACCGGTATTACCCGGGTCTGAACTACCCGACGGAAAAGTTTCTTGACCGTATCATTCCGGAAATCAAGGGCGCCGACCTGCGCCGCAACGCCATGCGCGGCAGCCGGAAAATCAAACGCCACGCTCTGGGGTTTCTGGACAGGATCGTTGACCTGTTTTTCAGGTATGATATCAAAATCGTCGGGCGCATATGGGTGAAAATCCCCGGAAAGCCCTTTAACGGCAAAGCGGTGTACACCTCATCCATCCAAAGCATTTACACCTATTTCGACAATTATCTCCAACAACAAGACGATTATGGTTTCTGCATCGCCGACAGCCGCGACCAGATTAAAAACGTCAGTGTTTCCCATTCCGTCTTTACTCAAAAATTTCAGCATCTCCACCCGCTTTACCCGCACATTGTTGAAATGCCCTGTTTCGGGCACAGCAATAATCTGGCCGGGCTTCAGCTGTGCGATATTCTGTGCTCCGCCTTTCTTTTTCCCATCGCCAGCTACGCCTACTGTGCCGACTTTGTACATAACGTCCATGTTCAGGAAAACGCCGGAATGTTGCGTGAACGATACGGCACGGCTTTGCGGGAAATGCAGCACCGCTACACGAACCCGCAAGGGTACAACATGGGCGGCATTGTCGTTTCCGATCCGATGCAGAAGCAGAACGCCATTGCCATGTTCAAGGATATGGCTCGGTCCGGATAAAAAAACTTTCCATATATTGACAAAGTGTAATTTTTATGTAAACTTATTGTTATAATGCTTTACGTGCATTATAGGCCTTCCGTTCTTTCGGAAGGCTTTTTTTATACCCAAAATAAAGGAGACGAAAATGAACCCCATAAAATTAAAATCAACGATCCGGCCTTTCGGGGAAAACGAAGAAAACGACCTTCATCAGGCCAAGGAAATTTTCCGGGAAACAGGATATTATCAGGAACCGCCGTATGCCGGGCAATTAAATCCGAAGCTGATGGATATTCAGTTGGAAGAAGGCATTAAAAGCTTTCAAAAAGACAATCGGCTGAACGAAGACGGCATTCTGGAGCCTAATGGAGAAACCGTTCAGGCTCTCAACAAACTCCATGATGATACGGAACGCCGCCGTAATACGTTCAAGGTCAAAAAACCTCTGAGCGAAGACACGCGTGTTTTGGATTATGATGCGAAAGACCTTCTGAACACGAAATTTCGTTTGGAAGCGAAAGGATACTATCAATTTCCGGATTATGTTTCCAAAAAGCACCGTGCAGCATTCCCCGACCGGGAAATGTTCAAAAGCATAAAGAAATTCCAGCAGGATCGTGGCCTGACCGTTGACGGCATCATCAATCCGGGCGGTGAAACGGAAAAAGCGCTTCAACAGCCTGAAAACCCGTTTTTTCCCCCACAGGAAGATGTCAACGGGGAAAAACGTATGATTTTTTCTTCGCAGAGAGCCATAAAAAAAGAATCGGCAGAGTCCTCTGAAACACTTTTGAAAGCATCTCCCGCGTCTGTCCCGGCCAAACCGGACGAAAAGGAACAGGACACGTCGTTCTCCCGCTTTGGCGCGTTTTTTCAAAAGCTCGCTTCTTTGCCGGCTAGGGAAAACGCCGTAGCATCGGACGAAAAGGAAAGCACCTTAGAAAGACAGGCTCAATTTCCAAAAAGCAGCGACAAGGTCTCTCTCCTTCTCTTTCGGAGAGACGCTCAAGAAAAAAATGAACAAAAGGAAAATCTCCCTGTGACGAATCTGTCCCCGGAAGCCGCGAAGGAGAAAGAAGAACGGGATGCAAAAACTATTCAACAATTCCGTACGGAGTATCCGAATCAGGCGACGTTGGAGGATACTGTTTATCGTGATACAGTGCCTGATGCCTATAATAAAATGGTTGACTTCATGATGGATCATATTAAGCGCTTTGAGGATGAAGACTATACTCAATGGGCTAAAAACTCTCCGACAGATGGGATACATGACTTTAAACCCATGCTTAAAGGACAGTTATCCAGAGGATTTCAAATAGATGAGACTCCACTGGCGAACACAAAGAAAGGTAAAGCTGTATCCTTTACAATAAGATTTCCCGGCGATGAGGAATACGTCTATGACCATGATATATGGGGAAACATATACTATGGGTACAAAGGACGTTCTTTAAAAAATTCCGAATTTTTGCTTAAGTTCATTAGCCGGATGACGGATGGGTTCAGTACCGAAGATGAAGAGGCCGTCAAAATAGGAATAGAGCTTTGGAATCTATACGGAAAAGACATGACGAAAAAACAGTTTTCAGAATACATCCTTCAAAACAGGCACCGTCTGGAAAGAAATCGTATAAAGATAAAGTAAATAAAGGAAGGGAGGAAATTATTCTCCTCCCTTTCTTTTTCTCGTCAAAAAGATGATTTCCTTAATCCCCCAGCCCAACAAATCAATCAGGGCAACGATCAGCAAAAAGAAACAATAGAACGAAATGACGCTACCCAAATAAGGGACGCCTCTTGAAAAGCCAAAAAAAATGAAAAACACTTCAGTAAAACCACCGCCCTGCAGATAAAATGCCCCCGGAATAAAATCCTCTTTCGGAGGATCCATAAACATCACCCAGTCAAATGGGAATGACAGGCATAAATAAAATATACAAAATATGGTTAAAGCAAAAACAGCCTTACAAAAATCAGAATATATCAACTTATCGTTAAACGTTAAATGTGTAAATAAATAAACAAAATTTGTAATAACAAACAAGA
>USCC01000070.1 GCA_900553035.1 uncultured Rhodospirillaceae bacterium | reverse complement strand
CTGCGGTACGTGCAGGCTGACAACGTCGGAAACCGACAGCAACTCGGTCAGAGAGGAACACGGTTCGGCATTGCCCAGCGCCAGTTTATCAACGATATCGTAAAAACGGACTTTCATGCCCATTGCTTCGGCCAGAATGGACACCTGTGTCCCGATATGGCCGTACCCGACAATTCCAAGGATTTTCCCGCGGACTTCGGTCGCTCCCCTGGCGTTTTTCAGCCAGACACCCCGGTGCGCCGCCGCATTTTTCTGGGGAATGCCGCGCATCAGCATGACGATTTCCGCCACAACCAGTTCGGCGACGGAGCGCGTGTTTGAATACGGTGCGTTAAAGACGGGAATGCCCCGGCGGCGGGCGGCTTCCAGATCGACCTGGTTCGTCCCGATACAGAAACACCCGACGGCCATCAGCTTGTGCCCTGCCTCAAGGATTTCATCCGTGATTTTTGAACGCGACCGGATCCCCACGATATGCACGTCGGCAATCGCTTTTTTTAATTCGTCGGCATCCAGAGCGCCTTTCAAAGACGTAATATTCGTATAGCCGTGATTCCTGAAATAGTTTTCGGCATTCTGATGGAGGTCTTCCAGCAGAAGAAGGCGGATTTTATCCTTGGACAAAGACATTGTGTTCATATCTGACCTTTACTCATGTTCATTAAAACGGACTGCTTTCTCTATACACCAACCGGCGGTGCGTTTAAAGCTCTTTTCTGCGCTCTTTCCCGGCGGCGTTCCCTTTTAAGATTGCGCCGACAGTCCAAATCGTTTATTAATCTATAAAACCTTCCGATATCTGATCAAGGAGAACGTTTATGACAGGCAAAGCCGAAAAAAAGCTTGAAGAACTGGGAATTACTCTGCCGGCCGTGGCCGCTCCGGTCGCGAATTACGTCGGATGGACGGCGTGCGGACGTACTGTTTATGTTTCGGGCCAGCTGCCCGCTGCGAACGGCACATTCACACACATGGGGCGCCTGGGCGAAAACATCGGCATTGAGGAAGGAGCCGCCGCCGCCCGCCAGTGCGCCGTGAACCTTCTGGCACAGCTGAAAAACGCCTGCGACGCTCTGGCTCCCGGAAAAGGACTGGACGCCGTCAAACAGGTGCTGAAGCTTGAAGGCCTTGTCAGTGCCGCGCCCGATTTCAAGGATCACCCGAAAGTCATCAACGGTGCTTCGGATCTGATGGTCGCCGTGCTGGGGGACGCCGGAAAACATTCCCGTGTGGCATACGGCGTTTCGTCTCTGCCTCTGGGCGTTGCCGTCGAAGTCGCCGGCATTTTCGAACTTGATATCTGAGGGGGACGGTTCAAACCATGTCAGGGAAGACTTTGTTTTCAGCCGCACTTCTTGCCGCAGTGGTATGCCTTGCGTGCCTTTCCGCTCCGGCAGCGGCGAGAAACGAAGGAGAACTCAGCGACGATCTGAACAACCTGCTCCGTACATTTGACAGCCAGGGCCGGGACAGGGCGCCGCGTCTGGACGAACTGTACGATGCGACCGGAACGCTGATCTTCTTTGACAATTCAGAAGCCGTCGGCCCTCAGCTTTCCGTCGAGGAAGTGACCGGACAGAAAAAAAAGAATTTCATTCAGAATACTCTGGACAAGGCTCGGGAGCGCCTGTTTCATCGCGAAAACCAGCAACAGCGCCAGGACAGGTTTCGGCGCACCTTCATTGATCCCAGATCTCAGGAAACCGTCCGTCCGAACCTTCCCCGCGGCCCGCGTTTCATGGCTTTGGACTACGACGGGGAAAAAGCCCTTGTCAACATCCCTCCCGACACGGTCATCGAAGTCCCCTTCCTGAACCATATCCCTTATTTTTTCAGCCGCATCGAAGTGTATGCGGACGGTTCAATCGGCGTTACCGAAACGATCCAGCGCGTTGTCGAACCCGGCGACGATTCCTTTTACGGCATCAACCGCTATTTTTCAAAATATCATATGGATCGCGCCGGGCACACTCACCGCTCTCTTCCGACCGTTTTGGAAGCCTTTGTTGACGGACGCCCCGTTGAAGCGGAAATAATGCCGAGTTCTTTCGGCGTCCGCATTTCCGTCCGGGATGACTTTCCCCTGCCGCCGGGCGTTCACGTCTACAACATCACCTATCTTTTCCCCGATAAAATCGCGGAATTCAAAGAGCAGGAAGACGCCGACGGTTTCAAGGAACTGATCTGGAGCGTCACGGGCCAGCATTGGAACATGCCGATTACCCGCGCCGGCACGTCAATCATCTTTCCCCGCGGAGCTCAGGTTGTTTCTCAGTCCGCCGCAACGGGAAGCCTGCACAATCCGGCACAGCAGTACAAAGTCCGGAAGGATCCCGAAGGCAACCTGTCCTTCACCCTGACCTACCCCCTGGCCGAAGGCGAAGGGCTGACCGTTTTTGCCAACTGGCTGGACACGGATCCCGCGCCAATGCCCGAAAAAAGCTTTCTGGACGGCTTTATCGAGGAACATGGCACGTCGATGGCGGCCTTCATCACTTTCCTGTTCATTCTGTCCTATTACGCGGCCACATGGCAGAGCCTGAAAAAGAACCAGGTTGCCTCCCCGGACAAGATCCGGCCGTTGCAGAAAGGAGATTTCACTCCGGCCGTTCTGCATTACGCTCTGAACCGCAAAATCGTTCCGAAATCGCTGTTCATTCTCTTGCTGTCCATGGCCTCGAAAGGCTTTCTGGCTTTCGGTGAAGAGGCGGATGGAACGCTCCTACTGATCAAACTGACGGATAAGGAAAGCGGCCTGACGCCGGTGGAGAAGAAAATCGCGAAAGCTCTGTTCGGGCGTCATGATACGTCCTTTGCCATGACCGGAGCGAACGGGTTGCGTCTGACGCGCCTTCTGAACGAAACCGGGCGGGCGATCAAAAAGGAATACAACGCCAAATTCGTTACGATGCACCAGTCTTATTTCTGGTTCGGCATTCTGATGGCGATCGTTTCTGTCGTATTCATTTCGACGTTATCCCTGTTTGGTCGGGTGACTTTCCTGACGGCCGTCGGGTGTGTCGCCTTTTCCATCCCTCTGTATTTCATCGGACAAGCCGCCTTTCATCTTCTGCGCAGCGGCCCGGCGCGCCGGAATGCGGCCGCTCTCGGGATGCTTGGCCTGATCCTTTTCCCGTTTGCGGTCGGCCTTGGGATGCTCCTTTATTTCTATGGCGTCCAGACGACCTTTGCGACCGCTTTGATGTTCCTGCTGACCATTATCTGCATCGGCGTGTTCCATTCGCTTCTGAAATCGCCCTCAATGCTTGGCAAGTCGGTGCTGGAAAACATGGAAGGTTACCGTCTGTACCTGTCGTCGCAGGACGACACACTTCTCAGCGTCCTGCGCAATGCCGACCGGAAAATCAAGTCTCTTTATGACAAGCACCTCCCGTTTGCCGCCGCTTTCGGTCTGGATCGGCTGTGGACACAACGCTTCGCTTCATTCGCCGGGGACGAAAATCAGTTGAAACCCGACTGGTATAAAGGTAAACTGCCTTTTACAGAGAGCTTCACAGAAGAGCTTGAACGGAAGTTTGAAGCCTCGATCCCGCAGAAAAACGGCGATAAAACAAAGCGTTCCGGAAGTTTTCGGAAAGGCTCCTTAAAAAAGTAGCTTTTTGTACGCCGAAAGGTGTATTCTCCGCTTAACGATTTTTTAATCCTGGTGAAGAGCAGAACGACGATGTCCGACTTATTTAAAAACATTGTGGCCGCGCCGACCGACTATTCGGCAAAAGACATTGAAGTGCTGGAGGGGCTTGAACCCGTCCGCCGCCGCCCCGGCATGTATATCGGCGGGACGGATGAAACGGCCTACCACCATCTGGCCGCCGAAATTCTGGACAACGCCATGGACGAAGCGGTCGCCGGATATGCGTCCGTCATTGAAATGGAGCTGTTGGCCGACGGTTCTGTCCGTGTGAAGGACAACGGCCGGGGTATTCCCGTTGATCCGCATCCCAAGTATCCCGATAAATCGGCTTTGGAGGTCATTATGACCTCTTTGCATTCGGGCGGCAAATTCGGCGGAAAGGCCTATTCCGTTTCCGGCGGTCTGCACGGCGTCGGTTCGTCCGTTGTGAACGCTCTGTCCTCCGAAATGACGGTTGAAGTCGCCCGCGACAAATGTGTGTGGCGTCAGAAATATGCGCGCGGCGTTCCGATGACGCCTCTGGAAAAGGTCGGGACCGTCGCGAACCGACGCGGGACGACTGTTATTTTCAAGCCGGACACCGAAATTTTCGGCGAACGCATCCGGTTCAAGCCGAATGCCTTGTTCCGTATGGCCCGCTCGAAGGCTTTCCTGTTCCGCGGCGTTGAACTCCGCTGGAAGTGTGATCCGGTGCTGCTGGCGCCCGATGATCCGACTCCGGCAGAGGAAGTCCTGAAATTTCCGAACGGGCTGGAAGACTTTTTAAAGTATCGCGTCAAGGACGATCCCTGCATTACGCCGCGCGCGTTCGCCGGCCAGGCAAACCTGCCCAATGATCAGGGGCATGTCGAATGGGCCATCACCTGGTTTGACGAAGGACAGGAAGGCTTTTTCAGTTCCTACTGCAACACGATCAGCACCCCCCTGGGCGGAACACACGAAGCCGGATTGAAAACGGCCCTGACACGCAGCCTGCGCAGTTATGCCGAAATGCTCGGCAACCGCAAAAGCGCCGATATCACGACGGACGATGTGGTCGGATGCGCCGGCATTATGCTTTCTTTGTTCATGAAAGAACCGCAGTTCCAGGGGCAGACCAAGGAAAAACTGGCATCGCCCGAAGCCTCGCGTCTGGTGGATTCCGCGGTCAAGGACCGTTTCGACCACTGGCTTTCGGCCGACACGAAAAACGCAACGACGCTTCTGACATACATTCTGGAGCGTGCGGATGAACGTAAGCGCCGCAAGAAACAGACGGAAACGGCACGAGCCTCCGCGACGAAGCGTCTCCGCCTGCCCGGAAAGCTGTCCGATTGTTCCCGGACGTCGTCGCAGGGCACGGAAATCTTCATCGTTGAGGGCGATTCCGCCGGCGGTTCGGCCAAGCAGGCGCGCAACCGTGAAACACAGGCCATTCTTCCCTTACGGGGCAAGATTCTGAACGTTGCAAGTGCGTCTTCCGACAAAATCATGTCGAATGAGGAAATCAACAATATTACCGAGGCTCTCGGATGCGGACGCAAGGACAGGTATGATGAATCCTCTCTGCGTTACGACAAGATCATTATCATGACCGATGCGGACGTTGACGGCGCACACATTGCCTCTTTGCTGATGACGTTTTTCTACCGCGAAATGCCGAAGCTCATTCAGAAGGGGCACCTGTATCTTGCTGTTCCGCCACTGTACCGTCTGGCATACGGAAGCAAAGTGGTTTACGCGGTTGACGACGCGGACAAGGATCGCATCATCAAGACGCAGTTCAAGAACTCGAATAAAATTGAAATCAGCCGCTTTAAAGGCCTGGGAGAAATGCCGCCTTCACAGTTGAAGGAAACGACGATGGCGCCGGAAAAGCGTACCCTGTTGCGTGTTTCCATCCCCGACCCGCGCAAAGAGGAAGACCTGCACGAACATCAGGCGACGGCGGAACTGGTGGATCAGCTGATGGGGACGCATCCGGAACTGCGTTTCCAGTATATTCAGGAACACGCCAAATTCGTGGACGATCTGGATATTTAACGGTTGACAGAAGTCGGGAAGCGTTTATATTTGTATCGTTTTGAGAGGCCCCTGTGGCGGAATTGGTAGACGCGGCAGACTCAAAATCTGTTGTCCTTTCGGACGTACCTGTTCGATTCAGGTCAGGGGCACCATAAAATAAAGCCTTGAGAAATCAGGGCTTTTTTTATTGCCCGAAACTTTCGCCGTGGCGAAAGCCTTGCTTTGAAAAATCACCGTTGCAACCTCTTTGCAACCCGTTTCTTCAACCGTTTTCGTCCTTAATCAATCCGAATCCATTATTGTAAAAAGCCCCTGCTTTTGCAACCGGTTTCTGAAATCGAAAAGGCGGGATCGCTCCCGCCTTATGTTATAAATCAAATTCACCCGTGACGCTTGTTTTCTTCAGAATCAGAGTTTCTGCAAATACGGGATCAATGTTTCGTGCGAAAGCAGTTCAATCTCAGCCGCACGAGCTAAAGTTCTAGCCTGATATGTATAATCCTGATTAGAAACTACACATGCATAATCACAATTATAAAACTCTTTTCCTGCAATAACTTCTTGAACAGCTGAATTCCCGATAGCACTTGAATAGTATTTGCACTGTATTGCAATATGGATTTGACCTTTTGAAACAATCAAATCAACTCCTTGATCTCCCGTTGTTGGTGTCATACCACACTCAAAACCGGCAGACACACAAAGCTCACGAACAAACCTTTCGTAATCTTCTCCCGTCTTAACCTGCGATAAATCAAAATCGTCTATTTTAGAAAATTTTCCAGCTTTAACAAAACAACGGAATAAGAATGACTTGGATAGTGTCTCATCTTTTAAAACATTCTTTGCAAAATATTCTAAATCCTCATCAAATTGAGTATCATCAAACTGCTCTATTCCATAATCATCGACAATATTTGAACGATTATATTTCATATTCAATGTCGAGTAATGTTTTACCATTTCAGATATAATATATTGTTCTTTTGATTTTTCGATAAATTCATGCTCATTTTCTACTTCTTTAAAAATCCGATTAACAATTTCAAAGTCAAATTCTCCTTTTCCGCATTCTTCTTCATAAAAAATCTTCAAGCCTTTTTCCCACTTATCAATATTAAAGGTATCTTTTCCATAAAGTGTTTTTTGAAAACATTCATCTTCAAAATCTTTTAAATATTTAAAATTTTCCATTATCTTGTTTCTAATTTTTTTATCGTTTTTTGACTTTTTAAAAAGTAAAAAAATCCAAACCCAAAAAAAAATTCCACCTAAAGTTCCTAAAAAATCTTCCATAAAACTCTCCCAAAACAGAAAAGACCGCCTGATAGGCGGTCGGGAGCTGAAAAAATCGCTGAATCAATAAAGGCGACCCTCTGTGCATTACTACACAGAGACTCCCGACCTTTATTAAAAAGTCAGGAGAAAGAGCCCTCTGCGCAATAGCACAAAGGGTCGCGGCGTTCATATGAACACCGATTGATTCAGAAAGAGTTTTTTCAGGACTCCGTACCGTTTTCAGGCACTAATGCAGACAGTTCCCCGTCCACACCTGACAGAAAGGATATAGGGGAAAAGAATGTTTTGCAAGATAATGTACATTTTTCTTAAAAAAAGAAGGATATCACAAAATATAAAAACGTTTTAAACCTTAACAAGAGGATATCCTATATTTTTGCAAAAAGGAAAAAGATATGACAAATTTTCTCTTTCCGGATTTGGTACAAAGAGGAAAAGAGGTTCTTTTGAAATAAGATTTTCCTTACAAATATTAGAATAAATTATTCCGTCTATGGGAGTATCGTTCCCGATATCAAAAAAGACATTTGGTATTTTTTTACCTCTTTTCAAAGGCTCTGTTTTTGTAAAATACCGCTGTCCATCGTTGATATCACAACATAATTCTCCATTTAATCCAAATACAGCACAGATTAAACTAAAACCTGTTGTTATTATACCATTAACAAATTTTCCGTTATGAACTTCCAGATCTTTTACGACTTCATATCCGTTCAATGCTAAAATAATTTTATCATTTTTTCCAATAGTAGTTGATTTTTTAAATGATCCGTTTATTTGTTTTTTTATAAGCTCACTTATCGTTGATGTAAAACGTAAAATATGTTCATTGTTTTGGATAAATCCTGTTGAAAAATCGTTATATTCATCTTCTTTCTCTGGGTCATAAACAGGAATCCCTTTAGGAATTAAATCTGAATTCCTTTCTTGGTTTCCTTTTGTGGAAACTTTTGCTTCTATATGTATTTTAAACTTTCCTTCATCAATACAGTAATCTGGTTTTCCGTCTCCTTTTAAACGAATAATCTTTTTCCCAGTTTGTAAAAGTTTATTTCCAATATATGTTTCCCAAAAATCCTCATGTTCACTTTTCCCAGAGGCTTTTTCATAAATTCCTGCTTTTATGTTCTCATCTTTAATTTTTTTAAAAGCACTATCTATCTGTTTTTTATATTCTTCTGCTATCATTTCTTTCCTTATATTTCATTTTTCAATCCCCCTTGTGATGTCCTTGAACATCTCAGCACCCCATAAATCCAAGGCTGACGGATTTTTGACAAACGGCAGGACGTCTTGTTTTGCCTGTTCAAAATCAATCTTTTCAAACCGGTCGTTCAGCATTGAAATCAGCTTTTCCCCGTCGAAAGCATCGTTCTCGTTCATAACTCCGGAAGCGACCAGACGGGCTTTCAGGTGCGGCAGATTGACCTTTGTTTTCTTTGCCAGATAAAAGACGTAATCATATAAATCCCGCCCTTTGACGCGGCTTTTCCACGCGCGGCAAAGAACGGCGTGAATCTTCCCCGCAAACAGCGACGGCATATCATACAACTTCACCTGATACGGCATCGGCAACAATCGGTATTTGTTTTCAAACCGCGCATAAGGCGGCGGATCGGTGTCGATTTCAAACTTGATCTTTATCAGTTCAGTCGCCCCTATGCCTGCATTTTGAAGCCCGTAA
This sequence comes from uncultured Rhodospirillaceae bacterium, assembly GCA_900553035.1. GTDB lineage: Bacteria > Pseudomonadota > Alphaproteobacteria > CAAGCB01 > CAG-977 > CAG-977. Next base: position 2,365 of record USCC01000070.1, on the reverse strand, counting down.
ACACTCAAAATGTGTTCCCTCGTGTTTCCCTTTAAGAAAGCCGATTTGACAGCGGAATCCGCCGTCTTTTGCTTTTCCTCGATGGAAAAATTCAGCCCGAGCGACGCCAGTTCGCTTTCCAATCCCGAAAAGTAGCGTTTCAGCTGAAAATCCGCGTCCGGCGCTGTCAAAGAAAAATCCAAGTCTTCGGAAAACCGGTCAAGCCCGTAGAAAATGCGCAAAGCCGTCCCGCCGTAAAAAGCCGCCGTCCTGAAAAAGCCCGCGCGGGACAATCCGCACAAAGCCGCTTCCTGCACGACCTCTTTCAAAGCGTTTTTCTTGTCTTCGATCGTTCTTGTTTCATAATTGTCAAGCATTTGTTCCAAAACGGTTTTCATAGCGGTTTCTTCCGAAAAAATTTGTTTAATAAAGTCAGAGTGGTTGAACGATACAAAGGACACAATCCGTTGATCGTGTCCGCGTTCAGCTTTTGCAACTCCTGTTCGTCAAGGCGCAAATTTTCAAACATCAGCGCGTTCAAATCGCTCATATTCCTGACGGGAGGCAGGGAATACAGCTTGTCGCACAGGGCTTTTTCAGGCGTCGCGATCTGATACGAGTATCCGTTTTCCTGATAAAGCGCGATTTCCAACGGGTAAGCTGCCGCCGGAATGTCCCGATAAGTGAAAACGCCGAAAGGATTTTCGTATTTTTTGGTCTTGTTCTTCTTAAACGTCGCCGAAGTGTAAGTGTGATACACCGCTTCGGGGATCAGACCATACCGCGCCAAAGCGTAATCAAACGACAAATAGGACGGCCCGTAAATGCTGCCGGCAAGATACATTCCCGACACATCGGCATCCGTTTCGTAAAGCCCGCGCGCAACGGGGATCAGCCGTCCGGCTTGGACTTCCCGCCGGATTTTGCCCTTAACGTCGGTGTAATCGCCGAACTTCAACGCCAAATCGCCAGACGAATATATCATATTTCCTCCAGATAGTTTTATATTATCAAACTATTCGGAGCAAATCAACAAATTTCCCGTTCCATACCCGACAAGGATTTTTCCTTTTCTTTTTCCCGTTCTTTTTCGATTTCGGGGTGGGTGGTCAGAATCCGGCGCAGTTCGCGGCGCAAGGCGTTGACTTGCATTCTCAAAGCATCGTTTTCGGTTTCGGCTTGCTTTGCCTGATTTTGCGCTTCGGTCACGGCTTTGTAGCTGTCCAATTCCTTGCGTTCGGCCAACATCACTTCCAAAGCGATCTTTTCCTGACTTTCAATCCCTTTCCGGCTTGCCAGAAGGCAAAGCATTTCATAGTCCCGTTTGGGCAGAGTGACTTTGTTTCCGAACAGGTTTTCTTTCGCGTCCGGCGGCGGTCGAAAGCGTGCGTCGATCACTTTGCCGTATTCGATACAAGCCCGCCTTTTCGCTTCCAAGTCGTCGTTCAACGCTTTCAGCCGCTTGACCGCCGTTTCTCTTTTCAGCTCCTCGACACTCCTGTTTCCGTTTCGCGTCGCTTCGTTCAAAATCTCCGCTTCATATCCGAGAGCCTGTTCGATATGCTTCGACAATTCCGTGTGAAACGTCTTCAAGTCTTTGCGCGTTACACAATCGTGCGCCGATACCCGCTCTCCGCCCCGCTTTTCATCGGGAACGACGGGAACCCAGCAAAAATGAAGATGCGGCGTCGTTTCATCAAAGCCCTGGGCGTCCCGGTACAAACCGGTATTGACGGTCTGACGCACGTATTTCCGACGCCTGAAACGATTGCGCATTTAACAGAACCGGTTGAAAACGTTCTGGGCGCCCTGGGAATTACCAGCATGCGAGCCAAAGCGATTAAGCTCCTGGCCGAAGCCCTGATCAGCGGTCATATCGATTTGACTTTCTGCGCAACCCCGGAAGAAGAAATAAAAAAACTGCTGGCTTTACCGGGCATTGGGCCATGGACGGCGCAATACCTGGCCATGAGGGCGATGAACTGGCCGGATGCTTTTCTGGATACCGATTACGGTGTCAAAAAAGCTCTTGAACCGTTGCCACAGAAAGAAATAACAGCTTTAAGGTCAAAATGGCATCCGTGGGGAAGCTATGCCACAATTAACTTATGGAATTCTTTATAGAAAGGGGATCTGACAATGTTTTATTCCGCTTATTATCACTCGCCGATCGGTAAACTGATGTTGGCCGGGGACGAACAGAATCTGACCGGATTATGGATTGAAAAGCAGAAATATTATGCGGATACGGCCCCGGAGGATATTCGGGAAAAAGAGGATTTACCGGTTTTCGTCAAAACAAAGGAATGGCTGGATCAGTATTTCGAGGGCAGAAAACCGGTGGCTCAAAATCGCCGTCGCGCCAATGCAGGGCGCAGGAGGTACC
>USCC01000069.1 GCA_900553035.1 uncultured Rhodospirillaceae bacterium | reverse complement strand
GGGGGCTCATATTCTCCGGGAGCGGGGGAAAACGCCGGTTCGGGCTGGGGCGCCGTGTCCCAGACGCGGCCGCACACGGCGCAGCGCATCCGGCGTACGTTTCGGGCCTTCGCATCGGGGACGTCGTACAGCGTCTGGCATTGCGGACATGTGAAAAGCATGGAGAAACTCCCCCTTTCAAAAAGAAAACTGCCGGTATAATATACCTGAAAATTACATATAAAAGATTAACTTCACCGTCGAGATATGCTTATATATCTTTTTCAAACAGAGGAAACCTGAACGTGGAGAAGCAAAAAGTCATTGAATTTGATGCTGTCGGCCTGCGTTACGGTCAAGGGCCGGAAATCCTGAAGGATATCACGTTCGCCCTGCCGGCGGGTTCCTTTCATTTTCTGACCGGGGAAAGCGGCGCGGGCAAAAGCTCTCTTTTAAGCCTGATGTATCTGTCGCACGTGCCGACCCGGGGCCATATCAAAATGTTTTCGCGTTCCATCCGAAACACCGCGCGGGATGATCTGCCGGAAATACGGCGGAAAATCGGCGTTGTTTTTCAGGATTTCCGCCTTCTGGATCACCTGTCGGCGCTGGATAACGTGGCACTTCCCCTGCGCCTTGAAGGTTACCCCGAAGCCGAAGTCAATAAACGTGTGGTCGAACTCCTGACCTGGACAGGGCTGGCCGGCCATCTGAACGCCAAACCGCCCACCCTGTCCGGCGGACAGAAACAAAGCGTTGCCATTGCCCGTGCCGTGATCAACCGGCCCCAGATTCTTCTGGCCGACGAACCAACGGGAAATATGGACGATAAAACGGCGGCGCGGCTTCTGCGCCTGTTCATCGAACTGAACCGGCGCGGAACGACCGTCATCATCGCAACGCACAACGAAGGTCTGATCCGGACCTTTCCTTTCCCCCGCATGCACCTGGCGGGCGGAAGACTCGCCCTGTTCCCGGCCGGATACACGCCCGACCGCATGTATTTGAAACCGGAGGAAAATCGTGTTTAGAAAAACAAGCGATCTGCCTTTTGCCGGTGATACGACCGGGTGGTTCCTGCCCTGGATGGTCATGCTGATGGTTTTCTTCGCCGGGCTGACGACGGCAGGGGCTTTGTCCCTGAACGCCATGCTCAGCCGGTGGAGCCGTTCGGTTTCAGGCTCTCTGACCGTTCAGATTCTGCCGATTGAGGAAAACGGGCGCACAAACGTCAAAAAAACGCAGATGGAAACCGATGAAGTCCTATCCATCCTCCGCCGAACCGCCGGGGTGGCGTCGGCGAACGTCCTGACGGATCGGCAACTGAAAGACCTGCTGAAACCGTGGCTGGGCGATTCGGTTCTGCTGGAAGACCTGCCCATGCCGCGTCTGATTGACGTTCAGCTGATTGCCGACACCCGGATTGATCTGGATGCACTGAAAACCGTGCTGGCCGAGAAAGCGCCCAACGCTTCCCTTGACGTCCACAAGCTCTGGCTTGGAAAGCTGATCCGGCTGACCCAGACACTCAGTCTGCTGGCTTCGACCCTGTTGAGCCTTGTGATTGCGACGACGTCAATCATTGTCATTTACGTCACCGGATCCAGCCTGGCTGTTCACAGGCCGATCATTGAACTCCTTCACCAGATCGGCGCGCATGACAGCTATATCGCCCGCCAGTATGCCCGGCGTATATGCCTTCTGTCCGGAGTCGGCGCGATTTTCGGCATCGGGTTTGTTCTGCCGATTCTTTTTATGGTATCCTCTCTGGTGCAGGGGATTGAAGGCGGTCTGCTTTCCGAAGCGCGCTTTGATGTGTGGTCGTGGCTTCTGCTGGGACTGATCCCCCTTGCCGCCGTCGTTCTGTCGACGATGACGGCCTATTGGACAGTGCAACGGACGTTGAGGCGGATGCTGTGACAAAGTTTCTGAAAAAATCTTTCCTGTATTTCCTTCTGCCCTGCTTTCTGCTCTGGCTTGCCGGGCTGGTCTGGTATGCCTCGGAAGTCAACACTCCCCCGGCCGGTATTGAAACGCGGACGGACGCGATTATCGCTCTGACCGGCGGAACGGAACGGGTCGCCGCCGCCATCGGCCTCCTGAAAGAAGGCCGAGCCGACCGGCTTCTGATTTCCGGAGTCAATCAGGCCGTCGATTGGAACCTGCTGTCTCAGACGATTGATGAATTCCCGGACGATATCTCGGATCGTATCACACTCGGGCATATTGCCTGCGATACACGGGAAAACGCTCTGGAAAGCAAATACTGGATGGAAAAAAACGGTTACACGACCCTGCGTCTTGTGACAGCCTCCTACCATATGCCGCGGAGCTTTTCCGAATTCAGAAACGTCATGCCGGACTTCGTCATTATTCCCCATCCCGTCTTTCCGCCCAGCTTCAAGCATAAAGAATGGTGGAAATGGCCCGGAACAACGGCTCTGATGGCTTCGGAATATACAAAATTCCTGCTGGCATCCCTGCGGCACCTGATTCCGTTTTTTCCTGATACAATCGCTCCTGACGAAGAATTGATGTGTGAACGATGAAACTGATACGCTCTTTGTTTTTTAATGTCTTTTACATCACCTGGACGCTGTTCCTGTCTTTTATCGGCTGTCTTCTGACACCCTTTCCCCGGCGATACGCCAGCCTGAATGCCCGTTTCTGGGGCAAATCGACGCTTTGGGTTCTGGGATGGATGGTCGGCCTGAAATATCAGGTTCGGGGGCGCGAAAACCTGCCGTCGGACAGCCGGTATATCATTGCGTCAAAGCATCAGTCGGCCTTTGAAACAATCGCCGACCACGCGATCTTTCCCAATCCGGCCTACATCCTGAAAAAAGAGCTGCTGCGCATTCCGCTGTTCGGGTGGAACCTGCTGATTACCGGAAGCATTCCCATTGACCGCTCCTCGGGGACGAAAGCAATGCGCTCGATTCTGGACGGCGCCAAAAAAAGGCTGGATGAAGGGCAGTGCGTCATTATCTTTCCGGAAGGAACCCGCACGGCTCCCGGAGCAACGGCGCGTTACAATCCGGGCGTGGCGCTCCTGTACGAACAGTGCGGCGTGCCGATCATTCCCGTTGTGCTGAACTCCGGCGAGTTCTGGAAAAAGAACGCATTTATCAAAGAACCCGGCCTGATTACGGTGGATATCCTGCCCGCAATGCCCGAAGGTCTGTCCAAACGTGAATTTCTGGAACAGTTGCAGGACAGGATTGAAACGGCGTACAAAGAGCTTCCGCGCTAACCTAAGCCCCGAACCGTTTCAGCAGGCTGCCGCTCCATGCGATCAGAGCGCGGAAATCCTTCTCTGCGGCCTCTTCTGCAGGGGGCGTGAACAATCGTTTTTCCGGGTCGGGCCTCAGCGTTGCCATCTCTTTTTTTGTCCGGATATACGTCCCTGTTTCCAGAAAATGCAGTGCCTGAAGGGTGAAAAAAGCGCCTTTCCGGAGTCCCGGCAGAGCCTGCGCCGGGCATGCGTCATAAAGACAGGCATGGCAGGCGCCGTGATACAGAGCCGCCGCTCCGGCCATGACCGCTGCCCGGGCGTCTTCCTTTGTGAACGGTGGCAGGAAGGAATCCAGACGGCCGACAAGAGGCCGGGTATCGTAATAAAGCTGGAACACCTCCCCGCGCGGCCATTTTAAAAGTTCTTCACGTCCGCCGATAAAACCACAAGCCTTGTCGCTTTCGGGCATTCCGGAAACAAGATTCCGGTACGTTTTCAAATCGTTCATCCCCACCTCGTCCAGAATGACGACCATGTCAATATCGCTGCTCTCCGAAGCTTCCCCGCGCTGCCAGCTCCCCTGAAGACCCACAAAAAGAAGGCGGCTTCCGAAAACTTCCCGAAGACGGGTACAGAATGTTTCCGTCCAGAGCTGAATATCAACCGGCATATGAATACTCCTGAAAAATGAAAATAAAAATCCTGCCGGAGCCACCCCCGGCAGGATCAGAAAGGCAAGGCCGTCCCCTCCCCCGATCAGGAAGCGGACGCGTCCCGGCTTTCCGCCGTCTCCGGCCTGCCGCCGTCCGCTTTCGCTTTCAGACGCAGGAAAACATAGGAACACAGAGGAACGCTCAGCAGATACAGAATGCCGATCACTCCGACCGTCAGCCACGGTTCGTATACCAGAGCCCCGGCAAAGCATCCCGCCAGCGCCAGAACAATAACGACATACCGCACCGGCACCCGGAATTTCTTCAGCGAAATGGTCGGCAGGCGCGAAGCCATTAAAAAGGCGCTCAGAAACAGGAAGAGTTCGACCACAAAACTGCTACGCAGAAAATCCGCCTGGAAATAAAAATAAAGCATAATCGGCGTAATCGCGACCAAGGCGCCGCCCGGGGCAGGCAGACCGACGAAGAAATGTTTCCAGTAATGCGGCAACGGTTCGTCATCCAGCATGATGTTAAACCGAGCCAGGCGCAAAGCGCAACAGATCGGAACCAGCAGAGCGAAGATCCAGCCCACCGGCGACGTTGCCCCCAGCGACCAGAAATACATCAGAAGACCCGGCGCAACGCCAAAGCAGACAACATCGGACAGGGAATCAAGTTCCGCACCGAAATCCGACGTCCCTTGAAGCATACGAGCCACCCGGCCGTCCAAAGCATCAAAAATCGCCGCCATGATAATGGCAAAAACGGCGGCCTCAAAACGGCCTTCCATAGCGAAACGGATGGATGTTACCCCCGAAGACAGGGCAAACAGCGTGACCAGGTTCGGGGCGATACGGTTTAACGGCAGATCCTTGATCCGCTGACGAGGACTTTTCAACATGGTTATTCAATGACTCCCTGACGGGCTTCGCCGAGGACGGCCAGGTCCGCTAAAATGGTTTCGCCGGCAACAGCCGTCTGTCCGACGACAACCAGCGGGGCGACATCCTTCGGCAGATAAACGTCCAGACGGCTGCCGAAACGGATCAGTCCGAAACGTTCCCCGGCTTTCAGTTCACGTCCTTCCTTTACTTCGCACAAAATGCGGCGGGCGACCAGTCCGGCCACCTGGACGAACGCGATTTTCCGGCCGGAAACCGTTTCCATGACCAGCTGGTTGCGTTCATTGTTTTCGCTTTCCTTATCCAGGGACACATTGACGAAAGCCCCCGGACGGTAAACAATTTTCGTGATTTTTCCCGCCATCGGAGCCCGATTGACATGAACGTTGAAAACGCTCATGAAAACGCTGATTTTCGTCATCGGTTCGGAACCGAGCTCCAGTTCTTCGGGCGGCACGACTTCGGAAATCGCGCTGACAATCCCGTCGGCCGGACTGATGACAAAATTTTCACCCTGCGGCGTCACACGGTCGGGATCGCGGAAAAAGTAATAGCACCATACGGTCAGAATGGCCCCGAGAACACCCAGCGGCACGAAAAGCATCCACAGCAAAAGAGAAGCCGTCGCGAAAATAGCGACAAATCGCCATCCTTCGACATGGATCGGAGGAAGAATATAACGGCGCCAGGACAAATCGACACGGGACATAAGGAACCTCCTTTGGTTTTAATTTCTTTTGTTTTAAGCTATTGCGCCGAACGAGGGAAGCACTTTTTTTGCGCCGCCCTCACTTTTTTGCCTTCTGCGGCAGGACAAAAACCTGGTTCGGATAAATCAGATCCGGATCTTTGATCTGGTTTCGGTTCGCCTGATAAATCGTGACATAGGCAAATCCGGTGCCATAAACATGCTTGGCAATCGTCCACAGATTGTCGCCTTTGATGATGCGGACACGGCGCTGTTTTTTCATATCAACGCCGCTTTCAAGTGTAAAGGGCACTTCGGCACGGGCGGAAACCCGACCTTTTTCATCGGTTCTGTCCGCACGGATCGTGTATGTCTTTCCCGGAGCCATCGCACGGGTCACACGCAGGAACCAGTCCCCCTCTTCCGTAAAGACGGCCGTTCCCAGAAAAACATTGTCGGCGTAAACGTTTATACGACCCCGCTCTGCCGCGGAACCGCGCACAGTCATTGTTTTTCCCGAGTAATTGACGGAACGGATATCAACCTGACTTTCCAGAACAGGCGCCGGCGCCTGGAGAACCCGGGCATCCTCATTGTCCGCGGACAGAAGAACCGCAATCGTTTCCTGGCGGTTTTCGGGTTCGGGCACGTTGACCACCACGACTTCGGATTCCTCGCGCGTATTCATGGAAGCGTCGCGCAGCCACAGCTCGTGCACTCCGGCGACCAGCGGTTCTGAAGGAATGTGAACCCATTCGCCGCGTTCGTCGGCCGCCAGTTCCGCCAGGACGTTTTCGCCGTCCATGAGGGAAATCCGGGCGAACGGCTCGCTTTTGCCCGCGGCAACCATACTGCCGTCCTCTTCGACTCGGACAATGTCGAAGACTGTTTTCTGTTTTTCCACGGTATCTTCCGTGGTTTTGGCTTCCTCCGCCGTTTCCGGCACGGATGCCGGGGACGTCGTTTGTACGGGCGTGTCATCGGCGCCGAACGACGGCATTGAGGAACCGTCCGGTTCCCTCGGCCACAGAATAAAGAAGATCAATCCCACCAGAACAACGGCCGCAACGCCGAATAAAACCTGTTTTTTCACAACGAGCACCTAAAAAAATAAAAAAAAATCAAAACCCTCTTGCAGGAAAGCGAATAACGCGTTATAAGCCTTCTTGTACATCGGAGTGTAGCTCAGCTTGGTAGAGCACTACGTTCGGGACGTAGGGGCCGTAGGTTCAAATCCTATCACTCCGACCATTAAAGGGACCTTTACGAAGGTCTCTTTTTTTGTGCTGTTTTCCAAGCCGGATAACCATCCGGTGAACCTCTTCGGACGGTCGGACCGGTGCATCCAGCCCCGTCTTGTCCGTCTGGGGTTCAATACCAATATATATCTTTTCGATTCCGACACCAACGTCTAAAAACAGCCGAGCCGCATTTTCCGCACGCGCCGCCGCCGTCAGGAAGCTTTCCTGCGGTCGACCCCGGTACTCCGTCTCGGCACTCAGGCAGACAAAATCCTCTTCCGCAGCGGCCCGGCGGCCGATTTCCGCGATCCGGGCCTGCGCATCGGCGTTCATCTGTGCACTGCCGTATTCGTACAGCAGGACATATTTTTCACGCCACGCGATTCCTGACGGACACGACTCCAGCCGCTCCGGCCCTTCCGACAAGGCGCACGCGCTTAAAAAAATTACCGCGAAAATCAAAATCAATGTTTTCATTTCAGCCTGCCTTGTGGTAAACAGAAGTGTTCCGGCGCGGATGTGGTGGAATGGTAGACACAACAGACTTAAAATCTGTTGAGGCGTGTCCTCGTGCGGGTTCGAGTCCCGCCTTCCGCACCAGATACCTTATAAAATACCCGTGAAACTCTAAACAAAGCGTTTAGAGTTTTTTTATTCTCCGCTTCTCTCTTCTGACTCTGCGTCCGGGTGAAACCGTCCTCTGAACAGAAAAAGACGCCGTCCCGATTATACAGCCCTTTGTCCGTTCCGCCGACCGCCTTCCGAAATGAAAAAGGGCTCCGATTGGAGCCCTTTTCACATTAAGATTTTTCATCCCTGCTTAAACGGCGCAGTTCCCGCTGCTCTATCTTTTTCCGGCGTTTTGTGTGGAAGGTTTCACGCCTTCTGACGAAAACGACGAAGAGCATCGGAATCACGAAAATACCGAACATCGTCGCTACAATCATACCGCCGAACACCGTCGTACCGACGGAACGCCGCGCCATCGCGCCCGCGCCCGAGGCAATCACCAGAGGCAGAAGCCCCAGAATGAATGACACCGCCGTCATCATGACCGCACGGAAACGAAGGTGAGCCGCTTCAACCGCCGCCGCTTCCGTATCCATTCCTTCTTCACGCAGGTCTTTTGCAAATTCGACAATCAAAATCGCGTTTTTCGAAGCCTGCGCAATCAAAAGAATGAAACCAATCTGCGCATAGATGTTGTTGACCAGCCCGAACCCGTACAGGAACAGGAACGCCCCCAGCAACGCAATCGACACGGACAAAAGAACCGGAATGGGAATCATCCAGCTTTCATACAGTGCGACCAGGAACAGGTAAGCGAACAGGAAAGCCAGGATCAGGATGGATGCCGTCTGACCGGCGGCTTCCTGTTCCTGAAGGGACATGCCCGTCCATTCATATTCATACCCGCGCGGCAGGACTTCCCGGGACAGCTGTTCCATCACGTTCATGGCCTGCCCCGAGCTGACGCCCGCGGCGCCGGAACCATTGATCTTGACCGTCATCATGTTGTTGTAGCGGGTCAGAATCTGCGGTCCCAGGATCGGTTTGATTTTGATCAGAGAGCGCAGGGGAACCATGTCGCCTTTGGAATTGCGGACGTAAATCTTGTACACGTCGCTTTCCAGGCTGCGATCCGAAGCCTGCCCCTGCATGTTCACTTCATACACCTTGCCCGCCAGGACAAAGTCATTGACATAGTAATATCCCAGCGTTGACTGCATCTGTGCATAAACGTCATTGATGTTCACGCCCAAAATCTGGGCCTTGACACGGTCAAGTTCGACGTACAGCTGCGGCGTCGCCGTATTGAACATGCTGTAAACCATCGCCAGTTCCGGATCCTTGTTCGCCGCCATCAGAAGCCGGCCCATCACGGCTTCCATTTCCTGAGGCGTTTCACCGCTGGCATTCTGAAGACGGTAATCAAAGCCGTTGGCCATGCCGATACCGGGAATGGCCGGCATGTTGAACACACGGACCAGAGCGCCCTGCACCTGATTGAACTTGGCCTGCAGATCCGCGATGACCGCATTGACCTGCATGGACGTATCCTTACGGACTTCATAAGGTTTCAGACCGGCAATCATCATGCCCAGGTTGGACGCGTTGCCGCCCAGCATACTGTGTCCGGCGACTTCCATGACGTTCTGAATGGCCGGATTTGTCCGGATAATATCATACAGCTGGTTCTGAACGGCGATCGTACGATCCTGCGATGCGCCTTCGGGCAGCTGAACGTCAATCATGACAACGCCCTGGTCTTCGTCCGGCAGGAAGCCCGACGGTGTAATTTCATTCATTCCCAAAGCCCCCGCAATCACCGCAATGATGATCAGAATGGACAGAGAAGAATGGCGAACCAGACGTTTGACGATTTTCGTATACCCGTCGCGGCCCTTGTCAATCTGAGCCATCACCCAGGGCACAAGCCCGCGCTGCTTTTTCTCCTCGCGGTGCAGCAGAACGGCACACAGCGCCGGGCTGAGCGTCAGGGCGTTCAGAGCGGAAATCATCATCGAGCACGACACCGTAATCGCGAACTGCATGTACAGCTGTCCGGAAATGCCGGGAATAAACGCGACCGGCACGAACACGGACAGAATAACCAGCGTAATCGCGATAATCGGCGCGGTAATCTGACTCATCGCCTTGGCCACACAGTCCGGAACCGACATATCCGGTTCCTCCTCAATCACACGTTCGACGTTTTCCACGACCATGATCGCATCGTCCACCACAATACCGATGACCAGCACGATCGACAGCAACGAAATCGTATTCGCCGAAATGCCGAACGGCGCCATGAAGATGAACGTACCAATCAGGGACACCGGAACGGCGACCGCCGGAATAAGAGTGGCGCGCCAGGTGCCCAAAGACAGATAAACAACCAGAAGAACAAGGATGAACGCTTCAACAACGGTGTGAAAGACTTCGTTAATCGTCGATTCGACGAACACCGTCGTATCGAAAATGATGACGTAGTCAACGCCGTCGGGGAAGAAGCTCTTCATGCGTTCCAGTTCCGCCTTGACGTTTTTCGCAACGTTCACGGCGTTTGCCCCCGGAGCAAGGTTGATCATGGCGCCCGAAGCCGTACGGCCGTTATACTGAATGTAGGAAGAATAAGACGTCGTGCCCAGTTCGATTTTGGCAACGTCCTTCAGACGCAGAAGGCCGCCCTCCTTGTTCGCCCGGATGATGATATTGCCGAATTCTTCGGGCGTGCTCAGACGGCCCGAGGACTTCAGGGTCAGCTGAAGCTGCTGGTCTGCCGGAGCCGGAGCCGCGCCGATCGAACCGATCGCGGGCTGAATGTTCTGGGACGAAATCGCCGAAATGATATCCGAGTTGGTCAACCCGAGGTTGGCCAGACGTTCGGTGTTCAGCCAGACGCGCATACTGTAGTCAATATCGCCGAAGGTGTTGACTTCGCCGACGCCGGTCACACGGGCCAGGTCGTCTTTGATTCGGGACGTCATGTAGTTCGCCAGAAAGTTCGTATCGCGCGAACCGTCCGGAGAATACAACGCGAAAGCCATCAGCATGGACGACGTATTCTTTTTAACCGTCACGCCCTGCTGCTGCACTTCCGAAGGAAGCTTGTTGCTGATCTGGTTGATACGGTTCTGAACGTTAACGGTGTTCATGTCCGGATCCGTTCCCAGAGCGAACGTCACCGTCAGGGAATAGGAACCGTCGTTGGCGCTGGTGGATTCCATGTAAATCATGTTATCCACGCCGTTCACCTGCGATTCGATGACCTGCGCCACCGTCTGTTCGATCACTTCCGCGCTGGCGCCCGGATAGGTCGCGGACACCGAAACGGAAGGCGGGACAACGTCCGGCAACTGCGCCACCGGAATTGTCCGGATCGAAATCAGGCCGGCGATCAGAATCACCAGAGAGATAACGATGGCCAGACGGGGGCGGCTGATGAAAATTTTAGAGAACATTTACGTTTTCCCCTTAGCGGTTGCTTCCGGAAGGAACCTTTTCCTGTTTCGGCATGGCCGCCGGAGCGTCAATAATGACCTCCTGACCCGGCCGGACTTTTTGGAGTCCTTCGACAATGACTTTTTCGCCTTCTTCCACGCCGTCCAGAATCACAATGTCCTTCCCCTGAGGGACGCCGGCCGAAACCGGACGATTGATGACTTTGTTCTGGGCGTCAAGCACATAGACGTACTTGCCCGTTGCGGACGACATCAGCGCCGCCTGCGGAATGACGACCCGCGCGACCGGCGATTCGTATTCCATCAAAACGGAAACGAACTGGCCGGAAATCAACTGCTGTGCCGGATTCGGGAACCCCGCGCGCATTTTCACCGTGTCCGTGCCGTCGTCCACGATGACGTCATTCCAACCGTCTAAATGACGACAACGACTATA
>USCC01000068.1 GCA_900553035.1 uncultured Rhodospirillaceae bacterium | reverse complement strand
ACCCCACCCTGCCTGGCCGCGCCAACACGGCCATTGGCGGCAGCAGCATGGGCGGTCTGATGGCTTTGTACGCGGCCATCCGGTTCAATGGCGTTTTTTCCAAAGCGGCCTGCGTTTCGTCGGCCATTTCTTTCTGCAGAAAGGAGCTGCGCGAAGCCATTGCCGAACAAGATTTCAATCCGGATACGAAAGTGTTTCTCAGTTGGGGAAGCAATGAAACCCGTTCGGCAAAGGGAAAGGCGATTATGACATCCTGCAATCGTTCCATGAACGACCGTCTTTACAGAAAAGGCGTTCAGCCCTATCTGTTCCGGCAGGAAGGCGGTGGCCATTGCGAAGCCGACTGGGCGCGGCAGGTTCCTCTTTTCATGAACTGGCTCTGGCTTTGAAAAGGGTCTCGGAATAACAGAACGCCCCTTCCGGCTTTGCGGGCCGAAAGGGGCGGAAAAGTGTCCGAAAGGTCTTATCCTTCTTTTTTCCGGTCGAACGTTTCGCTGATAATGGCGTACATCATGGGAACGAAAATCGTTGCGATGAAGGTCGAGAAAATCATCCCGCCGATCATGCCCGTACCGATGGCGTGACGGCTGCCCGAACCGGCCCCTGTCGAAAGGGCCAGAGGCATGACGCCAAACGTAAATGCCAGAGAAGTCATCACGATCGGACGGAAACGGAGTTTCGCAGCTTCTACCGCGGCTTCGGCGTAAGAGAGGCCTTCGTCCGCCTTGATGACGGCAAATTCCACAATCAGAATCGCGTTTTTCGCCGCCAGGCCGATCAGGGTGACCAGCCCGACCTGGAAATACAGATCGTTGGCCAGGCCGCGCGCCCATGTCGCCAACAAAGCGCCGGCAATCGCAAACGGAACGGACAGCAGAACGACAAACGGCAAAGACCATTTTTCATACTGCGCCGACAGAATCAGGAAAACCATAATCAGACCGAAAACAAACGCCTGTGTACTGGATCCGCCGGCCAGCTTTTCCTGATAAGCCGAACCAATCCAGGACAGCGCGTAATCCGTGCCCAGAACGTTGTCCGCGATACGCTCCATTTCGGCAATCGCCTGACCCGAGCTGTAGCCCGGCGCCGGATCACCCAGAACTTTCGCGGCCGGGAAGATGTTGAAGCGGTTGATCAGTTCCGGACCCGCGATACGTTCAACAGACACCAGCGTATCAAGCGGCACCATGGCGCCGGCGTTTGATCTGACGTATACATAGTGCAGGTCGTCCGGCGAACGGCGGAAATCAGCTTCCGACTGCAGAGTGACGCGGAAATTGCGGCCGAAATAGGTGAAGTCGTTGACGTACAGGCTACCGAATGTCGACTGCATCACCGTGTAAACCGAATTAATGGGGATATTCATTGCCCGCGTCTTTTCCCGGTCCAGATTAATGCGGTACTGCGGTGTGGCCGTCGAAAATGTCGTCCGGACACCCGACAGGACAGGGCTTCCGGATGCCTCGGCCAGGAATTCGTTCGTTTTGTTCATCAGCTCGTCATACGTCTTTCCGGACTTGTTCTGGATATAGGCTTCAAAGCCGCCGGTCGTGCTCATCCCCATGATCGGGGGCATTGAAAAGGCAAAACCGATGCCGTCGGGGAACGACATTCCCTCGGCCGTGAACTTTTTAACCAGTGCGTCGGCGCTTTGCTCCGGGGTTTTGCGTTGCTCCCAATCCTTGAGAATGACAAAGCTGATGCCTGAATAGGTCGACTGCGACGATGAAAGCATGTCAAAGCCGTTAATCGTCAGGACGTCGGTTACGTTCGGGTCTTTGCCCACAAGAGCCGAGACTTTGTCCGTAAACGCTTCGGTGCGGGGAAGGGAAGACGCGCGCGGCATCTGATACGAAATAAGCAGGTTGCCCTGGTCTTCGTTCGGAACCAGCCCGCCCGGAAGGATTTTAAACAGCCCGATAATGGACGCGACAATCAGAGCAAAAACAAAAAGGGCCTGAAAACGGTGGCGCAGGAAATAACGCACCATGGAAACATAGCCGTTTGTCAGTTTTTCAAAAAACAGGTTGAACGCCTTGAAAAAACCGCCGGGCTTTTTGGGATGATCCTTGATCAGCAGAGCGCACAAAGACGGCGTCAGAGACAGGGCGACAAAGGCGGAAATTAAAACGGACACGGCGATTGTGACGGAAAACTGTTTGTACATCACACCGGTCATGCCGCCCAGAAAGGCAATGGGCAGAAATACCGATGACAGCACCAGCGCGACGGCGACCACCGGACCGGACACTTCCCGCATGGCTTTAATGGCGGCTTCGCGGGCTGTCAGGTGTTCTTCGCTCATCAGGCGTTCCACGTTTTCCAGAACGATGATCGCGTCGTCAACCACGATGCCGATGGCCAAAATCAATCCGAAAAGCGTCAGAAGGTTGATTGAAAAGCCAAGCGCATACATTCCCGCAAACGCGCCGATAATCGAGACCGGAACCGCCAGAATCGGAATCAGCGTCGCACGGAAATTCTGCAGAAAAAGGTAAACAACCAGAATGACCAGGATAACGGCTTCAAAAAACGTATGAATCACTTCATTGATGGAGACATTGACGAAAATGGTCGTGTCATACGGTATTGAGTACGTAATGCCGTCCGGGAAATTTGCGGAAAGGCGTTCCATTGTTTCCCGCACCTGACGCGAGACTTCCAGAGCGTTTGCTCCGGATTGCAGGTAAATGGCAAAGGCGACGGCCTCTTCGCCGTTGAATTTTGAAGAAACGCTGTAGTCCTGCGATCCCAGCTCTATGCGCGCGACGTCTTTCAGGCGCAGAACTGCGTTATCTCGGTTCGTTTTCAGGATGATGTTGCCGAATTCCTCTTCATCCACCAGCCGACCTTTTGTATTGACGCTGTACGTGTACGGTGTGTCTTCGCGCATCGGTTCTTCGCCGAATTTGCCGGCCGCAAACTGAGAATTCTGTTCCTGCACCGCCGAGATGACGTCAACCGAGGTCAGCCCGTGCGCCGCCAGTTTTTCCGGATTAAGCCAGATGCGCATGGAATAGTCCTGCGTCGCAAACAAAGAGGCGTCGCCGACGCCCCGGATGCGCTTGATTTCATCCAGAATGTTCAGAAGGGCATAGTTGCTGACATAAACGGTGTCATACTGTTCCGAGGTTGACTTCATGGCCACAATCTGCAGGATGTTATTTGATTTTTCCTGCACGGTCACGCCCTGCTTGGTGACTTCGGAAGGCAGGTTCGACATGGCGCTCTGGACTTTGTTATTGACGTCGATTGTCGCCTGGTTCGGGTCGGTGCCGATTTCAAAAACCGCGCCGACGGTCAGATAGCCGCTGGCCGTTGCCGTCGAATACATGTAAATCATGTTCTTGACGCCGTTGATCGCCTGTTCCAGCGGCGCGGCCACCGTATCGGCCAGGACGTCTGCCGTTGCTCCGGGATAAACCGCCGTAATCTGAATTTCCGGTGAAACAATGTTCGGATATTGTTCGACCGGAAGGACTTTCATGGATACAAGACCGGCGATCACGATGATCAGGGAAAGCACGGTCGCGAAGATGGGGCGCTGAATGAAGAATTTTGAAAACATGGCGTATTCCTATTCTTCGGTTTCAGAAGCGGTCGGTTCAGGAGGTCTGACCCGGACGGGCATTCCGGCGCGGAGCTTGACAAAGTTGTCAAGGATGACGGTGTCGCCCTCTTCCAGTCCCTCATCAATAATCCATTCACCCGTTTGGGCCGTATAGCCCGTTTTGACCGGACGTACGGCGACTTTACCTGCGTTGTCAACGACATATACAAACGAGCCTTTTGCTCCCTGCAGGACAGCTTCCTTCGGCAGGGTGAAGGCCTTTTCGCGGGTCAGTCCCTCCAGCGTAACGCGCAGGAACTGCCCCGGGATGATCTTCTGTCCGGGGTTGGCAAATGTGGCGCGCAGTTTCAGTGTGCCCGTGGCCTGGTCAATCGAGGGATTGACGAAGTTGATCATACCGTCTTCTTCGTAAAGCGAACCGTCGGCAAACTGGACTCTGGCTCTGATTTCCCCGCTGCCGCGCGGGTTGCGAATCAGCCCTTTCTTGATCATGTCCGCGAGCCGGAACAGCTCGTTGTCAGAAGCCGAAAAGACGACATAGATCGGATCAACCTGCGTAATCGTGGTCAGGAGGCTGTTATCGCCGAGCGTTGAAATCAGCGTCCCTTCGGAATGGACTTCCATGCTGGTGATTCCGCTGATCGGCGCGGTGACCCGTGTGTATTCATAGTTCAGTTTCGCATCTTCGAAAGCGGCTCGGGCGGCGGCAATGGAAGCACGGGTGGAAAGCACGCGGGCTTCGGCGTCATCCTGAGCTTTGTTGCTGGCGAACCCTTTTTCCCCAAGCGTTTTTGAACGCTGCCACTGTTTTTCGGCGGCCTTCAGATGGGCCTTCTGCTGATCAAGCTGGGCTTTGGCTTTTTCCATTTCGATTTTGTACGGTTCGCGGTCGATTTCAAACAAAAGCTGCCCTTCTTTAACCTTGGCGCCTTCGACGTAATTCCGTTTCATCAGAATGCCGCCGACGCGGGCGCGGACTTCGGTTTCCTTGGAGCCCTGCGCTTTTCCGGTGTATTCAAAGGCAAGGTCAACTTCATGGGGCGAAACTTCAACGGCCGTGACGGTCAGAGGAGTATTCCGGGGAGACGGCGCTTCTTTCTTTTTCTGGCATGCGGGGATGAGAGCCAGAACCAGGACGGCGCCGCAGATTTTTTTCATAAAGGGGGTCATGTCGAATTCCATTAATAAAAAGGCCTTTGCGTATAAAATATCATAAAAAGGCAACGGTACGAAATTAAAATAATGCCGTTCTAATTCAAAGGCGATTTTTATACATGCCTATAATTTGAAAAACCAAATAAAACATATTGAAATAAAAGGAATTATAATGGCTTCAAGGCCGGAGGGATTCTTCGGTGCGCAGGGGATACGCCCGGATGCTTTGCCCGGTTCCGCGCCGACAAAATAAAAAGGGGATGACTACCCTGTCCGCAGGGACAGATCGTCAGAGCCCCACTCTATAATAGATTATTATCGCTCCCTTTCCAATACGGACACTGAATAACAACTATTACAAAGTACAAACATCTTGCCATAAAATTTATAAAAGTGCAAACTGTTTTTTATAATCATGAACCGGACAGGAGCATTTAATGAAAAAACGTGTTTTCGGATTTGATGTCGGTATTTCATCTTTGGGGTGGGCGGTCGTTGATATTGATGATGATAAGGATCCCGAAAAACAGGAAGAAATCACCGGAGAGATTATCGCCGCCGGTGTCCGTACTTTTCCGGAGGCGGAAAATCCGAAAGATGGAAAATCTCTTGCAATGCCGCGTCGTCAGAAACGTCTGGCGCGCCGTGTTTGCCGTCGGAAAGCCCTGAGAAAAAAAGATTTGAAAAAACTGTTCGTCGAAAAGGGGCTTGTCGGGGAAACGGACTTTGTTCGTAAAAACGTCCCGCTTGCCGATGTGTGGGATCTGCGCGTCCAGGGGCTGAGCCGTCGCCTGTCCGGAGAAGAGCTGGCTCGCGTTTTGCTGCATCTGGCCAAGCACCGCGGATTTAAATCTTACCGAAAGGCTCAGGAAAAAGAGGAAGAGGGCGGCAAGGTTTTGGAGGCGCTGAGTAAAAACAAAGCTCTTTTGTCGGAAAATGAAAATAAAACCCTGGCGCAGATCTTTGTCGAGCGCGGCGGAAAGAAAAGGAATTTCTGCAGAACAGTGACTAAAAACGGCACAGAGAAAACGGAAGCCTGTTTTGACAACTTATTTACCCGCGAAGAAATTATCCGCGAAGCCGGTTTGATTTTTGACCGGCAGCGTACGTTCGGGTCGGAATTCGCTTCACCCGAATTTGAAGAGGCTTTCGGAGAGATCGCTTTCCGGCACCGCGAAGTTGATGTCCAGGGTGTGGAAAAAATGCTGGGCGTCTGTCCTTTTGAAAAAGACGAAAAGCGTGCGCCGAAAGAGGCTCCGAGCGCCGAGTTCTTTGTCGCTTTGGGGAAAATCAATTCAATGTCTGTCCTTGAAGGCGGGCGAAAACGTCCCTTAACGGAAGGCGAGCGCGCCGCTCTGTTTGATCTTTTGAAAGCCCGGAAAAAAGTCACATACAGGGATATCCGTCAGAAGGTTTTCAACTCTCCTTCCGAAGACGATTTCCGGTTTTCGGATGTCGAATATAACCCGCGGCCGAAATATGACAAAAAGACCAAAGAGCTTATTGTCAATAAGAAAGCGCCGGAAGAAAAAGAATTCTATTCCTTAAAAGGTTACCATGCTTTGAAAGGTCTGATCGGTGAAGCATACGATATCCCGACGCAGGATAAAATCGTCAGCGTGATTGCCATTCAGAAAAACGATAAAAACATTGAAGGTCAGCTCAAAGAGCTGGGGATTCATCCGGACGATATTGAAACACTGAAGGGTGTTTCTTTTTCCAAATTCATCGGTTTATCTTTGAAAGCCGTATACAGGCTTTTGCCTGAAATGGAGGCGGGGAAAAAATATAACGAAGCCTGTAAAGCCGTCGGATACGATTTCAAATCAACCGGAGAACCCTTCTCTCGGGAAAAAGGGCCTTTCCTGCCGCCGATACCTCAGAAACTGTTGACGAGGGTTCCGGTTGTTAATCGTGCCGTTTCGCAGTTCAGGAAGGTTTATAACGCCATGGTTCGGACCTACGGGACTCCGGATCAGATTAATGTGGAAATGGGGCGGGATATTTATAACAACGCTCAGGACAGAAAGAAGATACAAAAGGCGCAGGAGGAGTTCCGGGAGCTGAAAGACGCAGCCCGCCAGAAAGCGGAGGAACGTCTGGGGTACGGGAATGTGTCTTTGAAAGTCCTGTTAAAGTTCCGGCTGTATGAGGAACAGGATGGAAAAAGTGTCTACTCCGGGCGTTCCATTGATTTGGATCGTCTGGCAAAAGAGCCGGATTACTGCGACGTGGACCACATTATTCCGTATTCACGCAGTCTTGACGATTCCCTGAATAACAAGGTTCTGTGTTTTTCTTCGGAAAACCGGGAAAAGTCGAATCGGACGCCGCTGGAATACCTGCCGGTCGAAAGTCACGCGGATTTTATCGGCCGGGTCATGAGCATGAAAGGAATTAAAAGCGCCAAGCGAGACCGTCTGCTGATTGAAAATTTCAGCGCCAAAGAAGCCGAATTCCGGGAACGGAACATCAATGACACGCGCTATATGGCGAAATATCTGATTAAATATCTGGATGACTGCATTGATTTTTCCGGATCTTCGGCCATCCTGAAAGACCGTGTACAGTCCCGCAGCGGCGGATTGACGGATTTTCTGCGTTATCAGTGGGGACTGAAAAAAGACCGCTCGGAAAACGATCTTCATCATGCGCAGGATGCGATTGTTATTGCCTGTGCGACAAACGGCTACACCAAATATCTGGCGCATCTGTCGAAGATTTTTGAAAACAAACAGCGGTATGCCGAAAAATATGGCGAAGCCTGGTACAAGGCGTTTAAGCGGCATCTGAAAGCGCCCTGGGACGGTTTTTACGAAGATGTGCAAAAGGCGCTGGCGAAAATATTCGTTTCCCGTTCACCGCGGAAAAATGCGACGGGAGAATTACATAAGGAGACAATATGTACACTGAAGCCCTCGTCCGGGAAATTTAAAGAGGAAAACGTAAAGTCAGGCTTTAAAATTCGCGGAGGCATTGCCGGAAACGGAGAAATGCTGCGCGTTGATGTCTTTTCCAAAAAGAATAAACGCGGAAAGGAAGAATATTATCTTGTCCCCGTTTACCTGAAAGACATGGCGGCCAAAGTGCTTCCGAATAAAGCGGTCGTGGCTGGTAAACCTGAGGAGGAATGGCTGGAGATGGATGAATCATATGTGTTCAAATTCAGCCTTTTTCCCGATGATTTGTGTTTTGTTCAAAAGGGGGAGAAGATAATTTTCGGTTATTACAAGGGAGCTAATCGGGCGACAGCTTCGATTACTCTTGAAGGACATGACAGATCATTTATGAAGGAGGGGATCGGCGTAAAAACACAGGACAGGATAAAAAAATTCCAGGTTGATCCTTTAGGGCGTTACGTCGAGGTGAAATCCGAAAAACGCTTGCCTCTGAAGCCGAAATCCGCCGAACAGAGGCGGCGGGACCGTTGGAAAAATGATTTTTATAAAAAACATCCGGATACAAAATAATGGGCTGGCGAATTCTTCAAATGACAAGCGCCTGCAAGCTTTCCGTTAAAAACAGACAGCTGCGGTACGAGCCGGAGGAAGGAGAGGCTCTTTCTCTTCCGTTGGAAGATATTTCTGTTATGATGCTGGAAAACAGAAATATTCTTTTGACGGGAGCTTTGCTGTCTGAATTGGCGGAATACAATATCTGCCTGTTTTCCTGTGACGGGTCTCATATGCCCAACGGTGTTTTTACGCCGTATCTGGCGCACAGTCGTTATGCCGCAGTTGCTTCAATGCAAATCGCTTCTTCCGAGCCGCTGAAAAAACGGCTTTGGCAGAAGATTGTCCGACGGAAAATCGAAAATCAGGCCGAGGTTTTAAAGCGTTTGAATCATAAAACGGCGGATAAGCTGATACATATTGCCAAAAAAGTTCAATCTGGAGATCCTGAAAATGCCGAAGCGTATGCCGCCGGTTTATATTGGAAAGCGGCTTTTGATGATTTTAAACGTCATGAAGAAGATATAAAAAATGCCGCTCTGAATTACGGATATGCCGTATTGCGCGGATGTGTGGCCCGTTACGCGGTTTGCGCGGGTCTTATACCTTCTTTTGGGGTTCATCATAAAAACCAGCTGAACGCATATAATCTGGCCGATGACCTGATTGAACCTTTCCGTGCTTTTGTTGACTGGATTGTTTTAAATCTTCCGCTTGAAACTGAGATTTTAACCCGGGAGACAAAGCAAAAATTGATTTCCGTTCTGACGAAAAACTGCTCTTTTGAAGAGGAAGAAATTTCGATTTTAAATGCAATTGAAAGGACATGTTTTTCTCTGGTGAATGCTTTTAAGGAAAAAGACGCATCTCCCTTGTCTCTTCCTTTATTTTCAAAAGTGCCTCTGTTTGAATAATGAGCGCGACGGAGGAAAGATATATGCGTCTTATTCTGTTTTTTGACTTGCCGGTCAAAACAAAGACGGAACGACGGATTGCGAATCGCTTTCGACGCGATTTAATCAATGACGGCTATATGATGCTGCAGCTTTCTGTTTATTCACGAATCTGCAAAGGAGAGCAGACGGTTGAAAAACATAAAAAGCGTTTAAAAACCTTCATTCCGGAGCACGGAAATGTTAGAATACTTTCTGTGACGGAAAAGCAATACGCTTCCATGGAAATTTTGATTGGTTCGCCGAAAAAAGAGGAAAAAATCGGATGCGAACAGCTTCTTTTGCTTTGAAATTTTTAGAAAGAAATGCAAAAAGCCCTTGTTTTTCAAGGGCTTTTTTCGTTGCCAGTATAGCATATCAGTATTGGAAAGGAAGCGATAACTTTATTACGTTGTGAGTGAATTTATTGAATAGTATAGCATATCAGTATTGGAAAGGAAGCGATAACTGCGCGGCAATAAAGCTGTCCCACGTTATCAGTATAGCATATCAGTATTGGAAAGGAAGCGATAACCAATTTACGCCAACACTGACCAGTCTGTTGAGTATAGCATATCAGTATTGGAAAGGAAGCGATAACCTGGATACGGACTACATCTCTTTGATTTTAAGTATAGCATATCAGTATTGGAAAGGAAGCGATAACCTGTATACGGACTACATCTCTTTGATTTTAAGTATAGCATATCAGTATTGGAAAGGAAGCGATAACTCCTTGCTGTGGCGTTTTTTCAATCGTCACAGTATAGCATATCAGTATTGGAAAGGAAGCGATAACACAGCGCATCGGCATTAAAACTGCGATTCTAGTATAGCATATCAGTATTGGAAAGGAAGCGATAACGAAAGACGTTTCGCATATACCTCATACTGAAGTATAGCATATCAGTATTGGAAAGGAAGCGATAACACTTCGACGGCGTTTTCGTAATGTTTCGCTAGTATAGCATATCAGTATTGGAAAGGAAGCGATAACCCCAAAGCCTCCGTCTGTAAAGTGCTTTGCAGTATAGCATATCAGTATTGGAAAGGAAGCGATAACTCCTTAGGGTATTTTTCGCCTGTTCCCCAAAGTATAGCATATCAGTATTGGAAAGGAAGCGATAACGAAGTTAAACTCGATAACATCCAGTAAGAAAGTATAGCATATCAGTATTGGAAAGGAAGCGATAACTATCCCTCTTTGTTGGCTATGTCTTCAACAAGTATAGCATATCAGTATTGGAAAGGAAGCGATAACATCGTCCAGCAGGGTAAATGTCGTAATAGAAGTATAGCATATCAGTATTGGAAAGGAAGCGATAACAGATCCGGTCACCGGTTTTCTGGCGCGTTAAGTATAGCATATCAGTATTGGAAAGGAAGCGATAACACTACAATAAAATCGGCCATAACATTTTTAGTATAGCATATCAGTATTGGAAAGGAAGCGATAACCATTGTTGTCTCGTTAACATGCGGCACGAAGTATAGCATATCAGTATTGGAAAGGAAGCGATAACGTTCAATGGTATGAACTTGGCGACCTGCCCAGTATAGCATATCAGTATTGGAAAGGAAGCGATAACAAAGTCTGCTGAGGTCTAAAATTCAACACGAGTATAGCATATCAGTATTGGAAAGGAAGCGATAACATAGGGGGGATTATACCACATAGAGCAAACAGTATAGCATATCAGTATTGGAAAGGAAGCGATAACACTCCAGTCCTCTTTATATTCACAAAATTCAGTATAGCATATCAGTATTGGAAAGGAAGCGATAACCAAAGTGATGGAGATCGTTTATTCCAATTAAGTATAGCATATCAGTATTGGAAAGGAAGCGATAACTTATTCGAGCGACGCAAGCGGTCAATCTTAAAGTATAGCATATCAGTATTGGAAAGGAAGCGATAACTCATCAACACCAATTTCCTCTTCATCATAAGTATAGCATATCAGTATTGGAAAGGAAGCGATAACTAAAGAGTGTGTGGCGAGAAAGGGGGAATGAGTATAGCATATCAGTATTGGAAAGGAAGCGATTGGCGTTGTCCCCGAAAACTGGTACACAAGGAATTAGAGTCTGTTAAAATGTAAA
>USCC01000067.1 GCA_900553035.1 uncultured Rhodospirillaceae bacterium | reverse complement strand
ATTCCGGAAGGCAGATTTTCACGCAGGATATCCATGCGCGCTCCTTCCGGCGGGGTGCGGAGAACCTGTTCCGCAAAGGCGGAAGACAGCAGGACAGGATGCCCCTTTTTTTCTCCATGGATCGGGTAAGCCATGGAAATGTCCCCGGCTTCACACAGCCGCCGCCATGTTCCGGGCGTGGGCGCGGGGCGGTCGACGGCCATGAAAAAAACGCGCGGATGATTTTCCGCCGATAAATGGTCAAGACCCGCCTGAACGGATGAAAAAGGTCCCCATTCAGGCCGCCGATTGACACAGGCCGTCAGGCGAAGCGACCCCCGGAAGCTTTCATTCCCGCCGTAAAGCTCCGGCAGAGCGGTGAAATACGCTTCGGCATTGTAGCCCAGAACCACAACAGCACGCCGCCCTCCGGCTCGGCGATAGGCGTCAAGCTGGTACAACAGCCACGGCCGGCCTTCCCAGGAAAGCAGGCCTTTGGGCTGTCCCATCCGTTCCGACTTTCCCCCCGCCAGCAGAATCAACGGCGGCAGTTCAGTCCACAAGTTTGCGAATATTGTCTCCGGCACTCAGCGTAAAGACGCGGTCCCTGACGACCGGAAGGTCGCATTTGCGTTCGCCGACGCCGGTGAACAGAAGGCCGCACCGTTCTCCTTTTCTGACAAGGTTGTTTTTGACCAGAAGCCGCAGTCCGGCCAGACCGGCGCTTCCCGTCGCGGAAAGGTCGATGCCGGTATGCTGGCGTGCGAGTTCGTGGGCCTTTTCCAGCGAAGGCTCGTCCGCAATCAGGGGAAGGCCCCCCGATTCAATCATGCCGCGGATGACTTCCAGCCCGTCGTACGTTGTATCATCAAGGATGCCCTCGGCCACGCTTTCGGGAACGTTCTGTGCCCAAGGCCTGAAGTATTCGCTGCGATTCTGGCCAACCTTGACAAAGACCTTCTCAAGGTCTTCAGCGATTTTCGGATACATTTCACAGATCAGGTTCGCCGTCATCTTGATCTGCCCCAGATGATTTTCCAGAAGAACTTTTGCGTCGAAAGAACCTTCCAGAGCCATGGCCAGTTCCGGCGACAGCGTTACGACACCTTCTCGGCCCAGTTCGCGCAGAATCATGAAATAGCTCTGGGCCAGCGGATAGCAACTTGCCGTCTGGCAGGTATAGAAACGGGGCAACGAACGGATGACGCCCAGACGTTTGAACAGGGCGTTCGCCGTAATGACGGCATTGGCCAGACCGCCACCGCCGACCTGTACGACCATGACATCCAGCGGGGCGTCCAGAAGGTACTGATTGAACAGGAATTCGTACTGAAGCGTTTCGGCGCCTTCGACGGCGGACCAGATGTCGTGGCCATAAGACGTGAACGGCACCCATCCGAATTTTTTCAGGGCTTCCTGATAGCGCAGGTTGCACGGGTCACCTTCACCGACCGTTCCTTCGCGGCTGACTTTGACAACGTTTGCCCCCAGGTTTGTCAGAATGGCGACAACCGTTTCGCTGACATGGTCGGGGACAAAGGTGTAAAGACGGTATCCGGCGGCTCCGGCAATGGCGGCGGCTCCCATGGCGGCGTTTCCGCAGCTGAAGATCGCGAGGGTTTTCTTTTCATCCGGCTTGTCCGAGATTTCGCGCAGGGTTTCCAGATGCATGATCGCCCCGGCCAGATGGCGCGACTTATGCGATCCCATCAGCTGAAGCGTTTCGTTTTTGACGAACAGGGATCCTTTGGGCAGATCGATGGCTTCCGCCAGGTCGTCGGCCTGAATTTCCGGCGTGCGGATAAAGCCGCGACCCGCCAGACGTTCGCAGGCGTTGGAAAGCGCCAGAACACGCTCCAGCCACCAAGAGGCCTTTCCGTTGGCGTTTGCCAGCTGGTAGCTGGCCATGAATTCGCGGAAAACGCTGAACGACAGCTTTCCGTCATTCCACCGTTTGGTCAGAACCGCCGGAAAAACGCGTGAAAGTTCATCGGCGTCTTCACGCTTGATGAGGGGATGAACGCCGTCTTCCGAGCCTTCGGGACAGCAGAGCTCGCGCGTATCGAGCGGGTAATCCTTGCCGCAAACCGGACAATACAGATGCATGTGCAAAATCCTTGTTCTGTTTCTTTTTCTGTCAAGTCACACTATACCGGTTTTTCACGGAATATAAAGAAAAAATCGCGAAAAAAACACCCGCCGGCCGATGTGGAGCCGACGGGTGTGCCATGGTGAAAATCAGACGTCTTACGGTTCTTTTGCGGGGGACGGGGCCGACGCAAGGTTCAGGAGTTCCGTCTCACGTTCAATCAGGGTCATCATGTTTTTCAGTGCGCCGTAATAATCGCCTTCAAGGATATTCGTGTTCACCGTATCGATATAAGGCAACAGGCTGGGCGCCGCGGCGGAAATTTCCTTGATGCGCGAAAAATATTCCGGATGCAGAATCTTCGGATCCTTGGCCAGATACATTTCCTGCAACACGTAATACACTTTCTTGCACGGCGTATCGGCTTCCTTTTCCGTCAGGACATATTTTTCGCGCAGGATGGGGACGTTCCCTTCGATGAACAGCTTGACGCGCTCTTTGTCGTTGGTGATCAGGGCGTTCCCGACGATCAGGCGCTCCCCGGGTTTCAGTTCGATTTTCAAAGGCATGTTTTTTCCCCGTATGTCATGTTCAGAACATTGATAAAATGCTGGCGTTGGAATCCAGTGTAATGCTTGTAACCTGCATTGCAAGCTCTTGCTGTGTTTCAATGGCGATCAAAAGGGCGGAAACTTCGTCCAGATCGGCTTTGGTCAGCACTTCCGCGCCGTTTTTAAAGGTTTCGCCCAACCCTGTCAGGAATGTTTCCCGCGACTGAACCATCTGCATATCCTGCTGGAATTTATTGGCCGCGCTACGGACTTTGGTCAGGGCGCTTTCCAGACGGGAAAGGGAATCGGAAATATCGGCGGGATCCTGCCAGTCGCCGGCCGCCTCTTCCAGTCCGAGCGATTCGGTGTCCAGCCGAATGCCCTGAATGGTGCGGACGCTGGTACCTTCCTCGTTGAAAACGACGCGAATGTTGTCGCCTTCCAACAGGTTCAGACCGTCGAACCGGCTGTCCTTCACCAGGTCGTTGATCTGTTTCAAAAGGGTATTGTACTGTTCGGCATATTTCTGCCGCGCGTTCACGCCGTCTTCGGCGCCGCCCTGGACGCCCATGAATTCCGCGGCTTTTCCCTGCAGGTCGCCGATCACCAGATCATCGCCGTAAACCGAGGAAATCTGAAGCTTCCCGCGTGTGTTGACAAACGCGTCAATGCCGTCAATTGCTGAAATTTCGTTTGCAAATTCTTCGACCGTCTGCCCGTCCCGAATCGTAATCGAGTGCCCCAGATCCAGCCCGAGCTTTGAAGCAACGTTCGGATCGGTGTTCGTTTCGTCGATTTCATTCGTTCCGGGCAGGTAATGCTGGTCGCCGACCAGAATGGGGCTACGATCCGGCGATGTGAAAGTCAGCTTGCCGTCCTTGATTTCGTACTGGAGCTTGTCTTCACCCACCAGAGTCGTCACCTGTCCCAGAAAGGCGTCCAGACGCATGTCTTCGTCCGCGACCGTCATGGAAACCCAGTCGGCGTCCCCGACCTTGATGTTGAAACTGTCGCCCGCCGCAATGCCCAGATCGGAGAGCTTCATTTTCTTTTCAACAGGGACGGAGGCTTCCATCTGCCGCGCGTCTCCGGTGCGGAACAGAATCGTGTCACCGTCCTTCAGGCTGCCGGTGTCGGTCAGGATCTGATCGTCCTTGAATGTGTACTCGCTGACCATTTTGGCCGTCTTGTTGATGCTTTCCGCCGCGTATGTCGCCGACGCCTTGGCCTGCTTCACCAGATCCGTCAGGGACGTCACCGCCTCGTCAACGGAGCTCAGTGTCGTCGTAATCGTCGAAACGGAATCCAGAACGCTGGTCAGACCCGAAGCACGTTCGGTCAGCCGCATATCCTTAAAATAAAGCGTCGAGTTGTCATGGGACGAATTGATGTATTTCCCCGTGCTCAGCGCCAGAGATGTGTTGTCGTACAGCGCCTGCAGTCCTTTGTTGTAGTTGATGGCGGTTGACAGGTTGCCGGGCAGGGATGTCCGTGTTCCATAGGAAAAGTTATAGGGCATTGTTTTCATTGTTTTTTCCTTTATGAAGGCTTCGGCGAATCGTTTTCCACTCTTTCAGATTAGCATAAAAAGAGACGGATAAAAACAAAAAAAGCTAACTTTTTCAATGTATTAGTAGGCAAAAATTGCCTACCGACCCTTACGTCGGCAACGGCCTGACGGAAACGTCAACCGTGACGGTATGACGGCCGCCGCCGGTCATGACACCCTTGATCGGGCTCATGTCATCAAAGTCCCGGCCCCATCCGACGGTGATATGTTCGGATTGGACATACATGTTGTTCGTCGGATCCAGGTCAACCCACCCGAATCCGGGCACGTATACGGCGAACCAGGCGTGCGAGGCGTCGCCGCCGATCATTTCAATATCGGCCGCCTGAGACACGGGTTCGGAACGGCAGGTTCGGATGTAACCGCTGACATACCGGGCGGCCAGTCCGTGCGAGCGCAGACCGGCGATGGCCAGGTGGGCGAAATCCTGACAGACACCGCGGCGCAGGCGCAGAACGTCGTTGACCGGTGTGGCAATGCTGGTGGCGGCAGGGTCATAGATGAAATCGGCAAAAATCCGGTGCATCAGATTTTCGGCGGCTTCCAGCACGGGGCGGCCGGGAGCCAGGGAACGCGCGGCATAGGCTTTTATTTCATCGGACGGCGGCGGAATGAAAACGGACGGATAAGCCATCCGCGCGGCTTCAAGAAGGGCGGGTGTTCCCGGCACCGACAGGATGTCGCGGGTTTTTTCCCATGATACCGTTCCGGCGGCCTCCGGGAGTTCGGGAGCGGTGATTTCCGCCGTGAATTCGGAAGTCACAGTCATGGACGTGTGGGGCGTTTCCGCAATGAAAAAAGTCGTGCGGTTGCCGTAAGCGTCCCGGTCGTTTGTGATGAAAGCCGGTTCGGGATCAACCGTGACGACCGCGGCGGAAATATGCTGATGAATTGTTTCGCGGGGTTTCAGGCGAGCCAGATGATGCGACAGAGTGACGGGCAGGCTGTAGCCGTAGATCGTTTTATGACGGACATGATAGCGGGCGTCGCTCATTTCATTTTTCCTTTCGCGTAGGAAGGCCCCTGACGCGTTGAAGCCGCATGGACAAAGCACGACAGGGTCAGGGTATCGGAAAAGGCCGCCAGCTTTCCTTTCAGCTCCGTCAGCCGTGCGGTGACAGCGGGCGTCATCAGGACGGTCTCGCCCGGCCCCGGCGCATGTTCGGCCAGTGTCATGACGTCGATTTTCCGGATGCCGTCCAGAATGTCTTCAAGGATTTCGATTTCGGGTCGGAACAGACCTTCAATGTTGCTTTCACGCTCCATGACAGAGATGTTCTGGCGCAGTTTCAGCACCTGATAAATCAACGCGCGCGGATTCGTATCGTCGCAGATCAGAAGGTCAAACACCAGAGGCACCGTCGGCACGGCCATATACCGGGCTCGGTAGGTCATACGGCTGTCCGATACTTCCAGCAAAGTTTCCAGAGCGGCGTTGAATCCGCTGTTGGCGCAGAATTCAACCCCGGACATCAGGTTCAGCACGTGCAGCCCGCGTTCCAGGCGGCGCCCGATTTCCATAAAGCGCCAGCTGTGCTCGCGCGTCATGTTTTCGCGGATCAGGCCGCTCAGGGCGTTTTGTTGCAAAATCAGGGCGTTCAGCCGGTTCAAAAGGATGCGCCCGTCGGCCTTTCTTTCGGGCAGAAGAACGGAAAGATGGGTGAAAATCTCCCACGTATCCATTGACAGACGGTCACGCAACTGATCGGCCATTTCCTTCATTCGGGAAAACAGGCTGTGGAGGCCGAAAGCATAATCCGGGGAACAGACGACTTCACGCAGGGCGGACAGGGCGGCCCTCTGTGTTTCCGGGTTCCGGAAATCGCCAAAAGGCAGGTGCCCCAGAAGCGCCAGAATGGAAAACAGGGTCGCCATATCGTCGGGTTCGGGAATTTCGGGGCTGTCAACGGTGCGCCGGATCGTCGCACGCAAAAGCCGCGTCAGATCTTCGCTTCGTTCCAGGTTGCGTCCCAGCCAGAACATGTTGTCAGCCGTCCGGGAGGTCAGTTCAAACGTTGTGCGGATCGGTTTCATCCGGGGTTGCATTTCGGCGGGCAGGATGACTCCGGTTTCCATTTTTTCTTTGTCTGTCCGGGGGATCCAGATGTCGCGGACGCTCAGGGCTCCGTCCGTGCGCGTGAAGGCCGACCCGCCTTCCATCACCCGGTATTCGCCATTGTCGTAAATCAGGTGGAAACGCAGACGTACGCGAGCCGGGACAATTTCTCCGCGGCGCAGGACGGGCGTGGAAGAGGCCAGAACACTTTCCTCGGCAACATAGGCTTCGGGCGCGGCGAGGATCTCTTCGTCGGTCGGCGCAACTTCCTTTCCGTCCGAAGCACGGCGGATTCGCAGGTTTGCTCTGTTCTCAAGGACAAAGCGCCGTTCGCGTTCCTGCCCGCACCACCATGTCGCCGCCGAGGGCAGGAGCAGGTCTTCTCTGTTGAAAAAACGGCTGATGCCGTGGATGAAGGCTCTTAATGCCGGGATTTGAGCCAGCCCCGTGCCGAGCGGATTGACCAGAGCCACTTTTCCGGCGCGCACTGCCTCGACCAGGCCCGCAACGCCGAACAGGGAGGAGCCTTTCAGTTCCAACGGATCGCACAGATCGTCGTCGATGCGGCGCAGAATGACGTCAACCTGTTTCAGGCCGCTTGTGTTTTTCAGGAAAACCATGTTGCCCCGTACGGACAGGTCGCCCGGCTGAACCGCGCTGATGCCAAGGTTGCGGGCGAAAAAGGCATCTTCATAGGACAGGGCGTCCTGCGTCCCCCGGCACAAAAGGACAATGCAGGGAACCTTGTATTTCTCCGGCGTCGGCGCAAAGCTGATGAGGTGACGGCGCAGAGAGCGGAAAAAGTCCACAATCCGCCGGGGCGCGGTGCGGGCGTATATTTTCGGCATGACGCGCGACAGAACCAGCCGGTTCTTAATCGTCCGCCCCGAACCGCTGGGAATCTGGGTTTCGTCGCCGACGACCCAGAAACGTCCGTCCGGGGCGCGTTCGATTTCGGCGGCGTATTCGCGCAGAAAGATACCGTCGGGCGGTCGTATGCCCAAAAGAGCCGGCAGGTAGGACGGATGTCCGAAAACAACGCCGGGGGGAAGGACGCCGTCGGAAATCAGGGTCTGTTCACCGTACAGATCGGCCAGCGTCCGGTTCAAAAGGTGTGCCCGTTGAATCAGGCCTTCGGAAATGCGGGCGAACTCTTCGGCGGACAACAGGAACGGAATCAGGCCGTGCATGTATTTTTCCGAGCCGTCCGGGACGGTGTCGGCGTTCATGTAGCGTACCGACTGTTCGGCATAAAAGGGGAGCTTTTCGGGGCCGTCGGCTTCAACGGCGTCAAAAAAGGCGCGCCACTGCGGACGGGGAAGGCCGTCCGGCCCCAGAAGTTCATTGTATCCGCCGTCCGGAATCGCCGCCGGATAGGAAAAAGAAAGCGACATGAAAAAACTGTTCCTTCGTTTCGCCTCTGCCCGAAGAACCGGGAAAAGGGATTTTTATAAAAATTTAAGACAAAAACAATAAAAAGGAGGTTAAAATCAAAACCGTTTTGAAAAGAATTCCAAGGAGGAAGCATGCGGACGGACGTAAAGCGGCGGGCGGAAGTTTTCCTGTTTACGGCGACCGTTTTTATGGGGGCATTCCTTTTGTTTTCGGTGCAGCCCCTGCTGGCAAAAGCCGTTCTGCCGCAGCTGGGCGGTTCGCCGTCGGTATGGAACGTCTGCATGATGACGTATCAGGTTCTGCTTCTGTGCGGTTATGCCTATGCCTGTGCCGTCCAGCGCAAACCAAAGGGACAGGGCGTTGTTCAGGTTGTGATGATTCTGGGGGCGCTTGCCCTTCTGCCGGTCGGTATCGGAGCGCTGGACGCGGCATCGCCTTCTGTGAACGCCGAACTGATCGGCGCACTTCTGGCCGGGGCCGGACTGCCGTTTTTTCTTTTGTCCGCGATGTCGCCGCTGTTGCAGGTCTGGTATGGCCGTCTTGAACCGCGTCAGAGCCCTTATTTCCTGTATGCCGTCAGCAATCTGGGCAGCCTGTGCGCACTGATTTCGTATCCTTTTCTGGTCGAGCCGCACCTGAGTGTCGCGCGACAGGAAGACGTTTGGTCGTTCGTCTTCGCGGGGTATACGCTTTTGCTTTTTATATGCCTTTTCATTTCGCGTCCGGCTGAAACACCCGAGTCCCGGCCGGCGGCAAAAACGCCTTTTGCGCGCCTGTTTTACTGGACGGCTCTGGCGTTTGCGCCGTGCAGCCTGATGATGGGCGTGACGACATATGTGACGACGGACGTTTCCCCGACGCCTTTGTTCTGGATTATCCCGCTGGCGCTTTATCTGTTTTCATATGTCCTTGCCTTTTCGCCGTGGAACAGACGGGTTCTGGACCTTGTTCTGAAAATGCAGCCGGCGGCGGCTGTTCTGTTCATTATCATGTTCCTGCTGTCCTTCATGCCGCAACGTCTGATCGTGCCGCATCTGTTCGTGTTTTATGTGATGAGCCAGACGTGTCTGGGGCTGTTGTCGGAAAGCCGCCCCGAACCCGGACGGCTGACGGTTTTTTATTTCTGTACGGCGATCGGGGGCGCCCTGGCGGGGGGGTTCAACGGTCTTGTGGCTCCTTTGATTTTCAGCGATTATTTCGAATACGCCGTTGTTTTTCTGTTCGCCCTGCTCCTGCGTCCCGGCTCGGTTTTCAAAGGCCGTTCAATGCAGGATATCTGGCGCGATTTTGCTTATCCGCTGTTTGTGTTCTTTCTGTCCTTTGCCCTGTTTGCCGTGGCGCATTCCTCCGACGATTTTGAACAGGAACTGGCCGAGCTTCTGGTTCTGGCCATGGTCGGAGCGTTCATGACAGCCACGCGGGCGTATCCGCTGCGGTATGCTCTTATGGGAGCGGCGCTGGTGTTTTTCGGAAGTTATGTTTTTGCACCGAGAAACCCGCATTCCTTTTTCAACGCCCGCCTTTTGCAGGAACGGAGCTTTTTCGGCGTCACCCGGGTCATTCGCCACGAAAGCCCTCTGGGAACACAGAAAATCCTGTTCCACGGACGGACGTTGCATGGCCTGCAGTTTGTTTCGCCGAAACTGAGGAAGATTCCGCAGACATACTATGCGCCGTCTTCCGGAGCGGGATCTGTTTTCCGAGCTTTTGACTCGGAATCCGCCGGGTGGCGCGTCGGCGTTGTCGGTCTGGGCACCGGAGCGCTGTCGGCGTATGCTTTGCCGGGGCAGAAATGGACGTATTTTGAAATTGATTCCGGCGTGGCAAAGCTCAGCCGCGGTATGGCGCCTGTTTTTACCTATGTCCGTGACCATACGCCGGACGCTGAAATCAAAATCGGCGACGGTCGCGTCCTGCTGGCTCGTGAAAAACAGCCGTTTAACCTGATTGTCCTTGACGCTTTTTCGTCGGACGCCGTTCCGACTCATCTGATGACGCGGGAAGCTGTCGCCCTGTATCTGAAGCGTTTGACGCCGGACGGGATACTTCTGTTCCATATTTCAAACCGTCTACTGGATCTGGATCGCGTCCTGTCGGCGGCGGCTCGGGAACTCGGCCTGTACGGTGCCCTGTACATCAGCGATAATCCGCCGTACGGGACGAAAACATACTGGGCCGTCCTGACACCTTCCGCGCAAACGCTTGAAACACTCCGGCATGCCGACGCCGGATGGCGGGATCTGCCGGAACCACGGCTGAAAAATCTGTGGACGGACGATTACGCAAACGTGACAGGCGTTGTGCGGAAAGGGCGCCGGAGTGTTTCCCGTGCCCGTGAAGAAATGAAAAAACTTGATTTTTAAAAGGATATTCCCCGGATGAAACGTTTTCTGATCAAACTTCTGTGCGCTTTTATTCCCTCAAAGGAAAAACGCCATGCTGTGCGGCGCTATTTTTCGGGCGTGAACGACCTGCTGGGGCGTCACAGCTATGTCGGGTCGAATTTTTCATGCGGCGATTCCCGGACGAAAATCGGTTCATTCTGCTCCATTGCCGCGAATGTCATGATCTGTCCGACGCAGCACCCCCTGCATTTCCTGTCGACGCATCCCCATACCTACCTGCCGGATTACGCCTTGAAGGGACAGAAATCATTTTATGATTTCCGGCACAGCAAACCCGCTGTCATTGGAAACGATGTCTGGATCGGACAGAACGCCGTCATCATGGACGGGGTTGAAATTGGCGACGGGGCAGTTGTCGCGTCCGGAGCCGTCGTTACCCGCAATGTGCCGCCCTATGCCATTGTCGGCGGTGTTCCGGCTAAAATTATCAAATACCGCTTTGACGAGGAAACGGTGGCGGCGCTTTTGGAGCTGAAGTGGTGGGAGCTTCCCGATGAGGATATTCTGAAACTTCCCGCGAATGATGTCGGCGCCTGCCTGCGAATGTTGAGGGAAATGAAGGCCG
Source organism: uncultured Rhodospirillaceae bacterium (assembly GCA_900553035.1). GTDB lineage: Bacteria > Pseudomonadota > Alphaproteobacteria > CAAGCB01 > CAG-977 > CAG-977. The sequence continues at coordinate 811 of USCC01000067.1, read as the reverse complement.
GGGACGGAAGTCGCTCCCGGCCGTAAAGGTTCTTTTACGGACAGTCGGAACAGTAGCGCTTGTCACAGGCGGACAAGGTCATACCAGAGATGCTTACGCCATCGCAAACCTTCGCATCGCCGGTAACGGTCGCATCGTAAACGGTGGCTTCTCCGTAAATTCGGGCGTTTCCGGAAATCGTAGAACCTACAACCCTCGCCTTTCCATAAATAGCGGCCTGGTCTTTGACGGTATTGTACTTGAGGTATACATCTCCGCCAATGAAAGCATTGTCAAAAATATTACAGTCCGTTCTGAAGGCTTCTCCTGGATTTATGCCCCTACTCCCAAAAATTCTTCCGCCAGAGATTTGCGCATTACCTCCAACAGTGCAGTTCTCTATAGTCGTGTCGCCGTAGACCCTGATATTATTCCCTATGACCGCCGATCTGTAGACAAAGGGGGAGCCTATTGGGGTATCACAGTCCGGGCCGCCGATAATAACATTTCCTACAATATCGGAATAAGAGACAAATGCGTTTCCCAAAACAGAGGACGTCCCTTGAACATGAAAGCTTCCGGACACATCCTGCGGAACATAGACTGATCCGGGATCGATCCATGAGTTGTAGGGCGTAAAAATGACTTCTTCAAATTCACATGTTCGTCCGCAGACCATTTGAGTCCTCCCCGATCCGCCACACCACCGGCCGCCTTTTGTCCCGGCTGGGACAAGGAAGTCTTCCGCTGTAGCGGTTCCATCCGACGTAACAATCTTCTCCGGACAAAGCAGGGGACACCCCTTCTGTTCCCGGCACCCGCCCGTCCCATC